>JBOHHE010000407.1:0-26562 GCA_050700355.1 Pseudonocardiaceae bacterium
GGCCGGCCCGCTTGGCGGGGTTATTGGTCAGCAACCGCATCGACCGCACTCCCAGATCGGCCAGGATCTGCGCCCCGGTGCCGTAGTCACGGGCATCGGCAGGCATGCCCAGCGCAAGGTTGGCATCGACGGTGTCAGCACCGGCGTCCTGCAGTTGATATGCCTGCAGCTTGTGCATCAGCCCGATGCCACGGCCTTCGTGACCGCGCACGTAGAGCACCACCCCCCGGCCTTCGGCGGCGATGGCGGCCAGCGCGGCATCCAGCTGCGGGCCGCAGTCGCACCGCAGCGAGCCCAGCACGTCACCGGTCAGGCACTCCGAGTGCACCCGGACCAGGATGTCGGTCCCGTCCCCGATCTCCCCGGCGACCAGCGCGATGTGTTCAACCCCATCGAGCACCGAGTCGAATCCGATCGCGGTGAACTCCCCGTGCACGGTGGGAATACGGGCCTGCGCCACCCGCTCCACCTGCTTCTCGAACCGCCGCCGATGCGCAATGAGATCCGCGATGGTGATCAGCGCCAGGTCGTGCTCGGCGGCGAACACCTCCAGCTCATCACGACGGGCCATCTCGCCGGATTCCTTGGCCGAAACGATCTCGCACAGCACCCCCGCAGGAGGCAGGCCCGCCAGCCGGGCCAGGTCCACGCCGGCCTCGGTGTGTCCAGGACGCCGGAGCACGCCGCCCTCCTTGGCCCGCAGCGGCACCACGTGCCCGGGTCGTACGAAATCGACCGACTTGGCGTCCGGGTCAGCGAGCAATCGGATGGTGTGAGCTCGATCCGCCGCCGAGATTCCCGTCGTGACGCCCTCCCGGGCGTCCACCGTGACGGTGTAGGCGGTGCCCCGCTTGTCCTGGTTGGTGTGGTACATCGGCGGCAGATCCAGCCGGTCGCAGTCGTCCCCGGTAAGGGCCACGCAAATGTATCCCGACGTATAGCGGACCATGAACGCCAGCAGTTCCGGGGTGGCCCGCGACGCCGCGAAGATCAGATCACCCTCGTTCTCCCGCTCCTCGTCGTCAACCACCACCACCGGGCGTCCGTTCGCCACGTCGGTGATCGCCCGGTCGATGCCGGCGAAGGCGCTCTCAGTCATCGGTCCTCCTCCCCCGCATCATCCCCCAGCCCCGCTCCACCGGTGGCACGATGTGCCCTCCACTGTGGCGAGGCCAACCGCTCCACATACTTCGCGATCACGTCGACCTCGAGGTTCACCAGCTCACCGGGGAGTCGCAGACCCAGGGTGGTCAGTTCCCGGGTAGTAGGAATGAGCCCGAGGGAGAAGTCGTTGATACCCGCCTCGATCACGGTGAGCGACACCCCGTCCACGGTGATCGATCCCTTCTCGACCACATAGCGGGCCAGCCTGGCCGGCATCCCGATCCGGATCAGCTCCCACGGAGAGGATTCGTGTGCAGCGGTGCGGGACAGCACGGTGCCGGCTCCATCGACGTGGCCCTGTACCAGGTGCCCGCCGAGCCGGTCGCCCAGTTTCGCTGCCCGCTCCAGGTTCAGCCGATCTCCGATCCGGGCCTGCCCCAGACTGGAGCGGCGCAGCGTCTCGCCGATCACCTCGGCGGTGAACACGTCGTCCTCGACGTCGACGACGGTCAGGCACACCCCGTTGACCGCGATCGAGTTCCCGGGTTGCGCGTCGGAGCTGACCAATGGCCCGCGTACAGCGAACCGCGCCGCGTCGAGCCGCTCGTCTCGACCAACGAGTTCCCCGAGCTCCTCGACAATACCGGTGAACACAGCTGCGCCTCCCGAGCGCTACGCCTCACCGACCCCCGCACGCCCGGGCCTGAGCCCGCAGCGACTCGACGGCCCGCTGCGGGTCGTCCGCCCCGTACACCGCCGAGCCAGCGACGAAGCAGTCCACTCCGGCTTCCGCGGCGGCCTCGATGGTATCGGCGTTGATCCCTCCGTCGATCTCCACCAGTACGGTCAGGTGCCCGGTGTCCACCAGCCGCCGGGCGGTGCGCACCTTGTCCAGTACCTCGTAAATGAACGACTGGCCACCGAAGCCGGGCTCCACGCTCATCACCAGCAAGGTGTCGTAGTGCTTCAGCACCTCGACCCAGGGCTCCAGCGGGGTCTTGGGTTTGACCGACAGGCCGGCCTTGGCCCCGGCAGCACGCAGGTCCTTCGCCAACTTCACCGGATCATGCGCCGCCTCGGCATGCACGGTGACGTTGTGGGAGCCCGCCTCGGCGTATCCGATCGCCCACCGATCCGGATTTTCGATCATGAGGTGGCAGTCGACGGGGATGTCGGTGTACTTCATCAGGCTCTGCACCACCGGAAGGCCCAGGGTGAGGTTGGGCACGAAGTGCGCGTCCATCACGTCGACGTGCAGCCAGTCGGCTCCTTGAACAGCGTTGACCTCCTCCGCGAGCCGGGCGAAGTCAGCGGACAGGATGGACGGCGCGATCATCGGCTGATGTGCCACAGCTGCACGGTATCGCGCTCAGTCACCGGCTCGGCGCGCCCCCCGCGCAGACAATATTAGAGAAACCAAGCAGTGGGACACTGAGGTCATGACAGCGCCCCATCCCGCCTTCGCGCGGGATCGGAAAACGGCGCAGTACTACGACCGACGGGCCGCGGAGTACGACGAGTGGTACGAGAACCGAGGCCGCTTCGCGGATCAGGACCGACCGGGATGGGCGGCCGAGGTCGCCGGGCTGGTCGAGCTGGTGCGCAGCCTGCCTGCGGTCCGCACCCTGGACGTCGCCTGTGGCAGCGGCTTTTTGACCCGACATCTGCGGGGCATCGTCGTAGGGCTCGATCAGAGCAGAGCGATGGTGGCACTGGCCCGGCAGCGGCTGCCCCACGGCCTCGCCCTCGTCGGGAGCGCGCTGGAACTGCCGTTTGTCGACAGGGGATTCGACCGGATACTGACGAGTCACTTCTATGGGCACCTTCCCAAGGAAGAACGGGACGCCTTTCTTGCGGAAGCGCAGCGAGTGGCAGGAGAACTGATCGTGATCGACTCCGCGCTGCGGCCGGGAGTCGATGCGGAGCAATGGCAGGAACGAGTGCTCAACGACGGATCTCGTCATCGGGTGTACAAGCGGTACCTCAGCGCAGTGCAACTCGCCGCCGAGATCGGTGGGCAGATCATGCTGGATGGCACCTGGTTCGTGGCAGCAAGACGAATCTGACCGCGATAACCAACCAGTACACGCTGGGGGTGGGGCTTAGCGGCGGAGGAGGGCGCAGAACATTGCGTCGGTGGCGTGGCGGTGGGGCCAGAGTTGGACGTGCGGTCCCGCGCCCAGGGCCGGCATGCCAGGAAACATGGGGCGGGCGTCGAGCTCTTCGGCGTGGCTGCGTCGCACCACGTCCGCGACGACGCCCACCGTCTCGTCCAGGTGCGGCGAGCAGGTCACGTAGGCCACCACGCCACCGGGCCGGACCAGCCGCAGGGCCGCCAGGAGCAGCTCCTTCTGCAGTCGGACCAGTCCAGGGATGTCCTCGGCCAACCGTCGCCAGCGTGCCTCCGGCCTGCGACGAAGCGCTCCGAGCCCGGTGCACGGCACATCCACCAGAACCCGATCGAAGTCCCGATCTTTCAGCCCACTGTCCCGGCCATCGGCGACGTGCACCCGCACCGGCAGTCCCGCGCAGGCCTGGCTGACCAGGCGGGCCCGATGCTCGGCCTTCTCCACAGCGTCCACACCTGCTCCCCGGATGGCCGCCAGTGCCCCCAGCAGCGCCGCCTTGCCTCCCGGTCCGGCGCAGAGGTCCAGCCAGCGGACATCCGTGCCGTCGAGCGGCACACCGGCCAAGGCGAGCGCGACGAGCTGGCTGCCCTCGTCCTGCACATGAGCCAGGTGATCGCGGACCGGGGCCAGCTCACCCGGGTCGCCGCCGTCGCCGAGATGCACGCCGTACGGTGAGTACGGCGCGAGTTGTCCGCCGGTCAGCGCCGCCAGCTCGGCAACGCTGAGCCGGCCCGGGTGCGCGGCCAGGTGCACCAGCGGGCGGACGTCGTCGGCCGCGAGCGCTGCGGCCAGCTCGTCCTGATCACCACTCAAGGCGTCGGCGAATGCCTGCGCGATCCACCTCGGATGCGAGTGCGCCATCGCGAGATGGCCCACCGGGTCCTCCTGCTGCTCCGGCGCTACCACCTGAATCCAGGCCTTCTCATCCTGCCTGCCGACCTTGCGAAGTACCGCGTTGACGAAGCCGGCAGCGCCACTGCCACGCCCGGCCCGCACCAGGTCCACGGTGGCGGCGACGGCGGCGTGCGGTGGCACCCGGGTCCGCAGCAACTGGTAGCTCCCCAGCCGCAGGGCGTCGAGCAGCTCACCGTCCACCTGCGACAGCGGGCGGTCCGCGCAGGACTCCAGCACCGCATCCAGCAGGCCTCGCGCCCGGCTCGTGCCGTAGCACAGTTCGGTGGCCAGGGCGGCATCCCGGCCGCTGATCCCGCGTTCGGTCAGCAGCCTGGGCAGGACCAGGTTGGCGTAGGCGTCCCGCACCCGCACCGCGGCCAGTGCATCGAGCACGGCGCGGCGCGGCGGATCCTCCACGGGAGGTCGGCGCGGTCCGGAACGTCGGGCGGGCGGGCCTGGTCGACGCGGCCGGGCAGGCCTGCGGGGAGCGGTCACCCGAACCGCTCCCCCGGTTTCGGCCGGGCGCCACGGGCCCAGTCCGCCGCAGGCACCGCGCGCTTGCCCGATGGGGTGACCTCACCCAGCCGGATAGCTCCAGTCGCGGTACCGACCAGCACCTCACGCTTACCCGCCCGGACCTCACCAGGTCCCAGCTCCCCGGGGACCAGCCCATTGGCATCAGCGGGGTACAGAGGCCCCAGGCCCAGGCGCTGATCCCGGAAATAGACCCAGGCACCGGGTGCAGGTGTCATGGCGCGAACCTGACGGTCCACGGCGAATGCCGGTGCGGTGAAGTCCACATGAGCGTCCTGAGCGGTGAGCTTCGGGGCATAGGAGACTCCATCACCAGGCTGGGGCATCGGGCTCAGCCGACCGTCAGCGACCCCGTCCAGCGTGGACACCAGCAGCCCCGCCCCGGACTGCGCCAAACGGGAAAGCAGATTCCCGGCGGTGTCCTGCGGACCGATCACTTCGGTGAGTGTGCCGTAGACCGGTCCGGTGTCCAGCCCCTCCTCAAGCGCGAAGGTGGACGCACCGGTGATGGCGTCCCCGTGCCGGATCGCGGCAGGCACCGGCGCGGCGCCACGCCAAGCGGGCAGCAACGAGAAATGCAGGTTGACCCAGCCGTACCGGGGCAGCGTCAGCGCAGCCCGGGGTACCAGAGCGCCGTAGGCGACGATCGGGCAACAGTCCGGGGCCAACTCAGCCAGCCGGGTCAGGAAATCCGGCTCGGACAGGTGGCGCGGGGTGAGCACCTCCAGTCCGGCCTGCTCGGCCACGACGCCGACCGGGGAGCGAGCCGACCGACGTCCTCGTCCAGCCGGCGCGTCCGGCCGGGTCAGGACCGCGACGACCGCATGCCGTTTCGACTCCAACAGCGCCTGCAGCGAGGGCACCGCAACCTCGGGGGTGCCTGCGAAAACCAGCCGCACTATTCAGCGCGCCTTCCCCAGCAACGGGTGCGGGCTGACCTTGACCACCGGTTCGGGCGCGCCGAACCACTGCGCCTCCCTGATCTCCCGCATGGCCTGTTTGCGGGTCTCGGGGTCGAGACGGTCGGTGAACAGCACGCCGTCGAGATGGTCGGTCTCGTGCTGGATCGCCCGGGCCAGATATTCGGTGCCCGCCACCTCGAGCGGTTCGCCGTGCTGGTCCTGACCACGTGCGACGACATGCAGATGGCGCTTGCAATCCCAGCTCAGGCCCGGGATGGACAAGCAACCCTCGGGGCCGTCCTGCATTTCCTCGCCCACCACCTCGAAGGTCGGATTGACCAGATGCCCGGCGAATCCGTCACAGTGATAGGTGAACACCCGCAACGAGACACCCAGCTGAGGAGCCGCCAGCCCGGCGCCACCCTCGTCGGCCATGGTGTCCCACAGATCGCGCACCAGGTTGCGCAACTCCTTGTCGAAGTCGACCACTTCGTCCGCGCGGGCACGCAATACCGGGTCGCCGAACAGCCTGATGGGTTGAAGAGGCACCGCGCCAGTATGCCTTGCGAACCTCACTCACGAGCCGGCAGGCAGATCGAGCTCGACCCGAATCGAGCCGGGTAACTTGCGGGCGCTACGGACGGCTTGCAACGCGGCCAGCGCGGTGGCCAGGGCGCGGCCCTGCGAACGGGGTACCCGAATCAGCAGCCTTTCCCGTGGTTCCTCAGGCGCTGCCCGCCCAGCGGGCAGCGGAACCGGCCCCAGCAGTTGCGCCCCTGGCGGCAGGTCCACAGCCGCTTCGAGGCCGGCCAGGGTGTCCGGGGCGCCGTCCACCGCGGCGATCCGCGCCGCAGGGGGAAAGCCGAGCTCGGCGCGGGCCGCCAGTTCGGCGCGGGCATGGCCGCCCGGGTCCCACCGGATCAGCGCCTGCACCGGGACCAGCGAGGCTTCCGCGACCACCACCACACGGCCACCGTCGGCCGCCGGTTCCACCATCGCCGCCGCGGTCATCCAGCGGCGCAGCGCCTCTTCCGCAGCTCGCAGATCAGGTCGAGCCAGCAAGGCGGCCGCGTCCAGCAACAGCGCCGCCCCATAGCGGGCCAGCGGCTCCGCGCCCGGTGTGGCGACTACCAACGCAGGCCCCGGTGGGATGTCCGCCAGCACCTGGTCCCCGCCGGAGCTGCGCACCAGCACCCCCGGGAAGGCGCGGCCCAGCTCCTCCGCGGTGCGCCGGGCGCCGACCACCATCGCCCGCAGCCGTCGCGTACCGCACGCCGAGCACCGGTAGCCGGCTTCGGCGCCACCACACCACCGGCAGGTCAGCGGACCCTCCGCATCGATTGGCAACGCCAGCGGGCCTGCGCAACGGCGGCACCGGGCCGGGGCCCGGCATCGTCCGCAGGCCAGGGCGGGCACGTAGCCACGACGGGGCACCTGGACCAGCACCGGCCGGTCCCGACCCAGCGCCGCACGGGCCGCCTCGAACGCCACACTGGGCAACCGCGCCATCCGGGCCGAGGGATCCCGGGCCAGTTGGGTGTCGTCCTCCCCGATCGCGGTGATGTGCGGCGCGGCGGCCCGCACCACGTGCCGGGGTGCGACGATTTCGTGGGCGCGTTCGGTGTCGACCGAGAGCTGGGTCTCGGCGGTGCGGGCGTGACCTGCCACGAGTAGCGTGGCTCCTTCGAGCACCGCGCGCTGGCCGAGCACCAGCCGGACGTGCGGGTAAGGGGCGCGCTGTTCGACGTGTAGGTCGTCGCCGTCATCCCACAACACCATCAGGCCCAGGTCAGCGACCGGGGCAAAGGCCGAGGCCCGGGTGCCCACCACGATCCGCACCGCACCCCGGCGCACCGCCAACCACCGGCGGTACCGCTGTGTCGGCCCCAGCTCGGCGGCCAGGGTGACGACCGCATCGTCACCGGCCAATGCGGCGATCGCGGCGTGCACCCGCGCGGTGTCGCGGTGGTCGGGCAGCACCAGCAGCGCACCACGGCCGACGGCGGCAATCGTGACCGCGGCTTCGGCCAGCCGGGCCGGCCAGTCCTCCCCCGGTAACGCCTGCCAGCAGGCGTGTGCGGCCCGACCCTCGCCCAGCGCGTCCAGAAAAGCCGGGCCTCGGTGGTAGCGCGCCCAGCCGCTGGCTGTCGGCACCGCAGGCCGGGTCGCGACCGGCCTGCCCGGCTCGGCCTCGGTGCGGGCGTGTCGCGGCGGCACCGCCAGGCGCAGGACGTCTCTCATCGTGCCCGCGCAACGATCAGCCACCGCTCGCGCCAGCGCCGCGATCTCCGGGCTGAGCACCGGCTCGGCGGAGACCACCCGATGCAGCCAGCCGAGTTCGCCAGGGTGATCGGAGCCCGGCGCCCGCTCCAGCAGCCACCCGTCCACCAGCCGACCGGCGAACCGGACCCGCACCCGCACCCCGGGCACCGCCGACTCATCCAGCTCCTCGGACACCTGGTAGTCGAAGAGGCGGTCGAGGTGGGCAAGGGGGGTGTCCACACACACCCGGGCAACGGGCAACGCGGCAGCGGGCACCCGCTGCCCACGACGAGACCGGCCGACGTTGCTCACCCACCGGGTCTACCAGAGCACCCTGTCAGCTCCACCAAGCCCCGACTTCTTCGGGTCAGTCGTTCGGCAGTGAAGCCTTCGATGGCGCCCGCCAACTCGACGGCATCACGGAAGGGAGTGCCGCCCAGCCCCGGGTGTCATTGGAACGGGCCGCCGACCAACGGCCATTGATGTGCACCGGATGGTGTTTGGATCCAGGGTGCTGGTGCGGTGTCGTGGGGTGCCGGACCGGTCCTTGGCTGGTCTGCCCGACGGTGGCGCGGTGTGCTGTCGGCGCAGGTCCATGAAGGCGGCGTAGACGGGGTCGAAATGGCCCTGCGCTCCATCACCGCGCAGGTGGCGATGATCCTGTCGAACGGGGCGCAGTCCGCCAGGCCTCGGCGCCGTCGGTGGTGCGCAGGGTGGGGTGATAGCCCAGCTCGGCCAGCCGGGCACGCGCCAAGTCCACGAGATCGGGCTCGATATCGACGGAGAACACATTCGCGTCGCCGAGGCGTCGGCTGAGCAGGCCCACGTTGTAGCCGGTGCCGGTGCCGATCTCCAAAACCCGGTGGCCGCCCTGGACATCCAGCGACTCCAGCATCCGCGTCATCAGGCCCGGCATGCTCGACGACGAGCGCAACGAACCCGATCCCGGTGTGTCGGTGGTAGCGGTGAGCAGAGCAGTATTGGAGTAGACAAGGTCCAGCCACTCACGGCGACCTCCTGGTGTGCTGTGGTCCAGCCGATGCCACGAGCCGTCAGGATCACGCCGGAGCACGTCCGGAGTTAAGACGTGACGAGGCACCGCCTCGATAGAATCCCTCCACTCCGGTGACCTGAGCTTCCCCGCCGCCACCAACTCCTCGGCCAGCCGACGAGCCCGGGTCTGCCATTCCATCGCCGAAATCTCGGGTATCACTCGACACCTGACAGCAGGTCACATAGTGCCGATGTTATCGGCGCGCCGGTATGCGCTTCAAGCCAGTAGTACTGGCCCGCGCTGTTCGATGATGACCCGAGCTTCGTATTTCTTGTCGACCCACGCTTGCACCTGAGTTGCGGTGAGTTCGACCGCGGACAGGTCTTCCAGGTCGAACGATGCCACCGGGGCAGTCCCAGGCGAGTCTGCGGACCGCTTCCGGGTCGTTGGTGATCACTGTTGCGGTCGTGGTGAGCCCGCATCGTGCGGCAGTGGCCAGTTGCACTGGCTTGTAGGAGCTATCGGCTGATCGATTGGGGTGGTTGACCCATCGGGTATCCAGTTCGGCCAGCACCCCGCCGAACCCGAGCCGGGCCTCACGGTGGGCATAGATCCGTGCAGTATCGGTCATGCCGGCCGCGAACCGGAAGCTCCAGGCCCTCGAGACCAGATGGACCGGATCTCAGCAAGATCGACGCGGCGATGCACGGTACGAAGTTCACCGGTCCACATTCCGCACTCGTCGAGGCGCGCGTTGAGAACAAGCTGGCTGGGGAACCATCCCGTATCGACACGAAACACCGGAACGCCTCGTGATACGAGTTCAGCGATGACTATGTCCACGGGAGTATCCGTCTGCTCGGCGAGCATAAGGACGGTCAAGGCTGTTCCTCCCAGCCCCAGGTGTCCTCTTCTTTCCCTTCATCACCATCGCTGTAGGTCTTGCTTTCCCATTCCTTGGGGTTAGGCGGTGATGTGGGTGGGTCGGGAGGTGGTTTCACGTTGTCGAGTTGCACAACCAGAGGCCGACCAACGTCATCGACAGCAATTTGTTGCCGGTGGCAGTAGTTGACGGCCGGGCGTTTCGGAAGCGGGTAAGACGCTGTGTGCCACAGTCCGAACGGCCGTGATACTCGGGGGCACAGACCGCCATGTGAGACCTTCGGGAACAACGCTAGGCGCATCGCCGCCGATGAGAGCGGATTGTCACTGAACACATGCTGTGGATCTGCGGTTCGATCCATCTGGTTGGCCTCTCCTGCGGTTCCGACAGACGTGCTCACACCGACTTGAAGTCGCCAGCGCCTAATCCACCGTGAGCTCAGCCGGGTTGGGTCAGCCGCTCGGCGGTGAATGCCTCAATGGCGCCGGCCAGCTCAGTGGCGTCCCGGCCGGGGTCGGTGACAGAACTCAGCGCGGTACGCACCCGCTCCACTGCGGTCACGATCCCATGGACCCGCTGCGCTGGGGAAAGGCCGAGAACCGGGCCGAGTGCTTCGACCGCGCCGTCGATCGTGCCTTGGGTCACCCGAGCAACGGCAAGGACACTGCGGGCGACCGCTTCGTTTCGGAACGAACCGCCCGGGACTGCCACCGGAAGGCATCCAACGCTTCCAGGGCGAGCCGAAGTCGTGCTCGGCCGTCAGTACCCTCCCTTACGTACCGGCCGCAATGACAGCTCGCCAGCTCCAGGGTGACCAAGATCGCCGCCGAGGTCGACGGGTTCGCCGTGCACCTGTAGCTCCACCTGCGCACCGCCCGCGACCGCCCGCTACCTATCGTCGACAAGACGATCATCAACGTGCTCGCCTAAGCACGGAAACTGCTCGATGTGGAGCCCGACAGCGTCGATGCGGCCGTGCTCGACGCAACGGAGATCTTCTGCTCCGGATGCGTGAGCTGATCACCGCCGTGGTGCTCGGCCGGGCGAAACCGGGAAGTCGTTCATTACCGTAACGTCCCCGTGGGCGGGATTCACATGCCAGCCGCAGCTTTTAGCGCCTCGACCCGGTCAGTGCGCTCCCAGGGCAGGTCCAGATCGGTGCGGCCGAAGTGACCGTAGGCCGCAGTCGGCGCGTAGATCGGCCGCAGCAGGTCCAGGTCCCGGATGAGCGCAGCCGGGCGCAGATCGAATACCTCGGTGATCGCGTCCTGAATCTTCGCCGGGTCCACGTTCTCGGTACCGAAGGTTTCCACGAACAATCCCACCGGCGCTGCCTTGCCGATCGCATAGGCCACCTGCACCTCGATCCGGGCGACCAGCCCCGCGGCGACGGCGTTCTTGGCGACCCAGCGCATCGCATAGGCCGCAGAGCGATCCACCTTCGACGGATCCTTACCCGAGAAGGCACCGCCGCCGTGGCGGGCCATCCCACCGTAGGTGTCAACGATGATCTTGCGGCCGGTCAGCCCGGCATCTCCCATCGGCCCACCGATGACGAACCTGCCGGTGGGGTTGACCAGCAGCCGCACCTGTGAGCTGTCCAGCTCAAGTTCGGCGAGCTCGGGCGCAAGCACCTGCTCCCGCACGTCCACGGTGAGCATCCGGTCCAGGTCGATGTCCGCCGCGTGCTGGGCGGAGACGACCACGGTGTCCAGCCGGACCGCCCGGTCACCGGCGTACTCGATGGTCACCTGGGTCTTGCCGTCGGGGCGCAGGTAGGGCAGTGCACCCTCCTTGCGTACCCCGGTCAGCCGTCGCGCGAGCCGGTGCGCCAGAGCGATCGGCAGGGGCATCAGCTCGGGGGTGTCGGTGCACGCGTAGCCGAACATCAGACCCTGGTCACCAGCGCCCTGCGTGCCGATCTCGTCCTCGACGCCTTCCACCCGGCTCTCGTATCCGCTGTCGACGCCCTGTCCGATATCCGGGGACTGCGCGCCGATCGCGACATTCACCCCGCAGGAGTTCCCGTCGAACCCCTTGGCCGAGGAGTCGTACCCGATCTCGAGGATTTTGCTCCGCACGATGCCCGGGATGTCCGCGTAGGTCGAGGTGGTGACCTCCCCGGCCACGTACACCTGCCCCGTGGTGATCATCGTCTCCACCGCGACACGACTGCGGAAATCCTGAGCCAACAGCGCATCCAGTACCGAGTCGCTGATCGCGTCACACATCTTGTCCGGATGTCCCTCGGTGACGGACTCGCTGGTGAACAGACGACGACTCACGATTTCCCCTCTGAAAGACTGCGCATAAACCTCAGACCTTACCGGGCGGTGCGCTGCAGCCGGGCGGTTACCGCGTCCCAGACATACGACGCGAGCACCACCTTCGGTCCCTCCGGGAGCACGCTCTCCGCGCCGTCAGCAGCGATCAGCCAGCCGCTGTTGTGCTCGACATCAAACGCTGAACCGACCCCAACGGGGTTCACGACCATCAGGTCAGCACCCTTGCGGGCGAGCTTGACCCGGCCATGGGCCAGCACATCGCCTTCGAAGTCACCGGTCTCGGCGGCGAACCCGACGATGACCTGACCCGGGAGACGTCGTACCACAAGCTCGGCTAGGACGTCGGGGTTGAGCATGAGCGACATCGGGGGTGGATCGGCCCCGGACTTCTTCATCTTGCTCTGGCGAGGCTCGGCCGGGCGGAAGTCAGCCACCGCAGCCGCCATCACCACGGCGTCGGCAACCGGCGCAGCCTTGAGCACAGCCGTGTGTAGCTCCCGAGCAGTGCTCACCCGGACCACCTCGGCGCCGGCCGGGTCAGGCAGGTCGGTGGTGTGCGCTGCCACCAGGGTTACCCGGGCGCCACGCTGCGCCGCAACGCGGGCCAGTGCATAACCCTGCCTGCCGGAGGAGCGGTTGCCCAGGTAGCGGACCGGGTCCACGAGCTCACGAGTACCGCCCGCGGAGACCACCACGCACCGCCCGACGAGGTCCTGCGGCAAGGCGTGCGAGCGGGCCAGCAGGAGGGTGGCCAGGTCGACGATCTCCGTTGGCTCCGGCAACCGGCCCGGTCCGGAGTCGGCACCGGTGAGCCGCCCATGCGCCGGCTCGGCCACGACGGTCCCTCGGGAACGCAACAGCGCCACATTGGCCGTGGTCGCCGGGTGCTCCCACATTTCGGTGTGCATCGCGGGCACCACCAAGACGGGGCACCGAGCGGTGAGCAGGGTGGCGGTGAGCAGATCATCGGCGCGGCCCTGCGCGGCGCGCGCCAGCAAATCCGCAGTAGCCGGCGCGACCAGCACCAGATCGGCGGTCTGCCCGAGACGCACATGTGCAACGTCGGGGACGTCGGCGAAAACGCTGTGCTGCACCGCAGCCCCCGACAGTGCCTCCCAGGTAGCAGCGCCGACGAACCGCAATGCGGCTTCGGTGGGCACGACCTTGACCTGATGTCCGGCTTCGGTGAGCCGCCGGAGCACCTCGCACACCTTGTAAGCGGCGATGCCGCCGCCGATACCGAGCACGATCCGCCGGGGTCGCTCCGGCGCGAAGTGCCCGGCCTGGGTCACTCGCCCTCAGTGTGTTCGAGAAGCCCGGCGTGGATCTCGCGTAGCGCGATCGACAGCGGCTTCTCCCGTGGCCCCGGCTCAACCAGCGGACCCACGTACTCCAGTAGGCCCTCACCGAGCTGGGCGTAGTAGTCGTTGATCTGACGAGCCCGCTTGGCCCCGAAGATGACCAGCGCATACTTCGAGCTGACCTTGCTCAGCAGGTCGTCGATGGGAGGGTTGGTGATGCCCTCTGGGGCCGTGACCGTGGGTGCGCCCAACGCGCTCCATTCGGTGGGGATGCTCAACTCATTCACTCCAGATGCCTCTGTGATGTTCAGGAGATGCCTCTGCGATGTTCAGAGGGCGATGTTCAGTGCGATATTTCAGGGCCGACCATTAAGGATATCAACTCCTCGGCGGCACGCTGCACATCGTCGTTCACTATCAGCGCATCGAACTCGCTGACCGCCTCCAGCTCGGTTCGCGCCACCTGCAGCCGACGCTCCCGCGCCACAGGATCTTCCGTGCCACGGTCCGAGAGCCGCAGCTGCAGCGCGTCCCATGACGGTGGCACCAACATCACCAGCAGGGCTTCCGGCATCGCGGTACGGATCTGGCGGGCCCCCTGTAACTCGATTTCCAGCAGCGCGGGCCGACCCGCGGCCAGCGCCGCACGCAGCGGTGTGGCCGGGGTGCCATAGAGGTGTCCTGCGTACTCGGCGTGTTCCAGCAGCTCATCACGCTCGATCAGATCGGCGAAGGTAGCCGGGGTCACGTAGTGGTAATGCTCGCCCGCCCGCTCACCATCACGGGGCGAGCGAGTGGTCACCGAGACGCTGAAGAAAAGCTGTGGGCACCGCTTCCGAATCTCGGCGACCACGCTGGATTTACCGACCCCCGAAGGGCCTGCGACGACGACGAGCCGTGGCCCGGCAGCCTTGATAGGCCACGGCTCGCACGTCGTCACCGCTGAGTCACTCTCCGCTGAACTCGGCGAGCAGAGCCTTTCGCTGGCGGTCGCCAAGCCCCCGTAGCCGACGACTCGAAGCGATCTCCAGTCGCTCCATGATCTGCTGGGCGCGGATCTTACCCACACCCGGAAGGGCCTCCAAAAGGGCGGAGACCTTCATCTTGCCCAGGATATCGTCGCTGTCGGCTTGGTTCAGGACCTCTTTGAGGTTGGTCCCGCCACGCTTGAGGCGCTCCTTGAGCTCGGCCCGGGCGCGGCGGGCGGCGGCCGCCTTCTCCAACGCAGCGGCCCGCTGCTCCTCGGTCAGCTCGGGAAGGGCCACGGTCTCCTCCGTCAATTCTGTTTCATCGGGATGGTCTGGATGGTGCGGCGACCGTATCTCCCGGACGGTCCACCTTTCAACGCGGGGTGCTCCCATCGTCCTGCCACGAAGCATTGCAGAGCAGGTCTGCGGCCTCGTCGGCCGCCCGCCGGACGGCGCGGCGGAGAGCGGCCGGCTCTGGACCGTGCCGCAACAGGTTCCGGGAAGTGGTCGGCACAAGGTGGCGCACAGTGCCGAACCAACGGCCCAGATTAGCCAGGGTAGCGCCCTGCGCGCCGATCCCTGGAACCAGTACCGGGCCACCCAGCGCTTCCAGCCGCAACGACCGGGCCGTGGCGGTGGCTCCGACCACCACCCCGATGTGGCCGGGGGTCCGGCCGCAGCAGCCGCGGCCGGAGGCGCGGTAGACGCCGTTACGGGAAGCCACGTGATCGACCACGTGCTGAGCGACCGGACTGCCCGTCGCGGTGAACGCGCCCTGCACGTCGGCACCCTCGGGATTGGAGGTCAGCGCCAGTACGAAAACGCCCCGCCCGGTGGTGGCCGCCAGCTCGAACGCCGGGTCCAGCGCGCCGACCCCGAGATACGGCGACACCGTGATGGCATCGGCAGCCAGCGGCGCCCCGTCGCTGAGGTATGCCTCGGCGTACCCGGCCATGGTGGAACCGATGTCAGCGCGTTTGACGTCGAGCAGTACCAGCGCCCCCGCGTCCTTGGTTGCCGCCAGCGCCCGCTCCAGCACCGCGATACCCCTCGCCCCGTGTCGCTCGAAGAACGCCGACTGCGGCTTAATCACCGCGACCTCCGACGCCAACGCCTGCACCGCGCCCAGCGCGAAGCTCTCAAGCCCCGTGGCATCGTCCGAAAGCCCCCAATGCCGCAACATCTCAGGATGCGGATCAATCCCTGCGCACAATGGCCCCCGCTCCCCCACCTTCGCCACCAAACGCGCCCCGAACCCGCCGCATTGAGCGGGATTATCAGACACCGGCTAACCCCCGTTCAACCCACTGAAGGCGGGGCAGGTGGAGTGCGCATCGTGGCGTGCAGGGCTTGTAGGGGACGGACGGTCAAGTCGCCTCTGATGAGGGCTTCGATGCCCTGTACAGCGGCTGCGGCACCCTGGATGGTGGTGATGCAGGGGATGTTCCGGCACACGGCGGCGGTGCGAATCTCGTAGCCGTCCACCCGGGGGCCGGGGTTGCCGTAAGGAGTGTTGATGACCATATCGATCCGGCCTGCATTGATCAGATCGACGATGTTGTCCTGGCCCGACTCGGTGCCCTGAAAATGCTTACGCACTACCGTGCAAGGGATACCGTTGCGGCGCAGTGTATTGGCCGTACCCTGGGTGGCAAGCACTTCGAAGCCGAGATCGGCCAGCCTCTTGACCGGGAACACCAGCGCCCGCTTGTCCCGATTGGCCACCGAGACGAACACTCGTCCGGACGTGGGAAGCGAGCCGTATGCCGCCGCCTGGGACTTCGCGAAGGCCTGCCCGAATGCGGCGTCGATGCCCATTACCTCGCCGGTGGACTTCATTTCGGGGCCGAGCAGGGAATCCACGCCCTGCCCCTCCGGAGTGCGGAAGCGGTGGAAGGGGAGCACCGCCTCCTTGACGGCCACTGGAGCATCGGCGGGCAGGTCCCCGCCATCCCCCTGAAGCGGTAGCAGGCCCTCCGTGCGCAGTTCAGCGATGGTGGCACCAAGCATGATCCGGGCAGCGGCCTTGGCCAGCGGTACCGCGGTGACCTTGGACACGAAGGGCACGGTCCGGCTCGCCCGGGGATTTGCCTCCAGCACGTAGAGCACCTCGTCCTTGAGCGCGTACTGCACGTTGAGCAGGCCGCGGACGCCGATCCCGCGAGCGATCGCCTCGGTGGAGGCCCGCACTGCGGCCAGATCTGCCTCGCCGAGCACGATGGGAGGCAGCACGCAGGCGGAGTCCCCGGAATGGACCCCGGCCTCCTCAATGTGCTCCATGATCCCACCGATATACATTCCTTGCGGACCGGGAGTGCCGTCGCAGAGCGCGTCGACGTCGATCTCGATGGCATCGTCGAGAAAGCGGTCCACCAGTACCGGATGCTCCGGGGTTATCTCGGTGGCGCGGGTGATGTAACCCGCCAGGGTCTCCTCGTCATAGACGATCTCCATACCGCGCCCGCCGAGCACATAAGAGGGCCGGACCAACACCGGATAACCGATCTCATCAGCGATCTTGCGGGCTTCGGCGAACGATGTGGCGGTGCCGTAGGCAGGAGCGGGCAACCCGGCCCGCTCCAGCACCGCGCCGAAGGAGCCCCGGTCCTCAGCGAGGTGAATAGCGTCCGGAGTGGTACCGACCACGGGGACACCGGCGTCGGCCAGCCGTTGCGCAAGCCCCAGCGGGGTCTGCCCGCCGAGCTGCACGATCACCCCCGCTACCGTTCCGGATTCCCGCTCGGCGTCGACCACCTCCATGACATCCTCGAAGGTCAGTGGCTCGAAATAGAGCCGATCGGAGGTGTCGTAGTCGGTGGAGACAGTCTCCGGATTGCAGTTGACCATCACTGTCTCGTATCCGGCGGCCCGCAGGGCGAGAGCGGCGTGCACGCAGGAGTAGTCGAACTCGATGCCCTGCCCGATCCGGTTGGGGCCCGAGCCTAGGATGATCACCTTGGGTCGATCCCGCTGCGGGGCCACTTCGGTCTCCGCACCCGCATCACTCTCGTAGGCGGAGTAGTGATAAGGGGTACGGGCAGCGAACTCGGCGGCGCAGGTGTCCACCGTCTTGAAGACCGGGCGCACACCCAGCTGGTGACGCAGCGCCCGAACCCGGGATTCAGTCACGTTGCCGCGCACCGCGGCCAGCTGCCGGTCGGAGAGGCCAGCGCGCTTGGCCCGGCGCAGCAGCGCCGCATCCAGCTCAGGTGCCGCGACGAGATCCGCCCGCAGCTCCACCAGGGCGAGAACCTGGTCGATAAACCAGGGGTCCATCCGGGAAGCCTCGGCGACCTGCGCCACCGTGGCACCGAGCCGTAAGGCCCGTTCGACGGTGTAGAGCCGCCCATCGTGCGGCACTCGTAACGCCTCCAGCTCGGAGCTCACCGAAGCGTGCGGCGGATCGCTTCTGGTCCAGAAGCCAGCCGCCGAGGTCTCCATCGACCGCAACGCCTTACCCAGCGCCTCGGGGAACGAGCGGCCCAGCGCCATCGCCTCACCAACCGACTTCATGGTGGTGGTGAGCGCGGGGTCGGCGCCGGGGAACTTCTCGAACGCGAACCTCGGCACCTTGACCACCACGTAGTCGAGGGTGGGCTCGAAGCTGGCCGGGGTCTCCCCGGTGATGTCGTTGGGAATCTCGTCGAGGGTGTATCCGATCGCGAGCTTCGCGGCGATCTTGGCGATGGGAAAACCGGTGGCCTTGGAGGCCAATGCGCTCGATCGCGACACCCGAGGATTCATCTCGATCACCACCAGCCGGCCGTCCCCGGGATGTACCGCGAACTGGATGTTGCAGCCGCCGGTGTCCACCCCGACCTTGCGCAGGACGGCAATCCCGACGTCGCGCATGTGCTGATATTCACGGTCGGTCAAGGTCAGCGCCGGAGCGACGGTCACTGAATCCCCGGTGTGCACGCCCATGGGGTCGATGTTTTCGATCGAACACACCACCACCACGTTGTCCCGGTGGTCCCGCATCAGTTCCAGCTCGAACTCCTTCCAACCCAGCACGCTCTCCTCGATGAGCACCTCGTGTACCGGGCTCTCGGCCAGTCCGGCCGAAGCCAGCCGATCCAGTTCGGCTCGCGTATGGGCCACCCCGGAGCCGAGCCCACCCATCGTGAACGACGGCCGGATCACCACCGGCAGGCCGAGCTCATCGACCGCTTCATGCGCCTGTGCCATCGAGGTGCACACGGCGCTGCGCGGCACGTCGGCACCCACCGCGCGGACCACGTCCTTGAACTTCAACCGGTCCTCGCCACACTGGATGGCATCGATGTCCGCGCCGATGAGCTCGACACCGTAGCGCTGCAACACCCCGCTCTCGTGCAACGCAACGGCGGTGTTCAGCGCGGTCTGCCCGCCCAGGGTAGCCAGCAGCGCGGTCACCGGAAATCCGGCTGCCTGCTCGGCGGCGATCACCTTTTCGACGAACTCCGGAGTGATCGGCTCGATATACGTGGCATCTGCGAACTCTGGATCCGTCATGATCGTCGCAGGGTTGGAGTTCACCAGGCTGACCCGCAGCCCCTCCTCCCGCAGCACCCGACACGCCTGCGTGCCCGAATAATCGAACTCACAGGCCTGCCCGATCACGATCGGCCCAGACCCGATCACCAGAACATGCGAGATATCAGTCCTCCGCGGCACTGCCGCCTCCCGCCACCAGTCGTCGGACTCCGTCACGAAATACCTGGAAGCTCCGGGAGCGGTTGTCGTCCACCTCCATGTGTTGCGCGATCTCGGTAACCGCCGCAACCTTGGCGAGACCACCGGGGTGGTAACCACTCGCCTGAAGCACACGTTCCAGCGCTTCCGAGGTGCCATCCGCAATGGCATCAGGGTCGCGGTACTTCGTCTGTCCCCCCAGGGAAGCAGGAACCCGAGGGTAGGCAGCGCAGAGCGCTGAAACGTCGCCAAAGAACCATGCTTCGAGCTCCTCAACCGCGATCCGGTTGACGACGTCCACCCGACGGTCAGTCGGCGCAGCTGTAATTGTTAGCAATCCCGCTGCGGCTGCCATCTGCTCCATTTCAGTTTTGAGCGTCAAGCAGTCGTCATTATCTCGATCGACGAGCACGACAAGACAGGTGTCCGCATGGGTGATCCAGGTCGCATAGCCCTTGAGTCTGTAGGGGAGTTTCTTCAGGAGATCGGGCTTTCCCTGGAAGACACGTACCTCGAATTCAACATTCGGAACGATATGAGGTATTAATGTATACAGCGCATGCTCAGCTGAACGTTCCTCAACGAGAATCTCCAGGTTCATCCGCCTCCTTGGCCGACCGCCGAGTACCAGTGGATCGCCAGCCTCGAAGTAGTTCTCCATCCATAGGTTCCCGAGCTGGCCTCCCGCGTGGTACTGGGCGACAGCCTGTCTCATCTTGGAGGCTCTGACCGTACGAGTGAATCCCTCGTCGTCCCGGTAGAGAACCCACAGCTCCTCGGGGCGCAACGCGTCGACGAAGTACGGCGAGTGCGTGGTGACGAGAAGCTGACTACGCCCTGCCGTCAGCCGCGCCTCTTCAGCCAAGACATGGAGCAACCTGGGGTGCAAGAAATTCTCTGGCTCCTCAATGCCCACAATCGGGGGCGGTGTGGGGTCATATAGTACGGTGAGGTAGGCGAGCAGTTTAAGCGTTCCATCGGACGCATACTTCGCCAAGACAGGTTCGTCGAATGGCGCGTCCTTGAACCTCAGAAGCAGCCGCCCGTCCGCCAGTAGTTCCGTGTCGACCCGCTCAAGTTGAGGTACGCGTGCGGCGAGAACACGAAGAATCTCGGTGAGGCGAGCGGGGTGTTGCTCACTGAGATACTGGACCACATTGGGAAGATTGTCTCCAGTCTTGGACAGTCTTGCCTGCGGACCAGCCTCGGGGACGGTGCGCCTAGTGCCCCCGCTGAGATACGAGAGGTACCACCCGGAGATGAACCGGCGCAGGTGGGCCACGCGCGGGTGGCGAGCCAGCCCCCCGAGCGTGCTCACCGCCAACAGATCTGGGCTGTCAAGCTTCTCTCCGGTGGACAATTTTCTGGCGTCATCATACAGCCGGCCCTCACCGCGTTGGAAGCTGAGTATGTCTCTCGGTGCCCCCGAGCCCGGTGAAGTGCTCCAGCGCAGCAACTCACCCACGACCACGGGCGAACCGTTCTCCTCGTCGAGGCTCAGGCGGTAGGTCACCAACCTTTCCCCGGGGGCCTGCCGATAAGCGATCTCGATGGTGATCGGACCACTCTCGCCACGACTGCGCAGCTCACGGATACGGTTGCGGTGATCCCAGGCCGCACGGAGATTAGTCGTGAACGCTTCGTGCAAGAAGGCGAAGACGTCGAACACTGTAGATTTGCCGCTGCCGTTCGGGCCGAGCAGAACGGTGAGTGATGTGAGTTCGCTGAACTGTACGTCGCGCAACACGCGGTAGTTCTGAATGCGAAGACGCTGGATCCTCGCCTGCGAGGTGACATGGGTGGTCATGAATGCCCCTCCATCAGTTCGCAGAACCGGTCGAACAGGGCGGCGGCGTCGTGTGGGCCGGCGGCTGCTTCGGGGTGGTACTGGACGCTGAAGGCGGGGACGTCTAAGCAGGTCAGGCCCTCCACGGTGGCGTCGTTCGGGCAGGAGTGGCTCACCACCGCGGCACCGAAATCCGAGTCGAAGCGCTCCCCCGGCTCGCCCTGAACGGCGAAACCGTGGTTCTGTGAGGTGATCTCGACCCGGCCGGTGGCGTGTTCGATGACCGGGACGTTGAGCCCGCGGTGCCCGTAGCGCATCTTGTAGGTCCCTCGACCCAGCGCGCGACCGAGGATCTGGTTGCCGAAGCAGATCCCGAACAGTGGCATCCGCCGCTCCAGCACTCCCCGGCTGAGCGCTACCGCGTGGTTCGCGGTGGCCGGATCGCCTGGGCCGTTGGAGAGGAACACCCCATCGGGTTCGCGCTCGAATATCTGCTCCAGCGTGGCACCGGCCGGTAGCACGTGCGTCTCGATTCCCCGGGCAGCCATCATCCGGGGCGTATTGAACTTGATCCCCAGATCCAGCGCCACTACCCGGAACCGCTGCTCAGCGGTGGCTGGGACGACGTAGGACTCGGCAACGGTGACTTCCCCGACCAGGTCCGCTCCCGTCATCGGGGGGCTGTCCAGCACCTGGGCCAGCAGTTCGGGCTGAGCAGCGAAGGCGGCACCGGAGAAGACGCCGGCCCGCATCGAGCCGTGCTCGCGAAGACGGCGGGTCAACGCACGGGTGTCCACCCCGGAGATGCCCACGACGCCCTGGCGAGACAATTCCTGCTCAAGTGACCGCCGGGACCGCCAGTTGGAGGGAACCCGGGCCGGGTCCCGCACGACGTAGCCGGCCACCCAGATCCGGCTCGACTCGTCATCCTCGTCGTTCCAGCCGGTGTTGCCGATGTGGGGAGCGGTCTGGACCACGATCTGGCGGCGGTAGGAGGGATCGGTGAGGGTCTCCTGATAGCCGGTCATCCCGGTGGCGAACACCACCTCACCCAACGTCTGGCCTACCGCGCCGTAGGCCTGGCCACGCAGGCTGGTGCCGTCCTCCAGGACCAGCACCGCCACGCTACCCGTCATCCCCGCACCTTCCCGTCCTCGACTGTGACCTCGCCGCATAGCAGCGTGGCCACCACGCGGCTGGGCAACTCCATGCCCTCGTAGGGGGTGTTGGCGGCGAGGCTGGCCAGCTGCGCCCCCCGAACCGTCCAGCTGACCCCTGGATCCACCAGGACCATCGTCGCCGGCTCCCCGACCGCGATCGGGCGGCCCTGATCGGTGGTGCCGCCGATCAGGGCCGGTCGCTCGCTCATCACCCGGGCCACTCCTCGCCAGTCCAGCAAGCCGGGGCGGACCATGGTGGCCACCACCACCGACAGCGCGGTCTCCAAACCCAGCATGCCCGGACGGGCTGCGGACCATTCGCAGTCCTTGTGCTCCGCGGCATGCGGGGCATGGTCGGTGGCCACGCAGTCCACGATCCCCTCGGCCAGCGCGGCGCGCAGCGCCTCGGTGTCGGCCGAGGTACGCAGCGGTGGGTTGACCTTGTTGATGGGGTCGTACCCGGTGAGGAGCTCATCGGTGAGCAGCAGATGGTGGGGGGTGACTTCGGCGGACACCCGAATACCGCGCTCCTTCGCCCAGCGCAGCACATCCACCGTGCCGGCAGTAGAGACGTGGCACACGTGCAGCTGCGCGCCCGCGTCCCTGGCCAGCAGGCAGTCCCGCGCGACGATGGATTCCTCGGCGGCGGCGGGCCACCCGGCCAGCCCCAGCCGGGCCGCGACCTTCCCCTCATGAGCCTGGGCGCCGGCGGTGAGCCGGGGATCCTCGGCGTGCTGGGCGACCACACCACCGAGACCGCGGGTGTACTCCAGCGCCCGGCGCATGAGCAGCGGGTCGTGCACGCACCGCCCGTCGTCGGAGAACACCCGCACGGCCGCGACGGAGCGGGCCATCTCACCCAGCTCGGCGAGTCGCTTCCCGCCCAGCCCCACGGTGACCGCGCCCACCGGATGAACGTCGACCAGCCCGACCTCGCGGCCGCGCCGGTACACATGCTCGACGACGACGGCGGTGTCGGCGACCGGATCGGTGTTGGGCATCGCGAACACTGCGGTGTATCCGCCCAGGGCCGCGGCCGCCGAGCCGGTGGCGATCGTCTCGGCATCCTGCCTGCCCGGCTCGCGCAGATGGGTGTGCAGATCGACCAGGCCGGGTAACGCGATCAGCCCGTCTCCGTCGAGCACCCGGGCGCCGGTGCTGTCCAGGCCGAAACCCAGCTCGGCGATCACACCGTTGCGAACCAGCAACTCCACGGGGTCCCCCTCGCCGTAGGGCCGGATTCCGCGAAGCAGCAGCGGCCGGGTGCTCGACCCGATGGTTCGCGTGCCGCGCTGCTGGTTCACTGCTGCTCCTCCTGGGCCGCGAGCAGGTGGTAGAGCACTGCCATCCGCACGTGCACGCCGTTGCGGACCTGCTCGGTGATCGCGGCACGGGGTGAGTCGGCGACCGAATGCGCAATCTCCATGCCGCGCAGCATGGGCCCCGGGTGCAGCACGACGGCGTGGTCGGGCAACAGCCGCAGCCGCGCCTCGGAGAGCCCGTAGCCGATGGCGTATTCCCGAGCCGAAGGGAAGAACCCACCGTGCATCCGCTCGGCCTGCACCCGCAGCATCATCACCGCATCGGTGCCGGGCAGGGCGGTATCGAGGTCATGCCCGACCGTCACATCCCAATGATCGTCTGTTCGCCAGTCCGGCAGACCACACGGCAACAGGGTCGGCGGGGCCACGAGCTGCACCCGTGCACCCAGCGTGGTCAACAGATGCACATTCGAGCGCGCCACCCTGCTGTGCAGGACGTCACCCACGATAGTGACGGTCCGCCCGTCCAGGGGGCCCAGTCGCTCGCGGAGCGTGGCCGCGTCCAGTAGCGCCTGCGTGGGATGCTCATGAGTTCCGTCGCCCGCGTTGACCACGTGTACCGAAATCCAGTCCGCAATCCGATTGGCCGCGCCTGATGCCGGATGCCGGACTACGACGCAGTCCGCGCCCATCGCGGCCAACGTACGCGCGGTGTCCCGCAGCGACTCCCCTTTCTCCACTGACGACCCGCTGGCCGCAATGTTAATGACATCGGCACTCATCCATTTGCCCGCGATCTCGAAGGAAGCCCGAGTGCGGGTGGAAGTTTCGTAGAACAAGGTGACCACGGTGCGTCCGCGCAGGGTCGGCAGTTTGCGCACCTCACGACCCATCAACGCCTGTTTGAGCCGAGCCGCGGTATCGAGCAGGGCAGTGGCGACTTCTCGGTCCAGCCCCGCGGTGGTCAATAAGTGCCTCACCGCGACGCCCTGCGGATCACGACAGCGTCGAGACCGTCAGTTTCAGCAAACAGCACACCCACCTCCTCGTCCCGAGAGGTCGGCAGGTTCTTACCCACATAATCAGCTCGAATCGGCAGCTCTCGGTGGCCCCGATCGACAAGCACGGCGAGTTGTACTGCGCTGGGGCGGCCGTACTCCCGCACCGCGTCCAATGCCGCCCGGACGGTGCGCCCGGAGTACAGCACGTCGTCGACGAGGATCACGAGCGCATCACCGAGCCCGCCCCGGGGCAGGTCGGTGGTCTGCAGCGCTCTGGTGGGCTTGCGTCGCAGATCGTCCCGATACAGGGTGACATCAAGGGTGCCCACGCCTGCCACCGTCCCGCCGAACTCGTGGATCCGGTCGGCCAATCGATGCGCCAGGGTGACACCGCGGGTGGGGATGCCGAGCAGTACCACGTGCTCGGGAGCGGTTCGCTCGATGATCTGGTGCGCCATGCGGGCAACGGTGCGGGCTACGTCTGCCGCCGAGAGCAGCTCACGCTGTGCCAGCTCCGCCTCACCCGCCGCACCCGTCCCAGAGGGGGACGACACGGTCGACCTCCTTCCCCGCCTCACCGGACGGGTCTTAAAGGACGTCAGGCGCGAGCGGGCGCTCGAACCTGACGATGACACTATCAGGGTGGTCTGGTGTGCCCCCCGCCGTATCGCACTGCCCCGTACGGGTGGTGTCCACGACTCGCCGACGCGTTCGGGCTGCAACTGCTTGACCTGGAAGGTTACTCAGCGCAGCATTACTCTCCGTATCATCCCGATCCTCCCGCAGCGCTCCGAGGAGTTGGCTGATCGGGGTTCTGACGAAGGAGAAGCGCCAGATGGGCGACTACGCCAAGGCTCTGGGATCCAAGCTGCGAGGCATCCGCCAGCAGCAGGGTCTGTCCCTGCACGGTGTCGAACAGAAGTCGGGAGGCCGCTGGAAGGCAGTGGTGGTCGGCTCTTACGAGCGGGGTGACCGTGCGGTCACCGTGCAGAAGCTCGCCGAGCTAGCCGACTTCTACGGGGTTCCGGTTGCCGAACTGCTTCCCGAGGGCCGGATACCCTCGGGCGGCGAACCGGCCACCAAGATCGTGATAAATCTGGAACGGCTACAGCAGCTGCCGGTGGACAAGGTAGGTCCATTGGCTCGCTACGCGGCGACGATCCAGAGCCAGCGAGGTGACTACAACGGCAAGGTGCTGTCCATCCGCACCGAGGATCTGCGGTCGCTGGCGATCATCTACGACATGTCGCCAGGGGAGCTCACCGAGCAGCTGATCGGCTGGGGCGTGCTGCCCCCGGAAGCCCGCCCCGCCAAGGAGGAGTGACCGGCGGACCTGAGCAGGGGGGCATTGGGGGGATAATCACCGTAAGCATAATTACCCGCTCACGAGCCGCGTGCCAGCCCGGCAATAGCGCCGAGTAGCCCATTGACGAACCGCGGCGAATCATCGGTGGACAATGATTTAGCCAGTTCGATGGCTTCGTCGATAGCTACTGCGTCGTCCACGTCATCGGAAAACAGCAGCTCGAACAGGCCCAGCCGGAGCACCGCGCGATCTACCGTGGGCATTCGTTCCAGAGTCCAGCCACGGGCTTGTTCGGTGAGCATGCGGTCGATTTCGTCCTGGTGCGCAACCACACCTTGTACCAAGGCCACCGTATAGTCGTTGATCGGCGGCACATCGGTCGCACCGAGCCGCTCGGCGAGCAGCGCAAGTGGATCCATCCCACGCAGGTCGGATTCGAACAGCAAATCGACAGCGCGTTTACGGGCCTTACTACGGGCACCCACCTCAGGAACTGACGCGGCCGAGGTAGCGCCCGTCCCGAGTGTCGACCTTTACCTTCTCGCCGATACCCAGAAACAGTGGTACATGGATTTCGGCGCCGGTTTCCAGCGTGGCGGGTTTGGTGCCGCCGGTCGACCGGTCGCCCTGTAGCCCTGGATCGGTGTGTGAGATCACCAACTCCACTGACGTGGGCAGCTCGACGTAGAGCGGGGTGCCCTCATGCACAGCGACCAGCACGCTCTGGTTGTCCAGCAGGTACTTCGCGGCGTTGCCCACAGTCTCTCCGGGTACGGTCAGCTGGTCGAAGGTGTCGGCGTCCATGAACACGAAGTCGGTGCCGTCGGCATAGAGGTAGGTCATCTCACGGCGGTCCACGGTGGCGGTTTCCACCTTGGTGCCCGCGTTGAAGGTCTTGTCCACAACCTTGCCGGACAACACGTTCTTCAGCGTGGTGCGTACGAAGGCGCCACCCTTACCGGGCTTGACATGCTGGAAGTTCACGACCGCCCACAGCTGGCCGTCGAGGTTGAGCACGAGCCCGTTCTTCAGATCGTTGGTGGTGGCCACGTCAGCCTGCACTCTCCATTCGTAGAAGGTGGCGGTCGTAGAAGGTGATGTCACTCGGCGGCGACCA
>JBOHHE010000408.1:0-28055 GCA_050700355.1 Pseudonocardiaceae bacterium
GCGACCGCCCCGCCGCCGCTGGCCACCGTGGTGCTCGACGCGCTGCGCGGCGCCCTGGACACCGCCGGCCTGGCGCTGGTGGTCACCACCGCGCACCCCGAGTCGGTGGATCCCCGGCTCCGAGCTCCGGAGCTGGTCGATCGCGAGCTGTCGCTACCCCCGCCCGACGGGGGTAGCCGCGCGGAGCTGCTTCGGGTGCTGTTGCGCGAGGTTCCACTGGCGACTGACGTGAATCTCGCCGCGATCGGTGAGCGTACCCCGGGATTCGTCGCCGCCGACCTCGCCGGGCTACGCCGGGAGGCGGCCGTACGGGCCGCGCTGCGCTACTCCACAAAAGCCGACCCGCCGGAAGACTCGACGACCGGCAACCCGCCGCAGCTTGTGATTGCGCAGCGGGACCTGATCGACGCGCTGGACACCGTCCGCCCCATCTCAATGTCCTCCTCGGACACCGTGTCCACCGGTGGGCTGACGCTGGATGACGTCGGTGATATGACCGAGACCAAGCAGGCGCTCACCGAGGCGGTGCTCTGGCCCCTGCACTACCCGGACTCGTTCGTCCGGCTCGGCGTGGACCCGCCGCGGGGTGTGCTGCTCTACGGCCCACCGGGCTGCGGCAAGACCTTCCTGGTGCGGGCGCTGGCCGGCTCGGGTGCCCTCAACGTGTTCACCGTCAAGGGCGCCGAGCTGCTGGACAAGTGGGTCGGCGAGTCCGAGCGGGCGGTACGCGAGCTGTTCCGCCGGGCCGCCGACGCCGCGCCTGCGCTGGTGTTCCTCGACGAGATCGACGCGCTGGCCCCTCGCCGCGGTGGGTCGTCTGACTCCGGTGTCGCTGACCGGGTGGTGGCCGCCCTGCTGACCGAACTGGACGGGGTGCAGCCGCTGCGCGACGTGGTGGTGCTCGGCGCCACCAACCGCCCCGAACTCATCGACCCCGCGCTGCTGCGCCCCGGCCGGATGGAGCGGTTGGTGTACGTACCCCCACCGGACGCCGATGCCCGCACCGCCATTCTGCGCTCCGCGGCGCGCAACACCCCGCTGGCGGACGACGTCGATCTCGACGCGCTGGCCGCGCAGCTCGACGGATACTCCGCGGCGGACTGCACGGCACTGATCCGGGAGGCCGCGCTCACCGCTATGCGCCAATCACTGGAAGCCATCGAGGTCACCGCAGCCCAGCTGAGCACCGCGCGCCGCGTCGTGCGTCCGTCTCTGGACCCCGTCCAGCTCCTCGAGCTGGAGGCGTACGCGGCGAGACGGACCTGAAACCAAACAGCCTGAGCCGAGTCCTGGGTGCGCTCAGGTGCCGTAGTCGTTCGTGACGATCACTATCACTCCCGGACTCGCCTGCACGATGCCTTCGAATCGAGGTTCTACCCGAATTCCGAAGTGCGCGCCGATAGCCTCCGCGGTAGCACGTTGATCGGTGCCCTCCTGGTAGTACACGGTGCTGGTGGGGATCCGCCCGCCGGAGTAGTTGGCGATCTCGACCACCGTCCAGCCCGCCGCGTTGAGATCGTCGGCGGCCCGTGCGGCCAGGCCGCTGATGGTGCTGTTGTTGTAGACCCGCGCCTCACCTCGATAGTCCGGCGGGCCACCGACCATGCCCTTGCCGGTACCGCTACCGGTGTCTGGCACGGCCGGGGCTTGGGGGGCTGCGGGGGGAGAATCAAGGCTGGTGGTCGGCGCCGAACTGGGTGGCGACGGGGGCGGCGGAAGGACCGGGCTGGTTGTCGGGTCCTCGGTCGCGGGAGGGCTCGTCGCCTGGGTCGCGGGAGGGCTCGTCGCGGCGGGCGAGGACGGCTGGCTCGCCTGAGTCTGTTCTCCTCCGGTGGCACTGGTCACCAGCCCGATCAACGCGGCCACCACGGCCAGCGCGAGCAGGACGATCCCACTGGTCCGCAGCGGCCGACCAACCCCGGCGTTTTCCGGCGTGCTCATGATTCCTCGAAGTTCGCGTGCTACTGCGGGTCGACACCGAGCCGCCGAGCCGCCCTGGCCCGCTGGCGGCTGGCTCTCAGCCGGCGCAATCTCTTGACCAGCATCGGATCGGCGGCGAGCGCCTCCGGACGGTCGATCAAGCTGTTGAGAAGCTGGTAGTACCGGGTTGCGGACATGTCGAACAGCTCTCGGATGGCCTGCTCCTTGGCGCCGGCGTACTTCCACCACTGGCGCTCGAAGGCCAGAATCTCGCGCTCCCGGGGGCTGAGGCCCTCGACCGGGCCCTCGATCGGGTGCAGTGCCTCTGCGGCGTCCATTACGCTCCTCGGCTTGCGGTCCCCCTGGGCTGATCCGGCGGTAGCGCGAATGACAGCCCTGTGATTCCGGCGCCATTGAACCACGCCGGCGAGGGGCAGCTCCGGCATCCGCCCTGCGTCCCCCGACGATTACTCCATTGGAGCACGGGTGATGACCCGACTACTGTTCAGCACTCATGACTGTTCGACCGATCCGGGTCGTCGGCGACCCGGTGCTCCACACTCCGACCAGGCCGGTGACGGACTACGACGAGGCTCTGCACGCCCTGGTAAGCGACATGTTCGACACGATGGCGGCGGCCCAAGGCGTCGGGCTTGCCGCGAACCAGATCGGCATGGACCTACGTGTGTTCGTCTACGACTGCCCGGACGGCCAAGATGTGCGGCACCGGGGCGCGGTGGTCAACCCCGCGCTGGAGACCACCGAGCGACCGGAGACCATGCCCGACCCGGACGAGGACTGGGAAGGCTGCCTCTCAGTGCCGGGCGAGTCCTTCCCGACCGGGCGAGCCACCTGGGCCCGAGTCACCGGAACCAACCCGGACGGAGTACCGGTCGTGGTCGAGGGCACCGGCTTACTGGCCCGCTGTCTGCAGCATGAGACCGATCACCTCGACGGTCTGCTCTACCTGGACCGCCTGGTCGGCCGCTACACCCGCCAAGCCAAGAAGATGCTCAAAGCCCAGGGCTGGGGCGTTCCCGGCCTGACCTGGGACCCCACCGCGGGACCACCCGAGAAATGAGCCGGCCCGGCGGCGTGGAGAACATGTCAGGGGATGAGGACGGCCGCACCGTGCACGCGGTCCCCCGCGAGATCCGTCAGTGCCACGTCGGCCTGGTCCAGTGGGTAGGGGGTGGTCTCCACGTGTAGCCGGTGTTCGGCGGCGAAGTTCAGGAAGTCGTGACCGTCCTGGCGGGTGTTGGCCGTCACGCTGCGAATCTGCCGCTCCTGGAACAAGTGCTGCTGATAACGCAGGACCGGGATGTCAGTGAGGTGAATCCCGGCCAGCGCCAGGGTGCCACCCCGGTCGAGCGCGGCCAGCGCAGAGGGCACCAGCTGTCCGGCAGGAGCGAACAAGATCGCCGAATCGACCGGCTCCGGTGGCCCGTCGCCACTTCCGCCCACCGAGGTGGCGCCCAGTTCCAGAGCGAGCTCTCGGGCCCGCGAGCTGCGGGTCAGCACGTGCACAGTGGCGCCTTGGGCCATGGCAATCTGAGCGGTGAGGTGAGCGCTGGCACCGAAGCCGTAGAGGGCAAGCCGACCGCCTGGCGGCAGGTTGGCCCGAGCCAGTGCCCGCCATCCGATAATGCCCGCGCACAGCAGCGGCGCGAGTTCGGTATGGGAGTAGCCCTCGGGCAGCGGGTAAGCGTAAGCAGCGGGCACCGTGGTGTAGTCGGCGTAGCCACCGTCAGCGTCCCAACCGGTATAGACCGAGTGCGGGCACAGGTTCTCCGCCCCGTGGATGCAGTATCGGCACCGTCCGCAGGTATGACGCAGCCAGGCAATGCCTATCCGCTGTCCGACCTCGAACGGGCCGGTACCGCCATAGCCGATCACCTGGCCGACCACCTCATGGCCGGGAACGACACCGGGACGGTGGACGGGAATATCACCCTCGGTGACATGCAGATCGGTACGACACACCCCGCAGGCCAGTACCCGCACCAACAGCTCATCGGTAGCCGGCCGGGGTAGCGGCTCTCGCAACGGGCACAGCGGGTGGGAGCTCATCGGCCCCGGCTGCTGCACTCGCCAGGCACGCATCAGCTCGGTGCGCATGACGCTCTCGGTCAAATCTGCTGCAAGGTGGTGTGCACAACCTCAGCGTCCACCATCCCCGCCGCAGCCGCTGTTCCGGACAAGAGTTTAACTTCTCTGGATGTGCTGCACGAGGTAGAACTAGCCGATGTCATATAGGTCCAGCATGCTGCGCACACCGTGCACGTCCAGGCCTTGCTGAGCGGTTTCGATGTGGCCTAGTTTGCTGGTCGACCTGCACCTGCGCGATGATCACAGAACTTATCGCGCGTGGCTAGCGATGATCCTCTGGCAGGTCCACCCCGATCACCGGTGGCGCCACCTTGCGTCCATCGTTGAAGACGTCGTCCATCTCGATCAGGTAAGACGGACGCTGGTGCTCGGTGTCCTCCCCGCCCTGCCCACGGCCACCCGCACCGCCCACCGGCACACCACCCGGCACCCCGCCGCCACCGCGGCCACTCGCCGCGCCACCAGCACCGACCCGACCCTCACCGGCCGCTCCCGCAGAACCCGGACTGGACCCGCGCGGACCGAAATCACCACCACCGCCCGAATAACCGCTCACACCACCACGGCCACCACCCGGGTAGCCACCGCCACCACCGACCCGGGCCCCGGGCGACCCCACACCACGGAATTCCCGGCGTGCTCGCTCCTGCTCATCCACGCCCGCCATCGGCGGCATGAACGGCACCGCAGCAGTACCCAACCCCTGACCGCCCTGCCCCGGGTAACCCGGACTCCCATAACCCTGGCCCTTACCGGTCTGCTGCGGCCCGGTCGGCTGCACAGGCGCGAACTGTGCACCATCAACCGATCCCGCCCCCGTACTCTGCAACCCCGCTGCCGCAGGTGGAGCCGAATCACCAGACCCAGCGCCACCACCAGGAAGGCCGGAACCAACCCCGGACAGACCAGTGCCAGGCGTTGGTCCAACTACTGGCGAGGGCTCCGGAGGTTGCAGCGTAGGGTCAATGAGCTCGGGATAAGTCGGCACCGCCGCCCGGTTATCCTTGATCGGCGCCGAATACACATTGTTCATGATCCGCACGGCCTCCCGGCGCGCCTCCTCCTGAGCATGATCTTGCGCGATCGCGTCCACGAACGCCCCCGGGACACCACCCACAGCAAAGCTAGTCAACGATCGACGCAAGTCGTGATGCACTGGAGGCGGCACGGTCGCTTTCGTCTGCCCGACCGCCGACCCGGAGTCATCCAGCAACCGCCCAGTGTGCTCAGCGGCCTCGGACTGACTGCTCGACCATCGATCAACCGGCTCCAGGCTCGCGACCGCCGCGTCCGCCGATTTACCGTGCCAGCCATTGGAAACAATCTCCCCCAGGTCATCGGTGAGCCTCTTGACGATGTCCGCCGCCCACAGGCGCTGGTCGTTCCAGGCTCTTGCGCCCTCGTGGACATCACCTGGCTCAACAGTGGTGTCCAGCATCGAGCAGATCTCCTCGTGCTCCCACCCCGGCCAGTGCGACGAGCCGTAATCGTTCCCCTCAGGCTCACCAACGTCGAACAACCCAGCCACCGCCCCGACGCCGCGGGCAACTCCACCGGCGACACCGCCGACCACGTGGCCTATGGCGTCGCCAGCTATCTCCCATGATCCGGCCATAGTCATGTCCCCGCCTTCGGCAATCGAGGCTCGATCAGCTGCGCGATCCGCAATGCTTCGGCACACGGATCAATCTTCAGAGCATCTAGACTGAACGCTGGTGCCACCGCTACGGTCAGTGACACCGGTCCACCATCCATCAGCTGCGCACAATCCGTACGGTCATTCGATACCGACAGTTGAACCCCGGACCGGCCATTGACTGTATTGTCCATGAACCGTGTAAAAGCCGGATCATCGTGACGTGCCCGGTACACGGCAACAGGATCCTCATCCCGCTCTAGGCGTATCGTGATGGGCTTGCCCACCCACTGACAGCCGATCACACCGAGCTCGTCAACATGCCTGCGGCTGCTCAGGTTGATACCCAGCTCGCTCAGCTCCGCATCAGTCAGGATGGTGCACATATCGACCCCACTTGCGTCACCCACCGCAGGCGGCACCGTTGCCCCAAATACCGTGAAACCGCAACCACCCACCAGTAGCCCCAGCGCGACCACCACACACTCGCGTCTCATTCCGACCGGCCTCGGAACATCTCCTGACCCGCCTCGTCAGCCTGTGTGACCGTCCGCCCAGCCGCCCGGTAAGTCGCCGCCATATTCGCGAACACTCGCTGGGCACCCTTCATCGAGTCGATGAAATCCCGGCCTGCCCGGGAAAACCGGTCCGCAGCGGCATTGCCGTCCGCATTATTACCGAGCTTGCGCCGCTGGGTAAGCCGGTACGCGCTGCTCAACCAGTCATCGATCTCCGTGATCGCCTGGTCGCAGCGCCTCGCGGCGGTCTCGGCGACTCCGGCTTCCATCCACAGCTCGCCCCCAGCTACCGCGCGCCGCAGATCAGTCTGCTGCCCGTTGATGCCTGCTAGCTGAGCACCGGCCTGCTCGAAGCCGCTCGCCATCGCATACTCCCGTCGTTCATCCGGGGTGACCGTACTATGACGCGCGGCCACCGGTCAGCGGTTCCCAGAACCGGAACGACTTCAGCGAATACCCAAGCTCTTCTGGCGTTCGGCTGACGCGGCGTCGCCCAGCTCGTATCCTCAGCGCCGAAACTCAAGGCTGACAGGGGATGAATGGTGGGATACTCGGTTCTCAGCGCGACCTTGCGGGCAGCTTCGACGGTGGTGCGGGCGGCGGGTGAGACGGCCGCGTCGGTGGACCTCGCTTCAGCGGCGCGCGGGATCGGCACCGCGCTGCCCGGCACAGTGGTGGTGCCGGCGGCTGAGAAGCTGGCGATGGCGTGGGGTGTGGCGATCACCGACTGGCAGAGCGGGATCACCGAGCACAGCGATCGTCTGCGCAACAGCGCCGACACCTATGACGCGGCTGACGCAGCCGCCACGACGGAGCTGCACGGCGCGGGTGGTGACCGCTGATGGTGACCGTGGCCGATATCCGCAACTGGCACCCGGAGCGTCTCGATGAGGCGTTCGATCAGCTACGCCGCCAGCAGGACATGCTGGTAACACTGGAGGACGAACTGGGAGCTACCCGCAGCCCCCAGGACTGGGAGGGCGACGCGGCAGCAGCGGCCCAGCTGGGTTATGACTGGCTGGCCGAGGATCTACGCCGACTGGTCGCGGGCATCGCGGCGGTGCAGCGCTCAGTCGGGCAGGCGTCCGACGTCGCGCTTGCGGTCACCCAGGCCCTGACCGAGGCCCAGGAGCTGGCCCGGTTTCATGGTTTCGAGGTCACCGCAGCGGGCGCGGTGCTCGACATACACCCGCCGAACCCGGCAGTTCCCGACTACCCAGCGATTCAGGCCGAACGCGCGATAGTCCGCGACGAGGTCACTGACCGGGTGCGGCAAGTACTGTGCCGGGCCACCGAGCTGGCCGCAGACCTGGCAACCGTCATGGGCGAGGCCGCAGCCAGGCGCATCGACGACGGACCAGCCACCACGACGCTGGCCGGAGCCGCACTGGCCGGGCACTTCGAAGGCGGGCTCGCCGCACCTACACCACCCCCTGGGGGCAGCGCGACCGACAACGCCGGCTGGTGGGCGTCGCTCTCCCCGGCCGAACGATTCACCCTGGTCGCCGCGCACCCCCAGCTGATCGGGAACCTCGACGGCATCCCCGCCCAAGCCCGCGACAGCGCGAACCGGATCCGGCTCCCCGAAGAGCGCGCCGCGCTGGCCGCCGAGGTAACCCGGCTCGAAGCCCTTCAGCGCTCCTACCTGCCTCCTTACCACCTGGCCCAGGACTTCGCCCTGGCCCAAGACCTGTCCACCGCGCGGGACAAACTCGCCGCGATCGACGCCATCCAGACCACCCTGGACAAGCCGGGCCAACGCCAACTACTTGTGCTCGACACCTCCGGAGAACGAGCCAAGGCCGCCATTGCCAGCGGCGACATCGACACCGCCCAGCACGTCGCGGTCTTCACCCCCGGAATGACCTCCACCGTCCAAGACAGCATGATCGGCTACGACGACCAGCTGGACCTGCTCCGTAGGGAAGCGCAGAACCAGACCAACCAGTATGGCGACGCTGGGCAGGTCGCGGTGGTGACCTGGCTCGGCTACGAGGCACCACAATGGGACGAGACGCTCGACCCGTCAGACTCGGTGGCAGGCCAGGCCGCCGCCTACCGTGGAGCTGAAAAACTGGCCGGGTTCCTCGACGGCATCGACGCCTCACACACCGACGATCTGCACCTCACCGCACTCGGGCACTCCTATGGCTCCACCACCACCGGCCTGGCTCTGCAAGAAACCGAGGTGGTCGAGGACGTGGTGTTTTTCGGTTCCCCGGGCATCGGCACCTCTGACGTGACCAACCTGAACGTTCCCGCTGGTAAGGCCTATGTGATCGAGGCCAGCTGGGATCCGGTCGCCGACACCGGCCGATTCGGCACCGACCCAAACCAGCTCGACGGGATCACCAACCTCTCAGCCCGCGAACACACCCTCGACGGTCGCCAGCTCACCGAGGTCACCGGGCACACCAATTACCTCACCCAAGGCAGCACCAGCCAATACAACATGGGAATGATCGTAGCCGGAGTAAGACAACGCGTCATTCAGGACGACAACGACGGCGCCGGTGACTGGCTGCGCAATCCAGAGAACTGGGACGTATGGGGGGCATGATGGTCATCACTCGATCCGGCGCGGTCGCATTGATACTCGCGGCCGTGCTAGGTGGCTGCGGCAACAACCCAGGAGGCGGAAGCGTGCGCGAGCAGAACCAAGCCCTGCAACAACGACCCGACATTGAACAGATCACCACCACCTACGAACAGATGCGCGACGAAATCCGCCAGCGCCTCTCTGACCAGGTCGGCCCGCTGGGCTGGGTCAACCGGGACTCCGAGGATACCCGGGGTTGTGGCTTCGACTTCCAGGATGTCAAGGGCGCCACCAGCCGGTCGTTGGAAACGTGGGTCTCAAAGGGTAACCTTCCCGACGCTCAGTGGGATGAGGCCGTCCACATCGTTGCCGAGATCACCACCCGCTATGGCTTCGCCCAACCCCGAGTTATCGTCAATCGCCTCAGCGACCATCAAATTCGGATCTCCGACCCCTACGGCGGCGAACTCATCTTCGGCACCGCAGTCAACACCATCCTTGCGCTAAACACCGGGTGCCACCTCTCCCCTGCCACCCAGCCTGGCACCTGACGCCATCACGGATGTCATCCCCGAGCGCCCGGCACCAAAGGCGCATTATCATACGCACCGGTTCTTCTCCGTATCACGATGATGCACCGAGCGGGTCGAAGTCGGACAGCTCAGGCGAACTGGCTGGTTCGATCGGTCACAGCAGGACCTGGGTACTCGCTCACGATCCACATTTCATTCGCGCTCTTGCGGTACGCCAGATCCTCCGGACCGATCCCCGGGCGTGATCCTCAGCCGCCGTGGCCCAGCAGACCGATGACCAGGCGGGTGCACCAGTCGAGCAGGTCGCGGTCGCGCAGCTGGGGAGCGCCGACGCGGTCGACATCCTCCCGGGGGCGCGGCATGGACAGGGTGTTGACGGCTGGCTTGTACACCGCCTTGGGATAGAGCCGCGCCAACCGCACCATCTGCGAGTCACGGAGCTGCACTGGCGAGAACCGCAGCGTGGAGCCCTGCACGGTCACCTCGGAAACCCCGTGTGCCCGGCATACCTGGCGAAAGCGGGCGACGTCGAGCAGGGTCACCACCGGCGGAGGAAGCGTCCCGTAGCGGTCCACCAACTCTTCGGTGACCGAAGTCAGCCCGTCGGTGTCCACCGCCTCGGCAATCTTGCGGTAGGCCTCCAGGCGCAGCCGCTCACCGGGGATGTAGTCGTGCGGCAGGTGGGCATCCACCGGTAGCTCGACCCGCACCGGGGCGGGTTCGGCGGCAGTATCGGAGGACCCGGCGCCCGCAGCGGTGCGAAACGCCGCCACGGCCTCGCCGACCAGCCGGATGTAGAGGTCGAAGCCCACCCCCGCGATGTGCCCGGACTGCTCCCCGCCCAGGATGTTGCCCGCGCCGCGAATCTCCAGGTCCTTCATCGCAACCGCCATGCCCGCGCCCAGCTCGGTGTGCTGGGCGATGGTGGCCAGCCGGTCATGCGCTGTCTCGGTCAGGGCCGTCTCGGGCGGGTACATGAAGTAGGCGTAACCGCGTTCCCGGCCGCGCCCGACCCGGCCGCGCAGCTGGTGCAGCTGGGCCAGGCCGAGCAGATCACCGCGTTCGACGATGAGCGTGTTGGCGTTGGAGATGTCCAGCCCGGTCTCCACGATCGTGGTGCACACCAGCACGTCGATCTCACGCTCCCAGAACGATGCGACAGTGCGTTCCAGGATGTCCTCGTTCATCTGCCCGTGCGCCACCGCAACCCGCGCCTCACCCACCAACTCGCGGATCCGTCGCGCCGCCTTCTCGATCGAGGACACCCGGTTGTGCACATAGAAGACCTGTCCGTCGCGCAGCAATTCGCGGCGGATCGCGGCACCGACCTGCTTGTCGTCGTAGGCGCCCACGTAGGTCAGCACCGGATGCCGTTCCTCAGGCGGGGTGAGGATGGTCGACATCTCCCGGATCCCGGCCAGGCTCATCTCCAGCGTGCGCGGAATCGGGGTGGCCGACAGCGTGAGTACGTCGACGGCGGTACGCAGGGCCTTGATGTGCTCCTTGTGCTCGACGCCGAAACGCTGCTCCTCGTCGACCACGACCAGCCCGAGATCCTTCCAGCGCACGCCGGTCTGCAGCAGCCGGTGGGTACCGATCACGATGTCCACTGAGCCGTCGGCCAGGCCGGCCATGACGTCGGCCACGTCGCCGGAGTGGGTAAACCGGGACAGCCCGCGCACGGTCACCGGGAACGGGCGCATCCGCTCGGTGAAGGTCTGCAGATGCTGCTGGGCGAGCAGGGTGGTAGGCACGAGCAGGGCCACCTGCTTGCCGTCCTGCACGGCCTTGAAAGCTGCCCGCACCGCGATCTCGGTCTTGCCGTACCCGACGTCGCCACAGATCACCCGGTCCATCGGAACCGCGCGGCTCATGTCTGTCTTGACCTCGTCGATCGCGGCGAGTTGGTCGGCCGTCTCGGTGTAGGGGAAAGCGTCCTCCAGCTCGGCCTGCCACGGGGTGTCCGGTCCGAACGGATGCCCCGGGGCGGACTGTCGCGCCGCATAGAGTGCCACCAGGTCAGCGGCGATCTCCTTCACCGCTTTGCGGGCCCGACTCTTCGTCTTGGCCCAATCCGACCCGCCGAGCTTGCTCAACGTCGGCAACTCACCGCCGACATAGCGGGTGATCTGGTCAAGCTGGTCAGTGGGGATGAACAACCGGTCCGGTGGGTGGCCCCGCTTGCTCGGCGCGTACTCCACCAGCAGGTACTCCCGGGTGGATCCGGCAGCGCCCTTGACGGAACGCTCCACCATCTCCACGAACCGGCCGATTCCGTGTTGCTCGTGCACCACATGGTCACCTGGCTGCAGCGCCAGCGGATCCACCGCATTGCGGCGGCGGACCGGCATCCGCCGCATGTCCTGGCTGGCGGTGCCGCCACGGGCCCCGGTGATGTCGGTTTCGGTGAGCACGGCCAGCCCCATCGCGGGAGCCAGGAATCCGTTCTCCAGCGCACCCCGGACCACCGTGACAGTACCCGCGGCGGGGGCGGCGGACAGCCCATCGGCGGCGTGCACCGCAGGCACCTCGGCATCGCGGAGCTGCTCGCAGGCGCGTTGCGCGGTGCCCGCCCCGGGAACCACCAGCACCGCCGCCGCGCCGGTGGCAGTATGCGCGCGCAGATCGGCGAAGGCGCGCGTCAGGTCACCGTGGTAGGGCTGGGCGGAGGTGATGTCCAGGTGCAGCGGGCCCTTCACGTCGGTGATCAGCGGGCTCAGCGTCCACCACGGCACTCCCTTGCCAAGAGCGTGTTCGGCGACCTCGCGCAGACCGCGGTAGGCCGAAGCGGACAGATCCAGCGCCGCGACATCGACCGGGGCAGCGCCCCCACCCGCCGCGACCATCCAGGACGCCTCCAGGAACTCTTCACCGGTGCGGAGCAGGTCCGCGGCCCGGGTTCGGATGCGTTCCGGATCGGCCAGCACCACGTGGGTGCCTCGCGGCATCACATCGGTCAGCAGCTGCAACTGTGACGCTCCGTGCTCATCAACGGCAAGCACCGGGATCAGTGACTCCATGCCTTCGGCGGGCACTCCGGCGGAGACCTTCTCCAACAGCTCGCCGAGCGGCCCGGCGGGGGCGTGCGCGGCGAGCTGCGCCGCGCGGGCGCGTACGGCGTCGGTCAGCAGCAGCTCCCGACACGGCGGGGCGTGCAACTCGGCGGCCGGGGCGAGCGAGCGCTGGTCGGCGACGGCGAACGAGCGGATCTCGGACACCTCCTCGCCCCAGAACTCCACCCGCAGCGGATGATCGGCGGTGGGTGGAAAGACGTCGACGATACCGCCCCGCACCGCGAACTCACCGCGCCGGTCGACCATGTCGACCCGGCTGTAGGCCAGATCGGCCAACCGCGCCAGCACACTGTCGAAGTCATGCTCCTCACCGACCCGCAGCCGGACCGGGATGATCTCACCGAGACCACCGATCATCGGCTGGATCAGCGATCGCACGGTGGCGACCAGCACCCGCAGCGGGCCTTCGGACTCGTCGGGATGGGCCAACCGGCGAAACGCGGCCAGCCGCCGCCCCACGGTGTCCGCCCGGGGGGACAGCCGCTCATGGGGCAACGTCTCCCAGGAGGGCAGCTCGGCGACCAGGCCCCCGCCCAGCAGGTCGGTCAGCTCCGAGGTCAGCTCGCTGGCTTCGCGGTCGGTGGCGGTGACGGCCAGCACCGGATGGTCTGCCCGGCACAGCGCGGCGACGACCAGCGGACGGGTCGCGGACGGGCCCTGCAGTTCCAGAGTCGGAGTACCGGCCCGCTCGACCAGCTCACGCAAAGCGGGATCCGGCAGCACCGCCTCCAGCAAGCCGGACAGGTGAGCGGATGTGATCGGTAGCGCGGTCGCTACGGGCACCGTGGGGAGCCTCCAACCTGAGAAGTGAACGAGCGGGCCAGTTCGATCAGGGTGCGGGTGGCGAACCCGGTACCGCCCGGGTTGACCTCGTCGTAACTCTGCTCGGCACGGGCCGGACCAGCGATATCCAGATGCGCCCAGGCCAGGCCCGCAGTGAACTCACGCAGGAACAGTGCGGCGGTGATCCCGCCAGGACCCGGCGGGCACTGCCGCAGGTCGGCAATCTCGGAGCGGACGTCGGCGACGTGGTCCTCGGCCAGTGGCATCGGCCACCACTGCTCGCCCGCCATCTCTCCGGCAGCCTGGATTCGCTCGGTCAACGCCGGCTCAGTGGTGAACAGCCCACCGGTGCGCAAACCCAGGGACACCTTCATCGCCCCGGTCAAGGTGGCCACGTCGACCAGAATGGTCGGATGCAGGGTGGCCACCGCGTGGGCGAGCGCATCGGCGAGTACCAACCGGCCCTCGGCATCCGTGTTGGTCACCTCGGTGGTGGTCCCGTCCACGTGTCGCACGATGTCGCCGGGGCGAAAGGCCGATCCCGAGACGTGGTTCTCCGCACAGGGCACCAATCCGGTCACCCGGAGAGGTACCTGCAACCGCGCGATGGCCAGCAGCGCGGCGATCACGGCGGCCCCACCGGACATGTCCGTGCGCATCCAGTGCATACCCTCCGCGGGCTTGATCGAAATTCCCCCGGTGTCGAAGGTGATGCCCTTCCCGACCAGCACCAGATGGGGTTCACCAGCAACATCAGGGGGCCGCCAGGCCAGCTGCAGCAACCGGGGCGGGCGTACTGAGCCGCCACCGACCGCCAGCACCCCACCGAAGCCGTGCCCGGCCAGCCATCGTTCATCACGCACCGTGGCGTGCAGACCGGGCACCGCCCCGGCCAGTCTGGCGGCGGTGTCTGCCAGCCAGGCCGGGTCCTTGCGCCCACTCGGGGTGTTGGCGAGATCCCGGGCCAGTCCGGTGGCCCGGCCGAGCTCCTGAGCCCTGGCGACCGCTTCGGTGAACGGTTGCACTGCCTGCCCGGCTCCAGCGACCAGCCAGATGGTGTTCAGCCGCGGCGGCGGATCGCCGGAGGTGAGCCGGTAACGGTGCGAACCCACCACACATCCCACGGCCAGCGAAGCCGCCTCGTCGTCGGTGGTGTCCGGCGGTAGGTGTACCTGCACAGTTGACGACACCGAGCCACCAGCCGTGGTCTGGTCCGAGGCACGAGCGGTGGCAGCCCGCACCAGCGCGGCACCAGCGGTCCGCCACTGCCGCGTGCCACCCTGCCCGATGCCGAGCAGCCATCCATGATCAGGTCGAGCGCCGGGCCGAGCAACCGGCAGCGGCACCGGCACCGCAGTACCCGCCGCAGCCCGGACCAGATGCCTGGTCAGCCAATCCTCGTCTACGCCAAGCGCATCGGCGCCGGGGCCCAGCACCGGCGAGCCATCCACTGGACACTGCCGGAGAAGGATGACCTCTGGCACACTCGCGACGCGGCGCGCGCGAACGCGCACTCGCACCAGCGAAGTGGGGACTTTCGGTGCGCTCACTTCACCACGGCTTGTAAGGCGTCCCCCAGATCGCCTGCCTCATCCTTCGACATCTCGACGACGAGTCGCCCACCGCCCTCGAGGGGAACGCGCATCACAATGCCCCGTCCCTCCTTCGTCACCTCGAGGGGACCGTCGCCGGTCCGGGGCTTCATGGCCGCCATAGCCTGCCTCCTCCACACAATTGTCACCGCCGGTGGCCACGCGACATGGGTGACCCCCTACATTCTCCCTTATCGGCCTCGCCACGTGAAACCAACCGATGATCTCGTGTCGCTTCCTCCCCCCGGACTGTTACAGATCCCTTGCCGCCGCACCGCTCACCCGGCGGTCCGGCGGAAGCAACCGGCCAGATGATCGTCGACCATTCCGGTGGCCTGCATCAGCGCATGGCAGGTGATCGGACCGACGAAGGTGACCCCGCGGCGCCGTAGCGCGTGGGCCATCGCCTCGGACTCCCGGGTACTAGTCGGCACCTCGGCCAGGGTGCGCGGCGCAGGGCGTCCGTCCGCGTCGGGCGCGAAGGACCACAGCAGGGTATCGAGGTCCGTATCGAGCTCGGTGAGGACTCGGGCGTTACGCACCGTTGCCTCGATCTTGGCGCGGTTGCGGACGATTCCGGTATCGGCGAGCAGCCGCGTCACATCATCCTGGGTGAAACCGGCGACCTGGGCCGGATCGAAGCCCGCGAAAGCACGGCGAAACGCCTCCCGCTTGCGCAGGATCGTCAACCAGGAAAGCCCCGATTGGAACGCTTCCAGACTCAGCCGCTCGAACAGAGCGGCCGCGCCGTGCAGCGGCACCCCCCACTCGGTGTCGTGGTACTCCTGATAATCGGCAGAGTCACACGCCCAAGGGCATCTCGGCCGACTGTCTGTCCCTATCTTTGGGCCTATTTCCGAGCTCACCGGGGATAGGTCCGGCAGAAGTCGACGAAGCGGTCCAGCGAGCGCTGCAGTCCCCAGCCGAACAGGGGGCTGGCGGCCGTCCAGCCCACGACGCCCAGCGTGCCCAGTGGCAGTTCCAACCGCTCGGTCCACTCGAAGGTGGCTCCGTCGCGTCCGCAGGGCCGAACCTCGAAGATGCCCGCGCCCCGCACGATAATCCCGAGATGCCGCACTTCGCAGCGCAGCGGCGGCTCCCACATGGTGATCCGCATACGGTCGGTGAGCCCGATCCCGCGCACCCCGGTGACGGCCACGATCTCGGAGCCGACCGAGCGGCCGTCACCACGAACGATCCGCACCGTGGTGCCGAGTATCCATTCGTGCTGGCGCTCCCAGTCCATGGCCGCCTGGAACACCGTCTCCGGTGGTGCCTGCACATCGACCCGTCTGGTCAACTCAGTGGCACTCATGACCCTCCAGCTCAGCCACCCTGGCTCGTAGCGCATCGAGTTCCGCCGCGACCCGCTGCAGCGTCCAGTCCACCTCTGACATTCGATATCCTCGCACCACTTGGGCGAACCGCACCGCCCGCACATGGTCTCCGCCGATAGGTCCGCACGGCAACCAGGTAGGAGTTCCGTCCCGGGGCAGCGCGCCCAACTCCTCGCCCCGTCCGAACACCAGCGAAGCGACCAGGAACACCACCGCGGCCACGACCACCGCGACGACAAGGTAGATCAGCACCGTACCCACGTTCCCGATCTTGGCACGTTGGCCGCTCTTCAAGGACTACCAGCCCCCGTTGCGGCTGCTGTATACGACTACCAACTTGGATCGAGGGCGCCACCAGCGTCGCCACCGTCCACAGCGCGCTCCGCGCGGTGGCTTCGCCGAACCATCTGCGGGTCTTGGGCAATAGTGGCCCGTTCACCCGGCGCACGCCCGTAGCGCGGTCTCGACGTCGGTGACGACGAGGAGGGTGCTCAGGCCTGAGGGGGACAGGAAACCGCGCTGACACAGCTCGGTCAACCAGTCCAACAGCCCTGCGTAATGGCCGTCGGGGTCGAGCACCACCACCGGCTTGGCATGCAGTCCCAACGCCCGGGAAGTCCATGCCTCGAACAACTCCTCGCAGGTGCCGATGCCACCCGGCAAGGCAAGGAAGGCATCGGCGTGGGCGTCCATCAGTGCCTTGCGCTCCCGCATGGTGTCAGTGATCAGCAGCTCATCGGCATCGACGTCGGCTACTTCCCGATCGACCAGCGCCCGCGGGATGACCCCCACCGTGCGACCGCCGGCCTGCCGGGCAGCGCCGGCCAGCGAGCCCATCATCGATACGCTGCCACCCCCGGAGACCAGCTGCCATCCCCGCGCGGCGATGCCCGCTCCGACGTCGGCGGCCAGCCGTTGGTAACGCTGCGCTATATCCGTCGCCGAGCCGCAGTAAACACACACACTCCTGGGCCTCAATGAGTGTCCTGCCAAGCCTGATAAGACTCACCGACCAGCCGCACCGCCTCATCCACATCGTCGGTGACGTGCAGCAGCGCGAACTCGGCCTCGGTGAGCTTGCCCTGCGCCACCACGGTGTCGGCGAGCCAGGAGTACAACCCGCCCCAGTAAGACCGTCCGAGCATGACGACCGGGAACTTCGTGACCTTCTTGGTCTGCACCAGGGTGAGGGCCTCGAACAGCTCGTCCAAGGTGCCGAACCCGCCGGGCAGGCAGACGAAGGCTTGCGCGTACTTGATGAACATTGTCTTGCGGGTGAAGAAATAGCGGAATTGGATACCGAGGTCGACCCAGGGATTGAGCCGCTCCTCGAAGGGCAGCTCGATACCGAGCCCCACCGAGAGTCCGCCTGCCTCGGAGGCGCCTCGGTTGACCGCCTCCATCGTGCCGGGACCACCGCCGGTGATCACCGCGAAGCCGGCATCGGCCAATGCGGCACCGAGCGCCCGGCCGGTGGCGTACTCGGGATGGCCCTGCTGGGTGCGGGCGGAGCCGAAGACGGTGACCGCGCGGGGCAGCTCGGCGAGCATCCCGAAGCCTTCGACGAACTCCGCCTGGATGCGCAACACCCGCCACGGATCGGTGTGCACCCAATCCGTGGGACCTCGGGAGTCGAGCAGCCGCTGATCGGCGGTGGTGGTAGCCCCTTTACGGCGGTCCCGGCGTCGTAAAGCCCCCTCCTGCCGAGGCTCCTCATCCAGACCGTTGCCACTGTGCCCGTTACTAGGCCCGTCACCGAGCCCATCACTGAGCCCGTCACTAGGCCCGCTGGGCCTGCCCCACCCGTCCCCATCCATGCCAGCAAGCCTAATGATCCGCATGGAGTCATCGACCCCGGCCGCCGGTGAGGTAGCGGCGCAGCACCTCGGTGCACGACGTGATCCGATCGGTGCGCACGTGCTCGTCGCGGGTATGCGCCAGATTCGGGTCCCCGGGCCCGTAGTTCAGCGCGGGGATCCCCAGTGCGGCGAAGCGGGAGACGTCGGTCCAGCCGTATTTCGCGACCGGCTCCGCGCCACTGGCAGCCAGGAATCCCCGGGCCGCCGCCGCGTCCAGGCCGGGCAGCGCACCGGGAGATCCGTCGGTGAACTCGAGGTCGAAACCATGCAGCACACCGCGGACGTGCTCCTGGGCCTCGGGCAACGAGCGGTTCGGGGCGAAGCGGAAGTTCACCGTCACCTCGCACAGGTCGGGCACGACATTGCCGGCCACTCCGCCGGAGATACCGACCGCCTGCATGCCCTCCCGGTAGGTGCACCCGTCGATCTCCACGGTGCGCGCCCGGTACACCGCGAGCCTGGCCAGCACCTCGCCCGCGGCGTGGATCGCGTTGCTGCCCAGCCAGGAACGCGCGCTGTGCGCCCGCCGCCCAGCCGTCCGCACCGTGGCACGCAGGGTGCCCTGGCAGCCCGCCTCGACCAGACCACTGGTGGGTTCGGCCAGGATCGCCAGATCAGCGGCCAGCCACTCGAGGTGCTCCCGTTCGATCCGGCCAAGGCCGTTGCGGGCGGCGGCGACCTCCTCGCAGTCGTAGAGCACCACGGTCAGGTCGTGTACCGGCTCGGGCACCGTGGCCGCCAGATGCAGGATCACCGCGTCGCCCGACTTCATGTCCGACGTTCCGCAGCCATAGAGCAGGTCACCGACCCGGCGGCTGGGCAGGTTGTCGGCGATCGGCACGGTGTCCAGGTGTCCGGCGAGCAGTACCCGCCGCTCGCGCCCGAGGTCGGTGCGGGCCAGCACGGTGTTACCGCTGCGCAGCAGGTGCAGCTGCGGTGCCTGCTCGGCGAGCGCGGCTGCCACCGCGTCGGCCAGCACCGCCTCCTGTCCCGACACGCTGGGCACGTCCACCAGGCTCGCGGTCAGCTCCACCGGGTCCGCCGTCAGATCCAGATCCACAGGGGTGACGGTATCGCCACCGAAGCGTCGCTACCGCCCCGCTACCGTGGCACATCGTGACGGATCCGCAGAGCTCTCCGATCATGTCCGCGCACGGCTTCGGCCTGGCCACCGTGACCCATACCGGAACCGTGCTGGACACCTGGTTCCCGAAGCCGACTCCGGGCATACCACCGGACGTCGAGCCCGGCACCGTGCGACTGTCCGAGGATGAGGTGGGCGCGGAGTTCGCGGAGTTGCTCGGCCGGGATCCCGCCCGTGGCGTCGAACTGGTGGCGGTGCGCACGGTGCTGGCGGATCTGGCGGCCCCCCCGGTCGACGCCTCCGACGTCTACCTGCGGCTGCACCTGCTCTCGCACCGCCTGGTGACGCCGCGCAGCATCAACCTCGACGGGATCTTCGGGCTGCTGTCCACCGTGGTGTGGACCAGCTTCGGGCCATGCCCAGTGGAGGATTTCGAGGCCACCCGGCTGCGGATGCGCCAGCTCGGAGCGGTCACCGTCTACGGGGTCGACAAGTTCCCCCGCATGGTCGACTACGTGGTGCCCTCCGGAGTACGGATCGGCGACGCCGACCGGGTGCGCCTGGGCGCCCATCTGGCCAGTGGCACCACGGTGATGCACGAGGGATTCGTCAACTTCAACGCGGGCACGCTGGGCACCTCGATGGTCGAGGGTCGGATCTCGGCCGGGGTCGTCCTCGGTGCCGACTCCGACCTGGGCGGCGGCGCGTCGATCATGGGAACGCTGTCGGGTGGGGGCAAGGAACAGGTCTCCGTCGGCAGGCGCTGCCTGGTCGGCGCCAACGCCGGGATCGGAATCTCGCTGGGCGACGACTGTGTGGTGGAAGCGGGTCTCTACATCACTGCGGGCACCAAGGTGACGCTGCCCGACGGCACGGTGCGCAAGGCCCGCGAGCTGTCCGGCGCTGACGGTGTGCTGTTCCGTCGAGATTCCGTGACCGGCACGGTGCACGCCGTGCACCGCAAGGGCAAGGCGGGCATCGAGCTCAACGCCGCGCTGCACACCAACAACTGAGCATCCGGTCTCTGGTCAAAACAAAATAGAATCACATCCGTGAGCGTGACGAGCGAGCTGATCGACCTCGGTGACCCCATCCGGGGCCGCCCTTCCGATCCGACGGTGCACCAGTTGCGCGCCGCGCTGGACAACCGGCTGCGGGCCCTGCTCGCTTGCGACCCGGGCACCCGGGTCGGCGTAGACCCTGAAGAGCTGCACCAGATGCGGGTCGCGGTGCGCAGGATCCGAGCCGCGCTCAAGGCGGCCCGGCCATTGCTGGACCGGGCCTGGGCCGACGATCTACGAGCCGAACTGGGCTGGCTGGGCCGGGCACTGGGACCGGTCCGCGACGCCGACGTGCTCATCGAGCGGCTCCGCGGCCGGGCAGCGGCCTTCGACGACTCCAGCCGCCACGCCGCCGACATCCTCATCGACGCGCTGGTCGCCGAACGGAAGGTCGCCCGTGCCCAGATGCTCGCCGCGCTGGACAGCGAGCGGTACACCGCGCTGCTACGCAGGATGGCCGCCGCGGTCTCCGCGCCACTGCCCACGGCCCGTGGCCGGGCCACCACACCCGCCTTGGTGGAGCTGGTCCATACCGAATTCCGCAGGCTGAGCAAGGCGGTACACCGCGCCGGCGACGACCCACCCGATGACGTGCTGCACGCGCTGCGGATCCAGGGCAAACGGTTGCGCTACACCGGCGAGCTGGCCGCGACCAGTGGCGGGAAACCGGTACGCAAACTGGTGGCGTCGATGGTGACGCTGCAGGATGTGCTCGGCGAGCACCAGGACGCCTGCGTGGCTCAGCAGCGGATCGTGCAGCTGCTGGACGGCTTCGGCGACGTTGTGGCCCTGGAGGTGGTGTTCGCTGCGGGGCGCCTCGTGGAGCGCGAAGAAGTCAGCCGGGTGACTACGCGCGGCGCCTGGCCCGCCGCCTGGCAGCAGGTGCAGCAGCGCGCACTGGCGCTGGACCACTGAACACGCCTCAGCGAGGAGGATGCCAACACCTGGCACGGAGCATCACGTAGGGCGGCCGGTGTGCGCAAGGCGGTCCGCCCCGGCCGCGATTCGTTCGTCGGTGGCGGTCAGTGCGAGCCGGACGTGGTGGCTACCGGAAGGGCCGTAGAACTCGCCGGGGGCGACGAGTACGCCGAGGTCGGCGAGCCGGGCCACAGTGTCCCGGCACGGCTGCCCCGCTGTGCACCACAGGTACAGACCCGCCTCGGAATGGTCCACCCGCAACCCGGCGCGGTGCAGCGCAGGCATCAGCAGTTCACGGCGCCGTGCATACCGCTCGCGTTGCTCGGTGACATGTCCGTCGTCGCGGAGCGCGGCCACCATCGCCTGCTGCACCGGCCGAGGGACGATCATTCCCGCGTGCTTGCGCACCGCCAGCAGCCCGGCGACCAGCGCGGGGTCACCGGTGACGAAACCAGCCCGGTAACCGGCCAGGTTGGACGACTTGGACAACGAGTGCACCACCAGCACCCCGCTGTGGTCCCCTCCGCACACGTCGGGGTGCAGCATGGAGATCGGCATCACCTCCCACCCCAGCGCGAGATAGCACTCGTCCGAGACGACCACGGCACCGATCTCCCGGGCCTGGCGCAGCGCGGCGACCAGCACCGAGGGTGCCGTGACGGCGCCGGTGGGGTTCGACGGCGAGTTCAGCCAGCGCAGCCGGGTACCGGGCGGCGCCGCGTCGCCATCAGCGAGCCGCACCGCCGTGGCACCGGCCAGCCGGGAACCGATCTCGTAGGTGGGGTAGGCGAGCTCGGGAAGCGCGACGATGTCACCGGGGCCGAGCCCGAGCAGCGTCGGTAGCCAGGCCACCAGCTCCTTGGATCCGACAGTGGGCAGCACCGCGTCAGGTGAAACGCCGGTCACGCCGCAACGCCGACCCAACGCAGCGACAACAGCTTCACGCAGCTCCGGCGTGCCGTGGGTCGCGGGGTAACCGGGCAGCGCCGACGCCGAAGCCAGCGCTGCCCGCACCACCTCGGGCACCGGATCCACCGGAGTACCGACGGACAGATCGACCACGCCCCCGGGATGCTCCGCAGCGCGCCGGGCCGCACCCGCCAGGCTGTCCCAGGGAAAGTCGGGGAGGTCCAGGCGAGCCGCGCCCAGGGTCACTCCTCAGTCTGCGGCGGCAGCTCCGCGACCATAGGCGGGTCATTATCGGTCTTACCGATCTTCGCGGCTCCACCTGGCGAACCCAGCTCCAGAAAGAAATCGGCGTTGGCCCTGGTGTAGTTCTTCCAATGCTCGGGGACGTCGTCTTCGTAGAAGATGGCCTCCACCGGGCAGACCGGCTCGCAAGCACCACAATCGACGCATTCGTCGGGCTGGATGTAGAGCATCCGCTCGCCCTCGTAGATGCAGTCCACTGGGCATTCCTCGATGCATGTTTTGTCCATGACGTCCACGCAGGGCTCTGCGATCACATAAGTCACGGGGGCTCTCCTGCTCCTCACTCGCGGTCTCCAGACGGGCCGTCTACCTGCACAGTATCGCCGGTACCGTGGTGGCGACCAACGGCCGCCCCCGCAGCCAGCGCGCGCCCCAGCTCCACCGCCGAAGGAAAGATGCCGGCGCCCAGTAGCAGCAGCGAGCGCCAGTCATCGGAGAGCAGCACGTCGCCCCCCGGCCCGGCGACCCCGAACACCAGAACGGCACCCACCCAGGCCACCAGCGGCGCTCCGGCCAACGCGGCAGATCCGGCCAGCCGCGCTGCACTGCGAACCAGCCACGGCGTGCTGACCGCAGCCACCAGGATCACGGCGGGCAGCGGCACCGGACCGAGCCGAAGTGGCAGGTAGAGCAGCTCCAGCGCGGCCAGCAGAACCGCATCGAGCACCAGCACCGCGAGGATGGCGAGGGCGGCCAGATTCATCGCACCCCCGGTCTCCTCGCGTTTCACCGCGCCGCCCGGATGGACAACCCGCCGAACAGATCGTTCTGCGCGCCCTGCGCCGGGCCGCACACCAGGGTGAGGTACTCGGTGTCGAGCACCGGCCGAGCCAGCCCGTCGGACAGGGCGAACGCCTGGTGCGGGCCTGCGACCCAGAGCCGGAGCTGGGTGCTGTGCGCGCTCATCGCCGCCAGTACCGCAGCCCGATGTGAGGTGACGTCCAGCACAGTGGTGACCTCAGTGTCGGGCACCGCGGGCAGCCCAGCCGGCTGCGGCAGTGGGAAGGGCAATCCGGGCATCGTGCGCAGCGCGGCGATCGCCCGGGTCAGGGCCGAGACTGGCTGCATAGCCCAGAACACCCGGGCCACGTCAGCCACCTGCCTCACCGCCGCCATTGTCACCTGATGGGCTCGGACGTGGTCGGGGTGCCCATAACCACCATCGGGGCCGTAGGTCACCACGACGTGGGGACGTATCTCAGCGAGTATCGCGACCAGCGCGTCGGTCTGCTCGGTGAGCACCCCGGCGGCGAACGCCCTCGGGTGCAGGTCTGGCGGCGTGCTCGCCCTGGCTCCGGGTGAGACGACCATGCCGGAGTCCCGCCACCGCCCGATTCCCCCGAGGAAGCGCTGATCGGTGACGCCGAGCGCGACACAGGCCGCTCGCAGCTCGCCCGCCCGGTAGCCGCCGAGCTGATCGGCCCGGTCCGCCGCCAAACCTCGCAGTCCCGCCGGAATCACCTCGCCTTCCTCCCCCAACGTGCAGGTCACCAAGGTCACCTGCACTCCGGCAGCCGCATAACGGGCGATCATCCCGCCGGTCCACAACGTCTCATCATCCGGATGCGCGTGCACCAGCACGAGCCTGCGAGCAGCGGAGAGCATCGCTGGAGCCTACGGGGCCTGCTCAGTCGACCGGTCCCGTGGAACCGGTGTCTACCCGGCGTCACTGGAAGGTCTCACATCACCTGGCGTATCTCGGCGAAGTGGCACGCGGACAAGGTGCTGTTGCCGTGCGGCAGCAACGGAGGCTCTTCCGCTGCGCAGATCTCCTGCGCTTTCCAGCACCGGGTGCGGAAGCGACAGCCCGAAGGAGGGTTCACCGGGCTGGGTACTTCCCCGGTGACCACGATTCGGCGGCGCCGGCGCTCGGCCTTGGGGTCGGGCAGCGGGATCGCGGAGAGCAGCGCCTGGGTGTAGGGGTGGGCCGGCCGGGTGTAGATGTCGTCCCGGTTTCCGATCTCCACAATCTTGCCCAGGTACATCACGGCAACCCGGTCGCAGATGTGCCGGACCACGGACAGGTCGTGGGCCACGAACAGGTACGCCAGCCCGAGCCGCTCCTGCAACTCCTTGAGCAGATTGACCACCCCGGCCTGGACTGAGACGTCCAGCGCGGAGACCGGCTCGTCGAGCACGATCAGCTTGGGTTCCAGCGCGAGCGCGCGGGCGATGCCGATCCGCTGACGTTGCCCGCCGGAGAACTCGTGCGGGTAGCGGTTGCGATGTTCGGGGTTGAGACCGACCAGTTCGAGCTGGGTGTCCACTCGACGTTGAATGTCACGTTCCCCGGAGCCGATACCGTGAATCAGATAGGGCTCGGCGACGATATCATTGACCGACCAGCGTGGATTCAAAGCGGCATAGGGATCCTGGAATACGATCTGCATGTTCCGGCGCAGCGGACGTAGTGCCTTGGTGCTCATTGTGGTCAGCTCGGAGCCGTCGAAAATCACTGATCCCGAGGTGGGTCGGTGCAGTTGCAGGATCGCGCGTCCGGTGGTCGATTTGCCGCAGCCGGACTCCCCGACCAGTCCGAGGGTCTCCCCCGCTGCCAGGTCGAAGGACACTCCGGACACCGCGTGAATCTGCCCGACGGTGCGGGGAATGATGCCACCACCGCGCACCGGGAAGATCTTGACCAGTTCGGTGACATGCAGCAACGCCTCGGTGCGGTGCTGCATGAGGATGGCATTGGGAGCCGCGGCGTGGCTGGTCATGTGCTCGGGTTCTCCTGCCCGGCCAACTCCGGAACCGTGACGGTATCGACCAGCGCCGCAGGATCTTCCACGGTACCGATCTCCGCACGGGCGAACAGCTGACGCGGATCGGTCAGCTTGGCCAGCGTGGTCCAGCGCACACAGCGTGCTGTATGTCCTGCGGAATCCACCTCGACCAGATCGGGCTCAACGCCGAGGCACTCCGCGGCGACCAGCGGGCAACGCGGTGAGAAGACGCAACCCTGGGGCAGATGCATCAGCGACGGCGGCGCCCCCGCAATCGGGGTCAGTCGCCTGCCAACCTGCCCGATGTGCGGGATCGAACCCATCAGCCCGACCGTGTAGGGCATTCGAGGGGCCTCGAACACCTCGTCCACACCGCCGCTCTCGACGAGGGTGCCGCCATACATCACCTGCACCCGGTTTACCATGCCGGCGACCACACCGAGGTCGTGAGTGATCATCATGATCGCCGCATGGGTTTCGTCCCGGATTCGCAACAGAGTTTCCAGGATCTGCGCCTGCACCGTGACGTCCAACGCGGTGGTCGGCTCGTCAGCGATGATCAGTTCAGGATCGTTGATGATCGACATGGCGATCACCGCCCGCTGGCGCATTCCACCGGAGAACTCGTGCGGGTAATCTCTGGCCCGACGGTCCGGCTGCGGGATCCCGACCAGCTCCAGGAATTCCACCGCACGGGACCAGGCCGCCCGCCGAGATCCCCGGTGGTGCACCCGGTACGCCTCGGCGAGTTGCCAGCCCACGGTGTACACCGGGTTCAACGACGTCATCGGATCCTGGAAGATCATCACGATGTCGTTGCCTCGGATCCTCTGCAACGTCTTGGCGGGGGCTGCGACCAGTTCGGTGCCGCCAAAGGAGATCGAGCCGGTGACGCGGGCGATGCCGGGCAGCAGACCGAGGATCGCCATCGCCGAAACCGACTTGCCGGAGCCGGACTCGCCGACTACGCCGAGCACCTCGCCGCGGCGCAGGACGTAGGACACGTCGCGCACGGCGTGAACCACGCCGTCCTCGGTAGGGAAGTCGACGGACAGGCCAGCGACCCGCAGCAGTTCATCCTGGGACGATTCCCGGGCCATCAGGCACGCACTCTCGTCTGCCGGGGGTCGAACGCATCGCGCAACCCGTCGCCGATGAAGTTGATGCACAGTGAGATCGCGACGATCATCAGGAAAGGTGGCCAGAACAGCCACCACCGGTCACCGAACTGTTCGTAGTTGTCCTGGATGATCAGTCCGAGGGAGATGTCGGGCGGCCGCACGCCGAGGCCGATGAACGACAGTGCCGCCTCGGCCAGCACAGCGAAGGCCACCGCCAGGGTGGCGTTCACCGTGATCGTGCCGGTGAGGTTGGGCAGGATGTGCCGGAACACGATCCGCGGCGTGCCTGCGCCCAGGGCCTTGGCTGTCTCGACGAACTCCCGCTGGGCCAGCGAGAGCGTCTCCCCCCGGTTGATCCGGGCCACCGTCATCCAACTGAACAATCCCAGCACCACCGCCACGACATACCAGCTCCCGTCGAAGGCGTTCACCAGGATGCCCACGATCGCGATCAGTGGGAAGATCAGGAACAGGTCGATCACGCGGCTGACCACGGTGTCGACCACGCCGCCGAGGTAGCCGGCCAGCGCGCCCAGGGTCACCCCGATCACGGTGGCCATCACCGCCACCACGATCGAGATGAGCAGAGAGAACTGGGTGCCCCGCAGGATCAGCGCGATCATGTCGCGACCGATCTGGTCGGTGCCGAGGAGGTGCGCCGAGGTGGGCGCCTCGAAATAGCCACCAGCGGTGTAGGTGTGGTTGTAGGGATAAAACGAAGGTGCCACGACAGCGACCAGCACGAGCAGAGCGAGGAGCACGACGCTGAACATCGCGGCGCGGTGTCGCCGGAAGCGGCGCAGTACGGTCTGGCGCTGCGTACGCGCCCGGGTACCGAACTCGGAGTGGCCAGTTACCACCGGGCCGGGGCCGATTTCCGGGCCGGTTCCGGTGGATGCCGTCGTCAAGTCAGCCAAGGCGGATCCTCGGGTCCAGGAAGCTGTACAGGATGTCGGCGAGCAGATTGAACAGCAGCACGACCACCGCGGCGAACATCAACCAACCCATCAGGGTGTTCGGGTCGTACTGCTGCACGGACTCGACCAGCAGCGTACCCATGCCGTTCCAGCCGAACACTGTCTCGGTGATGACGGCACCGCCGAGCACCGCCGCGAAGTTCAGCGAGACCAGGGTGGTGACCGGGATCAGCGCGTTGCGCAAGGCGTGCCGGAAGATCACCCGGAACGGCGGCAGGCCCTTGGCCTTGGCGGTTCGCACGTAGTCCAGGTTCATGGTCTCGAGCATCGAGGAACGCTGAAACCGGCTGTAGGCCGCGAAGCTGATCACCATCAGGCTCAGGGTCGGCAGCAGGAACGTGCCGGTGTAGGCGAAGATCTGCTCCCCGATGCCGCCCTCGTAACCGCCGCGCCGCGGGCCCGCGCTGGTCAGCCAGCGGTCGAAGCCCAGGCTGACGAGCAGGTTGTTGAACTCGATGGCGTAGGTCTTCAGCACGATGCCGACGCAGAACAGCGGCATTGAATACATGATGAACGCGGCGGTGGTGGCCGAGTAATCGAAGAGCGAGTACTGCCGCACCGCGGCCAGCACACCGACGGCGATGCCGAGCAGGATCGCCAGTATCTCCGCGGCGAGCACCAGCTGAAAGGTGACCGCGAAGGCCCGCAGGACAGTGTCGAACACCTCGGCCCTGGCCTGTCCCTGACCCAGCCGGACCCCCCAGTCGCCCTGGACGAAATCGGTGAGCCAGTTCCAGTAGCGGACCAGCACAGGCTGATCCAGCCCCAACTCGCGCTCGGCATTGCGGATCACTGATTCGCTCACCGCCGGCCGGCCACGGAGGTTGGCCAGCGGATCGCCGGACAGCGCGACCACGATATAGGCGAGAAACGACCCCACGCCGAGGACCGGGATCGAGATCAACAGCCTGCGGATGATGTAGCGGACCATGCTTCGCGTCTCCTTCCCAAGGAGCCGGATGGCTGGCCCAGGTGTCACTCCAACAGTAGGCGGGGCGGCCCTTCACAGTAGCCAGGAGGGGCCGGAGCCCGGGCGGGTGGGGCACAGCGCACCCC
>JBOHHE010000409.1:0-24646 GCA_050700355.1 Pseudonocardiaceae bacterium
TATGAGGTGAGTCAGCGGCGGGAATTTCACCCGCCGCTGCTCTCAGAACCCGGCGTGACAGTCTCCCGTCACCGGGCTCCCACCGTCGAACCAGTAGGCATCGCGCCATGCTTCCAGTGAGCGAACATCCCCGGAAAAGCCGACGCTATCTCGGCCATCTTCCGGCGAGTCTTCCTCTTGGCACGACGCAATCGCTTGTATTTCCGCATCGCCCACTTCACAAGGAAGGGGTTGATCTGCTGTTCTAGAAAGTTCATCAACCTGGACTTGTAGAAGCGCCCATAGTAATTGATCCACCCCGACACGATGGGATTGACCATCGCGGCAAGGCCCCGGAAACTCAGACTGGTCCTGCGGACCCAGCTTCCACTGGCGGATCTCTCGCGCCATCGACGTCCTCGCGGCCCTGCCGACCAGCGGGACGAACCCACACATCAGCACGCCATCACGACGACGGATGGGCGCACGACGAAAATCGAAGCCCAGGAACGTGAAACTCGTATCTGGGTACTCCTCGTCACGCCCGTCCTGCTTGCAGTAGACGATGCGAGACTTCTCGGGATGACAGCGCAAACCAAACTCCAGCAAGCGTTCCTCGACAACATGCCGAATGAACCTTGCCTGCCGCTGACTGTGACAGTGCAGCACGATGTCGTCACAGTACCTCTCAAACCGCACTGACGAGTAATTCCTGGCGAGCCAGGAATCCAGCGCGTAGTGCAGGAAGAGATTCGACAACAACGGTGAGATGGCAGATCCCTGTGGAGTTCCCTTGGCTGGGGACACACGGCTGCCGTCAGAGTGCTGGATCGGGGCGACAAGCCACCGTCTCACATACAGCACCACCCACGGGAGATCTGTGTGCTTCTCCACTGCGGCAACGATTTCTGCGTGCGGGACGTTGTCGAAGAATCCTTGGATGTCGAGGTCGACTACCCACGGGACCCGCCAACACCGCTGCTTGCACACCTCCACCGCGTCCAGCACGGACTTTCCTGGACGATAACCATAGGGAGTCAGGATGGAAGACCGCGTCCACCTCTGGCTTCAGAATCATGGCTACGGCCGTCTGCGCTATCCGGTCGATTATAGCGGGCACGCCGAGTACTCGTACCCCGCCGCCAGATTTCGGTATGGGAACAGCCCGCACGGGCTTCGGGAAATAACTTCCCGACGACATCCTGTTCCAGCGTGAACAGGTTGTTCTGAAGATCCTGCTCAAACTCCGCCAAAGATTGCCCGTCGACTCCCGCCGCACCCTTGTTGTCCCTGACTTTCAAGTATGCTTTCCATATCAGCGTCTTCGGAATGTCAAACGACTTCCTTGCTGGTTTTGTCTCGTCCACGCAACTCCTCCCATTCCTGGTTGATCGCTGGACGACACCCGACGGCACGCCCCCTTCGCTCGATGCCCATTACAGACACGTCATCACTACTACGGGACGTTCCGCCCTCCTGGCACGCGCCCGGTACTCTGCGGCTCGCGGATTAGCCGCTTGCCGGTCTCCCGGTGGGCTTCCGTTCCACTCACCTGAACCCTTATCGCGCCGAGGAGTTCTCCTGTTCCATCGCAGAGCCCAAGCCAAGCTCGCGCCATCTTCATGCCGGACACCGCCAGAGCAGTAGACAGGTTTCCCTCTGACTTATCCCAGAACAGCATTAAGGCCCTGGTTTCGATGTCGCCTAGCTTAACGACACGTCGTCGATGGTTCACTCTCGTTCGCCTTCTTGGCTCATACCTGCCGCCTCTCACGACAGCTTTTCCACGGACGTTCACCACCATGGCTCATTCACCACAGCAGTTCGTGGCAGTTTGACACCAGCACCTGTATGCCGATGCCGAAGGACCTACCTTCATCTCTGCGACAGCATGGTTGCTGTCGATCGTTCTGCCTTCTACATCAGAACTCTCACAGCTCCCTTCAGGACACACCAACGCCATGGCCGAATCATTCTTCGGCGCCCTGAAGAACGAACTCGTCCACCGTACCGTCTATCCCACCCGCGAACACGCCCGCCGGGATATTGCGCGATACATCGAAGTCCGATACAATACTAAACGTCTCCACTCAGGGCTCGGCTATAAAACCCCACGCGAAGTCCACGACGAATACCTGAACCGCCAGAACATCGCATGAGATAGCCACTAAAACAGCTATCCGGAAAACGCGGGACCCCTCACCTACGCCCGCCAAGCCCGCCGCCTCGCCACCCAGATCAAATCCGATCGGCAACAACGGCGACTGAACCGACTCGTGCTACCCGGCAGCACCACCCCGTGAAGCCAGGAAGTACAACAGCCCGACCAACGTCCCCGACCCCAACAACTCCTGCCGCGCCGCCAACTCCACCACCCGCGACAAGGGCACCCACTCCACCCGGCCCGCTTCCTCGGTGTCAGTCGGCTCGCCGATCCGTTCGGCTTTCCGCCACAGAAAGACGTCGACCGGGGCCGTGACCTGCCCAGGAAGCGGCTCGAAACCCACCAGATGCTCCGGCTCCCCCACCGGACGCCACCCGCTCTCCTCCTCCGCCTCCCGCGCCGCCGTACCCGCCGCGTCCTCCCCCGCATCGACGATGCCCCCGAGCAGCTCATATCCCCACTGCTCTGTCACGAACCGATACCGCCACAACATCAACACCCGATCCTGATCATCCACAACCAACGCCACCGCGATCCGATCCAGATGCACCACGTGGTAATCCCACCGCTCCCCGTTCGGCGCCCCCACATCCACCAACCCCAACCGCACCCACCGGTTGTCATAGATCATCTTCTCACCGAACGTCCGCCATCCACCGCGCTCCTCAGCCACAGAGGCAGCGTAGGCGGGCAAACTAGTGCCCAATACACTCAACCAAGAACGTCCGGCCGGGTCCCGACCCTCATGGGGCTCCATCGAGCGTCCTAGGTAACGTTTGGCCTTGATGAAGCCGTAGTGGGGGTGCAACCCGATCTCGATTGCACCCTTCTGTGATGGTGGAGGACAAATACACACCTACCCACATGTAAATTGATAGAACGTCTTGATGACGTGCTTGAATTGCTAGAGAAGAAGGCGTAACCGTGGCCACCACGAATGCCACTTGAGCCCAGTCCCCTAACCGCAATAGCCCATGGAGATCAATTGATTCTTCGCGAGTTCCTCTATGTTGACACCGATAAAGTCCGTGGAATGCAAGCGCAGCTGGATGGTGGCATTGCAGAGGAAGAACACCAGACAAACAAAAGCGACAAAAAAACCGAAGTTGGCCCTAAATCAATAGGTGCGCACTCGCGAGGATGGAGCGAGGAAAGCTACGTCCAAAAATCCTTGGGCGATGCACTGTTTCAGGTTCTTGAGGAAACTCTCTACTCGCAAGGATTGCTTAGAGATTTATCTGACGAGCTTAGCAATCCCGCCTTCTGGTACTCGGATAATCTTCGAGAAGAAGTCCCACCTGGTACCCTGGTCCGGATTACCTCTACGGGTTCGCTCTTCGACGCCCGGTACGCGGCATCGATCCTTGCAGGCTTCGGTACCACCTACTCCGGGCTTCAACAACTAGGGACGATACCGACCACGAGCAAGAAACCTCCCGCCGGGAAGCCTCGAGATCCCAAGACTACCTCAACAGCTAACGGCATCAATCAGCCGGAAGACCTAATACCGGAATTTGGGCCTGCGTCACAAACAACGGATGGTCACGATGTAGACGCCAAGTTCTTTCGTTCAATCGTCAAGGTCGCTCGCGGCATGTTCACTCCTGGCCTTCATCTCAACCTCTCCCCCACAAATGAAGATCAGCTTGTGATCGGGGCTCGACTACAGGAAGGAAGGCGATTTCTAGACAGTGAGACTGAAATTTTGTTTGCTCGGTATGGGGTTGGAAAACAGTTGTGGACCTTGGTCGGCTCAATTGGCCACTACGCAAGGCCGGAAGATATGCTTCAGCCAAAAAACCTGAGTTTGATTGATGATGAGAATCGAGTCATACGCGTTCGATTCGCAAATTACATTAATTCTTATATGCGGTTCGCTGGTTCACTTGGGTTTGCTGACGTCCCACAATATCCAAGCTTCTCCGTGGTACCCCTAGCGGTCTATCGGTCTATTCCTCGGCTAACCCCCGCCGAGTTGGCAAAAGTAACGCAGTAGGAAATCTGACTGGGTTCGATCCAGACCGAACACCAGCTATCCTGCTATTCCACATGCCATCGACACACAACCCTACGGTAACATCAAAATCATTAGTTATCTTTCTGCTGGGAGTATCATCGAGCTGTGCTGAACTCCGCGACCGGCCAGCCCTGCTATCATGCCGCATGGCAGGGTTCTGGCAAGATCACCTACAGGCTCACCAACGAATTCGGGCAACTCCGGGCGTAATCAGTTTGTTCCTTGGCTGGATCGCCTTGGCATGCGGCAGCCAAGGATCTCTGCTGCTTTGCGGTCGGAGGCTGCGACCCACGCGGCGTAAACGCGGAGGGTGGTCGCCCCTCCTCCGCCATGACCGAGGCGACCGGCGACGGTGCGCAGGTCGATACCGGCACTAAACAACTCGGTCGCCGAGTAATGGCGCAGTGCGTGAATGTGGGTATCGATGCCCAGCCGATCAGCCATGTCCTTGTATCGGCTGGACAAACCGTGCGGTGAGTAGGGCACGGTGGGTACCGTCTGTCGGTAACCAGTGAATGCGTACATGTCGTCGGTCAGCTCAAGCCCGAGATTATCTAATCTCGCCCGCCACCGGTCTTTCAGCTCGCGGAGTAATCCCACCGTCTCCGTGTCAAGCGCGATGCGTCGCATCTGGTGAGTCTTGGTGTCCTTTTCCGTGCCGACCCCTTTGCGTAGCCGGTAACTGCTACGGATCTCAATCTCTCCTATGTCGAGATTGACTCGCGACCACCGCAAGATGCACACCTCGCCACGGCGTAGGCCGGTCGTCATCACAAGCCACACGAGGGCGCCCCAGTCCTCGTCCATCCGGAACGCTTCGTCAACCAGTCTGGCGGCGTCCGCTGGCGAAGGTGGATCAGGCTCTGGGGGCTTCTGCTTCGGCCGTTGAGCGAGCCTTGCAGGGTTCGAGTCCAGCCAGTCCCAGCGGACTGCCGCTGAGAGTGCGCCGCTGATGATGGAGTGGATCTGCCGGACGGTAGAGGCAGCCATAGGCTTGCATACGTGCGGCGTGCACTTCGCCTTTACGCAGTCATGGTCACCTTTCGCCTTATGCTCGACGAAGGGCTTACGGTCACACCGGACGCGACAGTGCCGCAGCTCCGCGTACAGGGTTTCGAGATGACGCACTGACAGCTTCGCGATCGACATCGAGCCGAGAGCGGGCTTGATCGTACGCTCGATGTAGCCCAGGTAGGTCTCGCGAGTGCTGTCCTCGTGCTCGGCAACCCCCAGCCACTCATCGATCACATGACCTAGCGAGATCACCGAGGACGGCCGACGTGCCTTCTCCGCTTGGGCAACCAGGCGGTTCAGGGTTCGCTTGGCCGTGCGACGGGCCGCGTCGTCAGTGCCGCGTACCGTCTCCCGGAGGTACACGGGCTTGCCGGTCACCGGATCGATACCCGCGTAGACGCGGATGCGCAGCGAGTCACCGCGAGCTTCGATGTTGCCCTGGGGTCGCTCGCTGCCACGCCTCGGACGCGCTGCGCTCATGCCCACAGCGTAACTCATGCCCAAACTGATGCCCACAGATCAAACGAGAGAATCTTACTAAGACTGTTCGACCTGCTAGATGCGGTGGGGCGGGTGGGACTCGAACCCACGACCTGACGGATTATGAGTCCGCTGCTCTGACCTGCTGAGCTACCGCCCCGGATGTCCGCGAGGCTATCGGACCGGGAACTGATCAACCTACGCTCCCCCAGCTGAGCTCTGGGTCGGGGGGTTGACATGGTCGACGGACGTCACCGGGCGTGGGGTGGCCGGGCGCGCAGCACCGTATCGAGCCGGACGGGTCGGTGGTCATGGTGCGGGTGATCACCCGTCGCTGCGATGACGAGGTGTACCAGCTGGCAGTGTCTCGACTCCCGGGCTGCACCCGGCCGAGGCAGCCTGGGAGTTCGCGGTTGTCCTCGACGAACTATGGCGTAAATAGAGCGTCAGGCCGTTTGCCCAGGCCCAGCGCGCCAGCCACCCGCACCATCCGCCGGGCCGCCCGGGCCGGAAAGGATTCAGGAGCGGGGATCCGCACCGGCCGCACCCGGGTGTTCTGGAGTGCGGCGAAAAGCCAGCCGTCCGCGGTCCGGGTCGCGACCAGGGTCTGGCGGGACAACCGCCGCTTGGGCAGCCGCGAACGCCAGGCGACCAGCACCGAGCCGGTGGCGTGCACCAGCGCGACATCGGCACCCAGGTAGCGAATCGACTCGATCTGCCCGACCAGCGAGGAGCCATTCAGCACGCCGCGGAAGAGCCGATCGTGCACCTCGACCATCGGTGCCCGCCCGGCTGCCCGGGTGCCATCGAAGGATACGTAGTCCGAGTCCTCGGTGAAGCAGTCTCCGTAGGACTGCGCGTCGCCCTCGGTCCAGGCCTGGCACATCCGCTGGAACAGATCAGTGAGCTGCTCATCGTCGGTCATGGTCACTCCTGCGAGTTCGGGTTACAAGATCGAAGAGGTCCGGTGGGATCGCGCTGTGGCCCGCAGCAGCACGGAGCGCTCGCGGGCGAAGTGCGTGGCGCGCTGCAGGAAGACCGCAATCGCCTCAAGCTGGTCGACGTCGAAGTCGGCGACGAGCGTGGCCGCATTGCTCTGCAGCTCGGCGAACACCTCGCCTACCTCAACCATGCGCTCGGGCACAGGGCGCAGCAACTGCCGGCGACCGTCCTGGGGATCGGGTTCGCGCCGCAGGTAGCCGGCCCGCTCCAGCCTGGCGACGACGCCAGTGATGGCGCCGCTGGTCAGGCCAGTCAGAGCGGCCAGTTCCGCCCCGGTCAGTACGCTCCGTTCGACGAGCAGGTCCAGGCATTTGTGATCGGTCGGCCCGAGCCCCAGCCGTTCGGCGATCGCATGGTGGAACAACACCGTAGCCGTACTGAAGCTCCGCGCCAGCGGACCGGTGATCCGCGCGGCAAGGTCCTCGCCGTCACCCATGACCGCTGACTCCCTTACTAATTAGCTTAAGATTTAAGCTAATTAGTAAGGGGCGGCATGTCAAACCAAGGCCCCCGTGCCCAGCCAGGTAGGCCGCAGATATGCCGTGACATCAGCCCCCGGCGCCGGGGAGATCGGTGGGTACCAACGGTGGAGGCGTCCTGCTGGGAGCCGGTGCGCCAGAGGTCGGAACTGGGATCTGCTCGAGGCTGGGGCCATCGTCCGGGGTGGTGGTCACGGTGCTGGTGGGAGCCTCGGTGGTCGTGGTGGGGGCCTCGGACGTCGGCGCTGTCGAGCTGGGCGACGCGGGCTGGGTTGCGGGGTTCGGTCGAGCGGGCGCGGGGTCGACCACCCGCGCGATGGTGGTGCCGTTGCCGTTGTCCCCGACGGTCTGGCCACTGACCAGCTCGAAACCAGTGATAACCATCATGGCCAGCAGAAAGGCCCCGACCGCTCCCCCGATCGCCACACCCCAACGCAGCGCGGGAAACCGCCGAGAACGCTCCCGGGGCGGCGGCTCAGGATCGGTACCGCCAGTGAGCCCCTCGTCGCCGGGCGGGGCGTTCACCACCGTCGGCGGGGACTGCCCGGCCCCGAATTCCTCGTGGAAAGGCGGCATCGGCCGGATGCGGCGGGCCACGGCCAGGGCACGGACCCTCTCCCGGCTGCGCTCCAGTGAGGCGCGATACACGGCGGTGCCCACAGTGGTGACCACGCTGGCCCCGGCGGCACCCATGAGGGTGCCGACAGCGCCGAGCCTGGACCCGACCACAGCAGAGGTCACCGCGGCGAGGGCAGCCGCGGCGACTTGGGTCATGTTGAGGTCCATCTTGCGAGGGGTGTCGTCTGGGCTGGTAGTCGAGCGCGGCGAAGTCATGATCTCCGGTAGGTCGGCGGGTCTGCTCGTCCCTGATCAAAGACCGAAGCGTCGGTCTGATGTCCTGCCAACCACGTTAACCGCAGGGCTAACTCACGACCACCCGGCGTAGGAAGCCGCGGCGTTCATCACCACATTGAGCTTGGCTCCCCGGGAACCCGCCCCGCACCGCTACCCAGGTCTGCAAGGATCCTGCACCCAGATGGGCTGGGCGCCGGGCGAGCGAAGCTGCAACGCTACTTGGCCGACGACCCGACCATCACCGGCCAGTAGCCGGCCGGATCCATATGCGATACAGCCGCAATACCGGCTGGCCGGGTATCGAGGTAAGTGGGCTACTGATCGGTGCGCGACGGTTCGCCGATGACCATCGCCCGGAATGAATGCCGTTGGGCGGCAAGGGGCGGTACCAGTGATCACTGCGGACATCACGTTCCACACTCCCCGTCAATACCGGATCCCCGCTCTTCTGGCCTTCGACCCTGCCGATCCGCTTTCAACTCCTGTCCGCCATGTCGGGGTGGGGAGTCGACGGGCACCGGCACTGCATCGAGTGCACGACGGTCGACCTGGCGCTGGACCGGTGGCTGACCGAAGTCGAGAAGGGGGCGCCCACATGAATGGAACCAGGGACCAGATGGCCCAATGGATCGCGGACTTCACGGCGGCGCTATGAGCGCCCCGCCGGGCTACCGCCCTCGACGCCTGTCCCCCGCTGAGTTGCTGCTGCTCGGTGTCGGCCACGGGGTGTGTGACCGCTGCGGTGTGGCGGGTCGGGTGATGCGGGTGGCCGCCGAATTATGGTGCCCGCTATGCGCGGGCCACGAAACCAAAGCTAAGGAGAAGCCGTGAGCCCCGACGAGAAAAGACAGTCCCGCACTGCGGCGTAAACCATGGCACCCCGACTGGCGACGCGACGGCGCTCTTGGTGGTTTCTGAGGCTGGCAATCCTGGTAGTGGCACTCGTGGTGGGCGCGGGCGGTTCGTGGGTTCGGGAGGCGACTACTTCTCCATGCAGTTGGGGTACGAGAAGTCGATCTCCACCGACCACGGAGGAGACCCTTCGCCGGCAGGTGCTCTGGGCGCTGACCTCCGGCACGGCCGGCGACTTCGTCGGCAGCGACGACTGGGAGTTCCACGACCCGGACGGCCGCCTGGCAGTCATCTACCTGCCCACCCAGCGAACGACTGGCTACTCGTCCTGACCTCGTGAGCGCGAGTCGGCTGGAACCGACGCCAGGCCGGGGTCGAGAGGGTTTGGGCTCCCCGAGTTGGACTCGAACCAACAACCCTGCGATTAACAGTCGCATGCTCTGCCAATTGAGCTATCGGGGAAGGTGCCGGCTGCCTGATCCCTCCGACTGGCCGACCGGTGGTCAGCCTAGCGCATCGTCCCCAGCCACGTCGCCGCTGTCCCCCATCCGGGACTCGGGCAGGATGTGCAGGGGCAGAATGTGCAGGGGGAGCAAGCCGAGAGGAGGAGGACAACTGTGTGGGGTTTTCTACTGGGTGGCGCGATCGGCTACGTACTGGGCTCACGAGCCGGACGCGAACGCTACGAGCAGCTTGAGCGCACCGGCCGCAGGGTCATGGATCACCCGGCGGTGCAGGGCGCAGCAGGGGTGGCGAGGGCCAAGGTCACCGAACTGACCGGCGGGCGCTTCGGCGCGGCCAGAAACAGCAGGGGTTAGCAACCGCGACGCCGGACAGCTATCGGGCCCGCGCGACGGCGAAGATCCGGCGGAACGGGAACCAGGTCACCCCGTCGACACCCGGCGGGTAGGCGGCCCGCAGCCGCAGCGCGAGTTCCTGCCGGAACGCCACCCACTCCGCCGCTGAAAGCGCAGCCCGAACCGGCCGCAGGGCGGTACCGGTGATCCATTCGAGCACCGGGTCGGCGCCGGTCAACCGATGCAGGTAGGTGGTCTCCCAGACGTCCAGCTCCTCGGCCTCCGGGGCCAGCACCGCCGCGTAACCGGCGGGTTCGAGCACCGGGGAGCTGCTTCTGAACTCGAGCAGGTCCCGCCAGCGGGGCTCGGTGGCCAACCGGGCCGTCTCGGCATGCGAGGGGGCGCTGAAATTCCCCGGTACCTGAACGGCCAGCCAGGCCCCGGGCGCCAGTGCGCGCATCCACCGACGCAGCAGTTCGACATGGCCGGGCACCCACTGCAGCACCGCGTTGCAGATGACCAGACCGGTTCCGGGAGCGGGCGACCAGCTACCCACATCGCACAGCTCAGCACCGATTCCCCGGTCCCGCGCGGCCTGGACCATCTCCGGCGAGCTGTCCAGCGCCAGCAGCTGAGCCCGAGGCCACCGCTTGGCCAGCAAGAGCGTCAGCGTGCCCGGCCCACAGCCGAGGTCCACGACCAGGGCCGGGTCATGCGCGCGCACCCGCGCGAGCAGATCGTGGAACGGCCGGGACCGCAGTTCACCGAACGCAAGGTAGGTCTGGGGATCCCACACGGCCGCCATGCCCTCCTCACCGAACGGACGCCGACGCTAGCCCGGCGGCGCGGGCGGCGGCAAGGATTCCGCCACGCCGTCTGCCACCCGGTGCACCGCCTCCGGCGCGGTACCCGGATCAGCCCGCACCTGCAGCACCACACCGTCGCGCCCCGGGACCCGACGCTGCACGAACCACGCTCCGCCACCGGGCAGCTCGACATGCTGGCTGGTCCGGATCGACCTGGTCACCCGCTCGCGCACCACCTGGGGAACCCGGCCGGGCTCGAGAAGAGAAAACCGACGTGGCGGTAGATCGGACAGCAGCACCGCCTGGCCCGCGGTGCCGGTGCTGACGGTCTCGGTGAGATGCAGCGAACCGCTGTCCCACACGGCCTTGCTGACCAGATGCCAGCCGACTCGGCGGACCAGCGCACCCTCGGGCACCCACACCCCCAGCTGAGTCAGCACCAGATGCCCACCGTCAACCAGCGTGGCCACCGCGACGACCCGCTCGTCCGGCTCCAGGGTGCCGGGAAATCCGGCAGGCAGTTCCCGGGATATCCGGCGCCGCATCCGGTCCCACACACTCATTCCTGCGCACCCAGCGCCTGCTCGCGCAGTGCCCGGTAGTACTGCTCCAAGGCCACCAGGTCGCCGAAAAGGTGGTGGTAGGAGTCCTTGTCCTCCAGCGGGGAGAGCCGCTGCAGCCGGGACTTGATCTCGGCGACCTGCCGTCCGACCACGCTGGCCTGCAGATGGGCGAGCAGGCTGGCGATATAACGCGCGTCCTCCTGCTCGCCGCCACCCGCGCGCAACGTCTCCACCGCGAGCTCGGTCAGCAGCGAGCGCTGCGCTGTGCAGTACGCGGCGACGGTGTCGATCCATGCCGGGCCGGACAGCCCCGCCCCGGTACCACCCGCCGCCAGTACCGCCCGGTGCACCTCGACGTAAGCAGGGTGGGTGAAGGCATCCGCAGGCAGCGTGTCATACACCGGGCCGGTCATCGCGGGCTCCTGCAGCACCGCCTTGAGCACCTCGCGCTGCGCGCGCAACTGCGGATCGTCCGGCGGCGGACGCTGCACCGCGTCCGCGCCGGCTGAGTCCGAAGAAGCCGGGTCGGGGCCGGCGCTACGGCCGCTGCGACGCGCGGGGGCGTGGGAGCCTGCGGTCTCCCGCACCCGGCGTAGGACGGTGGCGGTGTCCTCCCAGCCCACCCAGCCGGCAAGCTGTCGGGCGTATTCGTCGCGCAGCGACACGTCCTTGATCCGGGCGACCAGCGGGACGGTGCGCCGCAGCGCCTGCACCCGGCCCTCCGCGGTATCCAGATCGTGCTCACGCAGCATGGTGAGCACCGCGAATTTGAACAGTGGCAGGCGGCGCGCCACCAGGTCCGGCACTGCGGCGTCGCCCTTGGCCTGGCGCAGTTCACAGGGGTCCATGCCATCTGGGGCGACGGCTACGAAGGTGTGCGCGGCGAAGCGCTGATCGTCGTCGAACGCCTTGAGTGCCGCTTTCTGCCCAGCCTCGTCCCCATCGAAAACGAAGATCACTTCACCGTGGAATTCGAAGTCGTCCATGAGCAGCCTGCGCAGCACCGAGACGTGCTCGGCACCGAAGGACGTGCCGCACGACGCCACGGCGGTGGACACCCCAGACAGGTGCATGGCCATCACGTCGGTGTAGCCCTCGACGACCACCACCTGACGCCGCCGGGCGATCTCGCGTTTGGCCAGGTCAAGCCCGAAGAGCACCTGTGACTTGCGGTACAGCGGCGTCTCAGCGGTGTTGAGGTACTTCGCCTCGTTGCGGTCGTCGTCGAACAGCCGCCGAGCGCCGAAACCCACCACGTCACCGCCCAGATCCCGGATCGGCCACAGCAACCTGCGGTGGAAGCGGTCCATCGGCCCCCGCTGACCCTCTCGAGACACCCCCGCCTTGACCAACTCATCGACGGTGAACCCGCGACCGAGCAGGTGCTTGGTGAGCTGTTCCCAGCCGGACGGGGCGAATCCGCAACCGAATCTCCCCGCCGCGTCCGCGTTGAATCCCCGTGCGGCGAGGAATTCCCGTGCCGTCTGGGCCTCGGACGACTGCAACTGCTCGGCGTAGAACTCCTGGGCGAGCTTGTTCACCTCGACCAGCCGGGAGCGGGTGCCGCGGTCGCGCTGCACCGAGGAGCCGCCGCCGGAGTAGGTCAGCTTGATCCCCACCCGGTCGGCGAGGCGCTCCACCGCCTCCACGAACCCCAGGTGATCGATCCGCATCACGAAGTCGATGACCGACCCGCCCGCGGCGCACCCGAAGCAGTGGAACGTGCCGTGACCGGGCCGTACGTTGAGCGAGGGGGACTTCTCGTCGTGGAACGGGCACAGCCCCTTGAGCGATCCCGCCCCGGCCCGGCGCAGCGCGACGTACTCGCCGACCACTTCGTCGATCTTGTTGCGCTCGCGGACCTCGGCGATGTCGGAGTCGCGGATCCGTCCTGCCACGGCCGCCGAGTCTAGGCGCGCGCCACGGTGGGGGGCTGAGGGGTCGGCGACGTCTTCCCGGAGCGCCGCACTGCTCCGAACTCGCATCGTCGTCTGAGGCCCTCTTGAGTCACCCGGTTAGGGTCCGGATGATGGCGGAAGTCTTCGAGGAGCACCGAACTCATCTGCTCGGGGTCGCATATCGGCTCACCGGGTCGCTGGCCGATGCGGAGGATGCCGTACAGGAGAGCTGGCTGCGGCTGGCCCGGCTGCCCGAAACCGACCGGGCGGCGATCCGTGACCCGCGCGGCTGGCTGACCACCGTGATCGGGCGGCTGTGTCTGGATCGGCTGCGCTCGGCAGCCGTTCGGCGCGAGAGCTACGTCGGGTCGTGGCTGCCCGAGCCACTGGTGACCTACCTGGATGGCCCGCCGGATCCGTTGGACGAGGCGGTGCGGGATGAAGAAGTTCGGATGGCTGCGCTGGTCGTGCTGGATCTGCTGACCCCTGAGCAACGGGTAGCTTTCGTCCTGCATGATGCGCTGAACGTGCCGTTCACCGAGATCGCCGACGTGTTGGCCTGCTCGATGCCCGCCGCCCGGCAGCACGCCTCGCGGGCGCGGCGCGCGGTCGCCTCCGCCAAGCCACCGGCCCGGGTGGCGCTGGCTGAGCAGCGCCGGGTCCTCGATGCGTTTCTCGCCGCACTGGCCGATGGTGACCTCACCGCCGTGGTCGAGCTGCTGCATCCGGATGCGGTGATGATCGGTGACGGTGGCGGCAAGGAGCGCACCGCGCGACGGGCCATCCACGGCGCGGACAAGGTGGCCCGGTTCATGCTCGGCCTGCTGGAGCGCTACGGTCCCGCCCAGCTCGCCACGGCGAGCGTGGTGCTCGTCAACGGCGACCTGGGCCTGGCGATCCCGCCGTGGCCAGGCGATGCGCGGCACCCGATTCCGGCAGCCGGCCGGGTGTCCTGCTTCGCCGTCCGCAATGGGCGAATCGCTGCGATCTACGACATCGTCAACCCGGACAAGCTCAGCCGCACCAGGATCTCCTGACCACCCATCCGCCCTCGCTGAGCGGATTCACGAGCTGGGCGGTGGCACCCGGCAGGCGTCGCCGGAGGTGAATCCCTGGTCGGTGATGCCAAGAGCGTGGTTGAACCGGGCACGGTGGTTCTCCACCGCGATCGCGTACGTCAGCTCCACCAGCCCGTCATGGCCGAGTTCGGCATCCAGGTCGGCGACCATCTCATCGGTGACCCTGGTCGGCAACGCCGTCATCGCGTCGGCATAGGCCAGTGCGCGTCGTTCGGCAGAGGTGAATGCCGGCGACGTCTGATAGCCATCGATCTCACGCAGTCGGTCGACGTCCAGACCGTGCTGACGCTGCAACATCGTGCCGAAATCCACACACCACGAGCAGCCCACTTGGGTGGCTACCCGATACACGACCAGCTCGCGCAGGCTTGCGGGCAGCCGTCGCATCGCCTTCTCGTTACCCAGTTCCCACAGGCCGTAGGTCCAGAACACGGGGCGATGGTGCAGCATCACCGCGACCGGTTCCGGCACGGCGCCGTAGCGGCGACGAGCCATGCGATAGGCCAGCCGGCCGAACAGGCCGGCCGCACGGTTGGGAACTGCGGGGACGCGGGACATGGAAGATCCCTCCAAGGTCGGCTCGCCGGTTTACGGACTCTGCTAGAAGGACGGGTTAGCGCCCGGAGATGTGACAGACTCGGGAACCAATGCTGTGGTGGGCATCGTCCACAGCACGCAACGCTATCGGCCGCGACCCCTAAACGAGTGACCCCCGATCGAGTTATATCGCCGTGGGTAACACTGCATACTAACCGTCCGATAAATGGATCAAACGCTGCTCGATACCTGCAACCGAGTAGGGGGACTGGATGGCCGCCGACACGGAGTCTCATCGCGCGAAATTACAGCCTGATCAACTGGCTGTACTGCGCTCGGCCGGCCGACCTAAGCATTACCCGGCAGGTGAGACGATCTTCATCGAGGGCGACACATCCGACTTCGTTGTCCTTCTCGATAAAGGCACTGTGAAGATCACGACAGTCGCCGAAACCGGCTATACCTCGGTGTTGGCGCTTCGCGGCATGGATGACTTGATCGGCGAGTTCGGCTGTCTCGACAACCAACCACGAGCTGCTTCCGTCACCGCATTGATTCCCGTCACCGCCACACTCATCCCAGCCCGGAAATTCCTCGGCTTGCTCCGAGAACAGTCGGACCTATTGTTCTCCCTGCTCATGATCACGGTCGCCAGGGTTCGTGAATCCGACCAGAGACGGCTGGAGTTCGGAGCCTACCTCGCTATCGACCGAGTGGGGCGGGTGCTGCTCGACCTCGCACAGCGGCACGGAGAGCCGGTTGAAGGTGTCCCTGGATCAGTACGTTTACCTGCCCTGCAGCGCGACCTGGCGGGCGCCTCAGGCGCTTCCAGGGAGACCGTGGTCCGCACCTTGCGCGGGCTGACGGAGAGCGGCGTGATCTCCACCAGACGCGGCCAGATCGTGGTTACCGACCTCGATCTGCTTGACGCCATAGTGTCGCACGTCACGCCTGACGTATAAGCGTCAGCTGACGCACCACGAGTGCAACGTTCGCGATACCCATTCCCCGATGCCCATGCCCCCGCGTGGAGGAACTACAACCATGAGATCAAGATCAGCCTATTACGCCATGATCATTGTCGACATCGAGCAGTTCGGTCGACGCAAGAACGCCGACCAACACTGGCTGCGCAGACAGATGTACGACGTCCTGGAGTCTGCGGCCGAGCGAGCCGGAATCCCCTGGTCTCAATGCCACCTAGCTGATCGGGGTGACGGAGTGATCATCTTGATCCCGGCCTCCGAGCCGGTGTCCAAGGAGGAGATTACCGAGGGGTTCGTTCGGGAGCTGAATACCGAGCTCGGTACCTACGCCGGTCGCAGCCGGGAAGCTGTTGCCATGCGGATGCGGGTTGCGCTGCACGCAGGCGACGTCGTCCGCGACGACCAAGGGTGGGTGGGTGCGGAACTGAACACCGCCTGCCGATTGGTAGATCTGCCCGCGCTCCGGGATGCGCTCCGCCAGGCGCCGCACGCCCGGCTCGCCCTGATCGTCTCCGACATGTGGTTCAAGACGGTGGTCTCGCATGACCCCGGCGCCGTCGACCACCGCGCATACACGCGGGTGCCGATCAACATCAAGGAACTCGACGACTGGGCATGGATCCACCTGCCGGGCCATCCGACGCCGGACGTCCCGCCACCACCGAACACTGGGCCAACGGATGTCCCGGCGCAGGACACCGAGAGGATCGAAGCCTCAGCAATGGATGGAGCAATGACGCTGACGTTCTCCGGTCCCGTCAATGTCGGAAACGACTTCGTGGGTCGCGACCAGATCAACAACTACCCGGGTGTAGAGACCTCAAGGCGGGATCCGCAGTGAGCGACCAGAGCCCCGCCCAGTCCCCGAACCCAAAACCCGCGTCTCCTGGTGCGCTGGGCCAACAGCCCCCGCCCCCGGCTCAGGCAGTCGCGCCTCCGGATCCGAATGCCCCGGACAAGGTCAAGCCGGAGCCAGAGCCGGAACTCACCGACTCGGTGGTAGAAGCAGCCGAGGAGCAACGCACCAATAGCGGCGCCCTTCGGCGTGATATCACCGCCGCTGCGGCGAACCCCGGAAACACCGCAACAACCCGAAAACTGCGGGATGAAGGTCTCCGCCAACTCGGGGTCGTGAACTCATTGACCTCCACCGACTTCCAGGACCCCGTCAACGTGCAACGCGACCTCATTGGTCGCGACAACATCACCACCAACATCTACGCGGCCACCCCCGACCCGTACGGTCACTATGAGATCACAGTAAACGCCCGTCAGGAGATCTCCGAGATCTACGTCGAACCGAAAGACTTCGGCACCCTCGTGTCATTCTGCGCTGAGCGCCGGATCACCGTCATCCGAGTAACAGCCGGTCAGGGAAAGCTGATCACCGCACTACGGGTCCTCGACCGTATCTGTACCGGACCGCTCTTCAAACTGGATCCCGCAAAGGGCATGACCCAGCTACGAAGAAAGGATATCGCCGAAAACGGCGGTTACCTGCTTACTGGGCTCACCCAGTCCCAGGCAGACTTCCTCCTGACAAGACACGAGATGGACCGGCTCGACACCGAACTGAACGATCGCGCTGCGCGGCTGGTCATCACGGTAACTGCCGAGACCCGCCTCACCTACCTCGGGTCGACTGACTACGTGACAGACCTGACCCACCGCCCGGAAGGCCACGATGTGTTCGCCGCGCACCTGAGAGTAAAGCTGAGCGAAGACATGAGCGAACGTCTCATTGCCGACGCCGACGTCGCAGCAATACTCGATACCGAACTACACCCCGGTATCCCACCCCGCAAGGCCGTACTGTTGGCCGGGCTGACCGCTGATGCGGCACGCGATAGCGGTGATCCACGTGAGATTGCGGCAACGGTTCGGTATCGGTTGGCCGCCCGGTCCAGCCCGGAGTTCGCCGACTGGTTTCAGGGCCTGGGCGGCCTGGCTGAACATAGCTTTGTCATCGCGCTCGCAGTGCTCAACGGTCTGCCCTATGAAACCGTCGCGCAGGCAGGCCGCGCACTGGAAGCCCGGCTCACCGCACCGGTCACAGGGCGGTTAGAGGATCTACCACGCGATCAAGTGCGCCCCTTCGAGCACCGACGCAGTATGCGGTTGAAGACCTTCCATGCAAAGTTGACGTCCGGAACTGCGAGCACACCCCAGGGCGAAGTGCCGGTGCAGACGGTCGAGTTCGACGACCCCACTTGCCCCAAACAAGTCCTCACTCATGTATGGCAGGAGTACGACCAGGCACACAGCGCCTTGATCGACTGGCTTTACAAATTGGGCAGTCACGCCGTGGAGGAAGTTCGGACCAGAGCGGGGGTAGCGGTCGGTGCGCTCTCCACTAACGCTTTCGAATTCATGCGAAATTCAATCGTAGAGCCGTGGGCATGCTCCACCGACCATCTCCTCCGTGAGTCGGCGGCGACAGCATTGGATGCCGCCAACTCGGTTCCGTATCTGAAAGACACCGTGCAGGGGTTGGTTCATGAGTGGAGCGCCGATAGTAAGCCGGAGTTGGTCGCAACCGCTGTTCGAGCATACGGTAGCTCCGTAGGAGTCGATCAGCCAGCTCGACTGTTCGAGACACTCAATCAGCATGCTGAGTCTCCCGACTTCACTGTGGTTGGCGCGGTGTGTGCAAGTCTCGCCGAGTTGGCGGAGGCGGGTGTCGTCGGTGTGTCCGACCGAGCACTGATGACCGCGCGAGAATGGACAAGGAGCCGGACCAGAGTGCGGCGCGTCACCGGAAAACTGGCGTTCTTGATGATGGCTGCCGACTTGATGTGGACCCCGGACGCAGCACCACCGCGTCAGGGCAGAACGGGACGCATCCAGCATTGGCCGCTGCTACTCAAGCTGGCCGACAGCAGTCCGGAATGGCGCCAGGTGATCGCGATAATGTGGGCAACTGCATTGACCAGCGCCGACATAGCCGAACTTGCACTGGGAATTCTCGATCAATGGGCGGAAACCGCCGAGTCCGATGACCAGCGCCAACGAGCACTAGTTCGACTACTGGCCGCCACCACAACGTCGGACCGGGTTCGCGCCCGATTGCGCCGCACAGCGGAGCGCTGGGCTGATCCGGACAGCACAATGTACGCACCCAAAATCGCAGCGGCAGTGCGGGCAAGCAAGTTTTTGCCAGTACCCGAAGCAATGGTCGGCGACATAACAGAGAGGAGAAATCGACCATGAACACACCGAGAGGGCTGATCCTGTCCGAGGAGCCAGCGCACATGATGCAGTGGAGACGACCGATCACGACCGCTGGGGTGGCGGTGGTCGGAAAGACCACGGACAACCGGTACGAGATCATCACTCAACCCAAGGTAATCGGCAGGTACCGCCTGCGTTTCGAGGTGGACGTCGCAGATCACCACGACGTAGTGGAATGCCCACTGCCCTGCAAGGGTGACGCATACGACTTCGACGGCAAAATCACTCTTGATTGGCGCGTCACCGATCCGATCGCGATCGTCGAACGGCGAATCGGTGACGGTCTCGAACTGTGCTGCGCACGGCTGCTTGAGCAGCTGCCGCAGATCAGCCGAAGCTTCGATATCGAGCAATGCGGGCTGGCTCAGATGGAAATCAACAGAATTCTCGGCTCCGCTCCAACCGTCCTGCCCGAAGGAATTACAGTGCACCGGTTCGCAGCTCGACTGAGCCTGGACGATACTACGAAAAAAGCCCTCCAGGAGCTGCGGGCAGCCCAACGTAGTAACACCCTCGCCACCGTCACCCAAGGAGGGCTGGACATCGAGCAGGAGAGAGGGCTACGCAGGCAGCAGCAACGCATGGAGGCGATTCAGGCCGCCGTACACGGAAACTATGACCTCGTTGCTATCCATCTCAGCCAGCACCCCGAAGACACCGGCTCGTTGATCAACATGATCCGTTCCGATTACCAGACCAACGAGGAACGCCGGGACCGGCTGATTGGGGAGTTGTTGAAGCGGGACTTGATCCAAGACATCGACGTCGGTGACCTGAACTCTGCGCTACTGGGAAACGCGGCGACCACCTTCCGCAATGGACCCCCGCGAGCTATCGGTCTGTCTGGTGTCGTCCGGCGGGAACCTACGCCCGGACTGCCGAACGGCGCTACTCCATCATTGGCAGTTGCGCCCCTGAGCGTCGCACCGCACCCGGCTACCTCGCCACCGTCCGCGCCTGCGCACGCGGCGCCTGTACCAGCGGCCGATGCACCTGATGGCGGCCAGCAGGAAAGCGGCTCCGGCGTGGTCGGCTGGCGTCGGCTGCCGCCCCGCTCTAGCGGTTCAGACACATGATCATGACCGAACTCTGGATTATGAACCGCCCCTACTGGAGGTCGCTGTGAGGATTGACATCATGTGGCCGGTCCGTGGCCTGCTCCGCCTAGTCGGGGTAACGGTCAAGGATCCGAGCGCCAAGCACATGCGCCTCGATCGGCAACACGAGGATAACCGGGACGGCATCGCTACCGAGAAGGCCCAGCAAAAGCGTCAGGCCTTCCCAAACGTAGCTAATCCCATGGTCCGAACTTCTCCAGCCTCGAACGAGCACCACGAACGCCCCAACACGCTTGGCGGCAACCGGCATGTGCCAGCACCAGCTCAAGCACCGCATCCGGCGGTTGGTGGCACCGCGACGCATACCGTAGCGGGGCAGAGCGCAGCAAGGCCCGCAACGGACCTCGCCACCCCCCGAGTCTCCTGTCACGCTCAAGTCAGGCCAGCCCGCGTGAAGGAATCGGCACCCCCGATGGTGCGAAACCCGCAGCAAAAAGTGCCCGCAGCGTCTCCACATCCTTCGGTCTTTGAACCACCGGTATTCGGCCGTTCACCACAGGCAGCGAGTATGCCTTGGCTTCTCCCAGTCGAGCCCTCGGCGTCCGGAATCGCCGCCGATCAGGCCCGAATCGGAGATCTCGATGTACGCGCCGTGTCGATCGTCGGCCCCTCACACCGGTGTGCGGAGCCTGCGGTGCCTCGGCAGGATAGCTACCGGCTCGGCCGGGACCGCGCAGGTCGCTATCTGATCATCGCAGTCGCGGATGGCATGTCCGACAGCAGCAGGTCGGATCTTGGTGCGACAGTCGCCGCCCGATGCGCAGTCGACACCCTGCGGACACACCTCGATAGTGGGGCAGATCCGACCGCAGAAGTGATGCAAAAGGTGTTCCGCACGTCGGCAGGCATTATGGTGGCCGCCGCCCAAAATACCGGGCTGTCCGAAAAGGATGTCCGGTGTGCGCTCATCGTTGCAGTCATTCCTACGAGGGCCGATAACAGATCGGGGAAGCGCCTCGTCTGGTTCGCCACACTCGCTGATGTGAGCGCCTGGCTGCGCCTTAAAAGCGGCTGGCACCACTTGGCGGGCGATAAGAAGAATGGCGACTTCGACCGGAATAGTCTACACTATTTTCTTCCTTATCATCCGAATGAGGTTGTGACGGTCTCGTATGAGCTCGAACAAGGGGCTACTGTGGCCGTCGTGACCGACGGAGTTGGCGACGCTTTCACGGATGTACCCAATGCCGCGAGGTGGTTTGCGCAACGCTGGAAGACACCGGTTCCGTTGGAGTCATTCCTGCTCGACGTCGGCTACCACGCCTCAGGGCAAGTCGATGATCGCACTTCGGTCACGGTGTGGTTCGGAAACGGATCTCGGAGCACACAATGAACTCCAGCTCGACTCTTTTCGATCCGGTTGTCTCGAAAGGATCGCTCGGCCCACTCGGCAAATCGATCGGCGAGAACAATGGTGAGAGCGAAGGGGTCTACCTGTTGACTGCGCACGCCCGGTGGCTCCTGAAAGTCTTCAAATCCCATCTGATCACCGATGCGGATATGACACGGATCGATTCACTGGTCGAGCTGGCCATGAAATCCTCTGAGCCGGATAGAGCATTGCTGAGTACGCACACCTCGTGGCCGGCCGCTCGAGTGACCGACGGGTCATGCAAAACGTACGGGGTGCTGATCCCGCTAGCACCGCCAGCATATTGGGCGAATTTAAGGCTGAGCGTAAATCACACCAAGCACAAGCCGTTGGAGATCGACTGGCTGGCAGCATCACCGGAAAAATGTCAACGACGTGGCGTCCCGGTTCCCAGCTTCGTCGAACGGCTGCAGATCTGCAAGGATCTAATCGCCGTCGGCGAGTTCTTAGAACGGCACCAGCTCGTCTACGGAGACTGGTCCTACGCCAACGCGTTTTGGAGCGCCGAAAAGCGCTCCGGCTACGTCATCGATCTAGATGGATGCGGATTCAGGACCCGGAACGCCCGGGTCACCCAGAATTGGGAGGACCCGCTCTCCACGGGTGGGCCGACAGACTCGTTTTCCGACCGGTGGGGCGCCTCGTTGTTGCTGGCGCGTTGTCTCACTGGCGAGCGTGAGGTTAAGCCAGCACTGAACGCCCTACGGAAGATCACCTCTCAACACGGCGTGCGACCCCTTTACGATCAAGTCCGCTCCGCATTGGAAACGACTGACCGCAGTAGCCGCCCCACCGCCGCCACGCTACTTGCCGCCGTGCGTGCCGCCGAAGCCAGCACACAGTCGACCACGGACAGTTCGAATCGGCCTGCAGACGGAGTGGTGGGCTGGCGGGACATTCGTGGCTCACGAACTGGCACGACTCGGCCGGCTACGGCCCGACCCCATCGGATAAGCCCCCGTACAGTAGTGCCCAACGCGAAAGGACCCAGCAGGGTACCGCCGAAAGCACCACAACCCGCCGCAGCAAGACCCACTCCAAGGCAACAACCGGGCACCGGCCCGACAACACCTAGACCCCCGGTCAACCTTGGCAACCAGCGGCGGATCACCCCGCCATCCACACGTCCACACGCACCCGATGAGCTCAGTGTTTTCGTCAAGAGTTTTCTTACCAGGATCGGCCAGATTATGGCAGTGATGGTTTTTTCATTTATCGGAATCATCTTTCTCCTTGTTGTACTGAACATTATAGCGCAAATCTTCAGCTGAATATGCCCGCCACAAGAATCCGAGAGGAAGAAAAGTCATGAACGCCAGCGGCCCCCACACCGGTAAGGCAAAGTGCTTGCCTACCTATCTACTCATGGACACCTCGGGTACGATGAAAGTCCACGAAAAAACACTAAATGACACACTAGAGCACGTCTACCTTTCGTTAGTGGAAAACCCGCGGGTGTCGGAATTTGCACATATCTCGATCATCAGTTTCAACACCCAGCCGCACCTCGTGCTGGAGATGACCGACATCGAGGAGATCCAGCAAATTCCGGCACTGTCCTGCGGGGGGTTGACTAACTTCGGTGCGGCATTCGATTTGCTGCACGAAAGAATCAACATCGATATTCCGGCACGCAGGTCGGCAGGTATGGCCGTGCTGCGTCCTGCGGTTTTTATTCTCACCGATGGACTACCCACCGATGGCAACACATGGGCGGCTCGATTCGCCGCTTTAGTAGATCCTACCTGGTCCAGGAGACCGCATGTGATCACCTTTGGTTTCGGTGACGCGACCTCCGAATCCCTCGGCAGCATGGCAACCAAGGCCGCGTTTCGAGCCAAAGACAACCTCCACGAGAAAGACGCACTAACCAGCATGCTCACCACGTTGCTGAACACGCTGGTTGCTTCGGCTCCCGCCGGAGAACTGATCATCCCTAAGGATCTGCCCGGATTTGAGCGCGTTCCTGTGGACTACGTCGAATGACGATAGAAGAGAGCCACTCGGCATCCGAGTCGGTAGCGCCTTCCGCCGCCGATCCTGCGGGTGGCGAGGAATTCGCCTGGAAGGTACATGGGGCGCTGCAAGACTGGACAGCGAAGGTCGACACGAAAGCCTCCATCGTGATGACGTTGGAGACCGCGGTGCTGAGCGGAATTATAGCTTTCTCCGCATCACCGACCTCTGCATATCCACATGCGTGGTTATGGGTGCTGCATAAATCCGGACTGATTCTGCTGTTCACGTCAGTCGTCCTGGCCGGTGCGGTAGTTTTTCCACAGTTGTGTAGGCGCGAGGTTGCTAGGTCTTGGCGCAATGGTCTCGTCTACTTTGGGCATCTACGGCTATGGCAGCCCGCGACACTTGCAGACGCACTGACCGTCAGGGGTTCAGACGTCAACTTGCTGACGTTGTCCACCCAACTCGTCATCATGTCACGCATAGCATGGACAAAACACGTTCTCGTTCAATGGTCCTTACTCGTCGCACTTGTGGGTTGCATCGCGGTGGGAATCCCGCTGGTAGTGACCACGTAGGATCGCGGGCAACCACCGTGCCGTGCTGGGGTGGTTATGCCGCCCGCTGTTCGGTCCGGCGTTCGGCGACCACCTTGTTCGAGACCTGTAACAGGCGCAGCACCGTGACCAGCCCTAGGCCGCCGATCAGATTGCCGAGGACCGCGAGCACGAACATGCCCAGCCAATCCGCATAACCGAACGGCGCGCCTGCCTGCAGGGCCGCGAAGCAGAGCAGGGAAGCGACGATCACATGATTGATCTTGCCTGCACCCAGTAGGAAGCCGATCACGATCGCTGGGACCAGCCGCACGCCATCGGAGTCGGTCGCGTGCTGTAGGTGGGTCATCAGGGTGACCAGCACTCCACCGATCATGGCGAGGGCGAGAGCATGCCAGGTGATGCCGAGCTCGATGTAGAACACCGCTACCTCGATCGCCGTGTCGTGCAGGGCAGGGAAGGCGATCATGATGATGCCCACGAAGACCCACCCGCCGAGCAGGTTGGTCACCGCCGTCACCCCCCACAGGCGACCGAGCGAGGACAACGATGCATTCTTGGCGACTACTGCGGTGACCGGGATGAGGAAGTTCTCGGTGAACAGTTCGCTACGGGCCAGCGTCAGCACGATAAGGCCGATGGAGAAAGCCAGTCCGCCGAGCAGCACGCTGTGGGTGGCTTGCTCGACGAGCAGCAACGCCAACACACCGACCCCGACGTCGAAACCGCCGAGCACCCCGGTTGAGATCAGCCCTGGCCACGAGCGACCCAGCCGCTGCTCACCCTCCTCCACCAGGCGATCGAACGTATCCTCGGGGTCCTGCTGCGGCACCTCGGGATCAGCAACAGTGTCGGTCACACTTTCAGTGTGACCTGTGAGTGGCGTTGAGTGCTATAGCAC
>JBOHHE010000410.1:0-35039 GCA_050700355.1 Pseudonocardiaceae bacterium
GCTCAGCGCTGGCCGCTGAGCACCGAATCCGCAGTGGGTGGCGACTGCCGCCGCTTGATCCGGATCCAGATCTGGTCCACGGCCAGGAACAGCAGCAGGCTGATGCCCAGGACCGGAATCAGCCAGCCGAGTGCGGCAGTGGCCAGCACGATCCCCAGCAGCGCCGGGATGGGCAATTTACCGAGTCCTCCCCGCGGAGCCGGGGCACCGATGGACGCGGTGGCCCGGGTCGGGCGCCGCAACCACCACATCCGGTAACCCCAGAACACCATGGCGAGCAGGCCCAGCGCCATCGCCGCCAGCGCGAGCTGATTGAACAACCCGAACAAGGTGCCGGTGTGCGCCATGATGCCGATGGTGGTCAGCTTGGCCAGCGGGGGATTGTCCGACCACTGAACCTGCTCGCTGACCTGCCCGGTGTAGGGATGGATGGCGACCTGATCCCGCTGGACCGGCCAGTGGCTCGAGTCCTCCGCCACCGTGTAGGGCGCGCCGGGCTTCGTCGGGGCGACGATATTGAGTGGTCCGGACAGTCCCGCGGCCTGCGCACTTGCCAGTACCCGATCCACCGACACCGGCTGACCGGTGCCTTCGACGGGCTCGGCCGTCAGCTTCGTGGATCGCCCGTCCAGGGCGGTGATGATGGCCTCGAACCGTCCACCGGCGTACTGGGACCAGGTCAGCCCGGTCAGACTGATGAACAACAGCGCCACGGTGAGCCACACCCCGACGCTGCCGTGCCAGCCGCGGATCCGGCCCCGGCCGGGTCGGGCCTGGGCCGGGGGGAGCAGCAACGCACGAGCCCGCCGCTTGCTGCGGCGTTGGGTCCACCACAACGCCAGACCACCGAAGATCAGCACCGGTAGCCAGCTCGCGGCGAATTCGGAATACAACCGCCCGACGTCGCCCAGCAGCAGGTCGCCGTGCAGATCGCGCAGCGTGGCCTGCAAAGGGGGTTCGCTGTGCAGAAAGGTCAGGGAACCCTGCACCTCGGCGGTATAGGGATTCACATAGACCGCTTGGGTCGCGCCCTCGGGCAGCTCCGGCAGCGCCAATGCCACCTTGGTGGTCCGGTCCGATGCGCCGGCCGGCTCGACCGCTGAGAGCGTGGCGCCGGGCGTGGCCGCCAGCGCGGCGGCGACCTGGTCCGCCAGCGGACGGGCCACGTCCCCCGGCTGGTCGACGATCAGCTCATCCTGGTAGACGAGATCGTTCAGTTGCGGAGTGAAGACGTAGGCCAGTCCGGTCAGGCAGAGCACGGCCAGGAACGGGGCAACCAGGACGCCGGCGAAGAAGTGCACCCGCAACATCACGGGGCGCAGCAGCGTCCACGTCGATACTTTCGCGGGTGGAGGTTCGTCGGGGGAAGCCTGAAGTGGGGTGAACGGTTCGATCCTCTGCGGCGATGCGTTCGCCGCAGGATCGGAGGTAGTCGTCATGACAAGTACTCCGGGGGGAGGTCGGAACGCGGGGAGAGGTCGCAACGCCCGGCAACCTGCCGGCCGCGCTGGGACGGCCAGGCAGCAGGGATGCGACGGCGAAGGCCGCTGGTGGCATCAGAGGACGAAGACCACGAGAGGCAGCGGGGCGGCGAAGGCCGTCCCGGAATGTCGGTGCTTACCCGCCCAGCGGAGGTCCCCGCAGGATGATGGTGTTGCGCAGTACCGCCCGTTGGTGCTGGATGGGGTGCTCTGCTGGGACATGCCAGCGCACCACACAGCCGTCGACAGGAATCCGGATGAGCCAACCCAGCAACACCGACAAGGTGCGCTGCAGCGCGGCGGTGGCTCGCCGGGCTGCCGCCCAGGCCCGACGCTCGCCACGTCGCAACCACGCCGCGCCCACCGCGGCCGCCATCAGGTGGCCCAGCAACATCAGATCAAGAGATAGCCAGCTCATCTCGTGGTGTTCAGGGCGCATTGCGGTGACCGCGCCCAGCACGGCTCCCGGCGCCGTCACCGTGAACAGGACGTGCGCAGCCAACTGCCCGACGAGCAGCGCACCCGCGAGCGGCCCCCAGCCGCGTTCTCGTCCCGTCAACCACCACGCGGGTACTACCAGCATCGCGGCCGCCGCCAGCAGCCCGGTCATTCCCACGGCCGTTGAGCCCGCCCCCAGGTGGCCACAAGCCGCGGCGGCCAGCGCTACTCCCGTCGCCGCCCCGGTACGGGCCACCCGGCTGGGCGCACCACCGTTCGGCGTTATGATCACAGCATCAGCCCGAACATGACGGTCATCGCTGTCCACATCACCACATGGCTGGCAGCCCGCACCCGCGTCCCCGTTGTGGCGCTCCGTGCGACGACAACCGTGACCGGCCCGCTCCCGGCAGACGACATCTGCGGTCCGGGGATCCGTGCGCTGACCAGCGTCCGAATCGATCGCACCGCGTGCACGGCGAAGTACCCGGCCAGCCCCACCGTCAGCACGACACCGAGCGGTCCCGCCATCCACTCGCCGCCCACACCGCCGAGGTGCCCTTCGTGACCCGCACCGCCAGAGCTCGCCGTTGCGCCCTCAGCCGCTACCCCACCGGCTTCTTCGCCACCGGCCCCGTGCTGGTGGCCACCGACCACCATGAACAGCATCGCGAGGTTGGCCACCAGATGATGCTGGGCAACGCCGGAGGTGCTTGTGCCGGCGGCAGGCGTGCCGGCACGCAGTGCGCAGGCCGCGAACCACGCGGCCGCCATTCCGAAGATGATCGACCACGCCAAGGGTGGAATCGGATCACCGAACGGCGAGAACATCGCGGCCATCCCCAGCGCCATCGCCAGATGCGACAGCTCGTACCCCCGCTGCCCTTCGGCCCGCGCCGGCCCGCTCGTGTCGCCCCGGGCTGCCCGGCTGGGGGTGATCAGTGCCGCGAGGTGGTAAACCGCTACCGCAAGGCAGGCTACGGAAAAGATCCACCGCACCCACATCGGCCCCACGCTCTCACCCCAATCAGCTACCCAGCACGGCGTCCTCACCACGGTCCGCAGTCATTAGGCATGGTGACTGCCCGCATCGCCGGAAATGGCCGCTCGCGGGTAAAATCTATGTAACATCGCCGAGGTCGACCGGGTCAAGCCACGGTACTCAGTGGCCGGTACCCGGACCTGAGTGCGTCCGGCCTACTCCTCCTCGGCGTCGATAAGTTTGTGCGTATGACACAACAGATGAAGGGCGATCTTCAGTGACGGTGGCGACCAGTGCAGGATGATCCGCCTGCTCGGCCACAGCCGCTCGGCGGAGCGGAGCATGACCTGTACGCCACCGATGTCGATGAAGGTCAACTCGGATAGATCCAGATGCAGGTCACCGGTGCCGCTCATGGCCTTATCGAGCGCGGTGGTGAAGATTTTGCGGGTCGCCAGGTCAACCTCGCCGACCAGACGCAGTCCCGAGAGCTCCGGTCCGGACAGGCCGGCCGGCCCCGGTGGTCCGTCCAGGGGACAGCACGTCAGTTGCTCGCCGAGCTGGACCGAGCCCAGTACGGCGGCGTGCATTCCGGTCAGCGTGACCATGGTGGCCACGTCGAAGCGGTATCGGTCGTACTGACACAGTGTCGCGGCAGGTAACCCGGCGAGTACCTCGCCGATCCGTTCCTCGAAGTCCATCAGACGCTGCGGGCAACACTGCTCGCGAGTGGCCCACCCCAGGTCGCCGACCATCCGGAACCCGTTCCACCCGTCCTGTAGGGCATTGTCGACCGCCCTGCGAAGGCCGTCCACCACGGCGTCCGGATCGCAGTCCAGGACGCACAGGGTGGACTCCTGGGTGGGCAGCACCGTGAGCTGACCGCTGTCCAGGGCGTCGTCTTCGACGGCCTCGTCGCGCCGCAGCCAACTCAGGATCTCTGACCGCGACCCATTCGCAAAGCACCACACCCGGTCGCCGGCCAGGAGTCCGCTGCGCACGAAACCGCTGACCATCCGCAGCCGTTCGGACCCGGAACCAACGATGCCGCAGGCATGCTGTCCGTGGCGCACGACCTCACTCGTTGGGTGGGCCACCTACACCACCTGCCATCCATGCACCTCCCCCACCGCGACGCTACCCGTGGGCGCTACGCCGTCCGTTGCTCCTTGGCGAGCAACTTCAATCCTCGTTGGGAGCAGCCTCCTCTGGGAGTGCCTCGACGGTGTGTTCCCGCACGGGCCTCAGTTCGAACTCGCCGAACCGGCCACGTCGGACGGCGACAGCACTCATGGGCATAGGTCGGCTCTGCCTGTGACGGGGAGCGACGGTCATTCCGGCCCGCGGTCGGCGGTCGGAGACGGGCGTGCGCATGTAGTCCTTCTCAGTTCGTGTCGTTACACGGCGGCCGCCAGCCTCGGCGAGGCATGAGGGGCATGCCGCTTCAGCGACCTGCCCGCTCAGGTGCCCCCCGGGCGTAGACGGATCTAGAGTGTCTCAAGACGAGAGGCCAGCATGGCCACTCCGGGCGCTCGTCCGTAGAATAGGTTACTCCCTGCCCGCCGGAGGTGAATAGCTGCGATCGGATGGCACGGGGCACAGGGACCAAGCTAGGCTCCCGCCCGTTGCTCGTTGCCGGTCCGCAGCACACCGTCCAGCACGAAAGGGTCTTACAGGTGAAACTCAACAAAGACCCCGTCCTGGCTGGCCGGTGAACAGCCCCCAGGCGGGTCAGCAGCTCCCAGCCGAGTCCGTGGCTCGCCGTACGAACGTGGCGAGAATGCTCTCCTGGGTGAGTGTGGACGCCCCCTTGCGACTGGAAGCGGCCAGGGTCGTCCTGGGGCAGCGCAGCCTCCGGGCCACCGGATCGTTGATCGCGGCTCCCCGGGAGGGCACCGATCCGTATTCCGCTTCGTATTCACTGGCCACCGATGAGATCGGGGTGGCGATCCGGCTGACCGTGCGCACCGTCCGCGTCCAGGGCGAACAGCACGTCACCCTGACCCGCTCGGAAGAAGGCATCTGGCTGGTCGATCATGGTGCGGGTGCCGCGCGTACCGACTTCAGTGGGGCACTGGACGTCAACTTGGCGTTCAGCCCGCTGTTCAACGCATTGCCGGTGCGTCGGCTGGACCTGCACCGCGTGGCTGCTCAGCACCACTTGCCGACGGTGTTCGTCTCGTTGCCACACCTGGAGGTTCAGCTCATCCGGCAGAGCTACCGCACGGTATCGGTCAGTGCTCCCGCAGTAGTGAGCTACACGAGTGACACCTTCGAAGAGGAACTCACCGTGGATGCCGACGGCCTGGTACTCGACTTCCCCGGGTTGGCCAAGCGCGCCTGATCCGCCGTCAGCTCGGCGTGCTGCCGGATGGCGTGAGGCAGGCCGCCGCGGCCAGCAGCAGCTGCTCGCTGCCCGGCAACCCGGCGAGCTGGACGCCGGCAGGTAACCCTGTCATTCCGGGCGCCGGCACCGATACGGCGGGCCAGCCGAGCAGGTTGAACGGCAGGGTGAGCGAGAGCAGTGCGGGCCGCACGGCGACTCGGGTGCCGTCCGGAACTTCGACCTGCTCGACGCAGAGCGGAGTGGCGCGCAGCGGGGTGGTCGGCAGCAGCAGCAGGTCGATTCCGTCGGCGAGCAGGCTGGCCGTCGTCTCGACGGCCAGCCTGCGGCGAGTGCGCTGGGCGGTGATGTAGGCGGCGGCGGTGTGCGCGGCGGCGGCCTGCAGTCGGGTGGCGGTGGCCGGCTGGTAATCACCGGGGCGCTGGGCCAGCCACCGGGCATGAGTGGCGTACGCCTCCGCGCCGACGATCACCGGATAGGTGGCGGCGAGCTCCTCGATACCGGGCAGGCTGATGTCCCGCAGCGTGACTCCGACCCTGGTCAGCGTGGCGGCGCTGCGATCCACCGCAGCGGCGATCTCCGGGTCGTGCACCCGCCAGTACGGGTCGGTGGGGCGCCCGACCACGGCCCCCCGCACGGGGGCGGCGGAGTCGAGTCGGCAGCCGGTCAGCGCGTTGAACGCGACCGTGACCGTCTCGACGTCCCGGCCGAGCAGCCCGACGTGATCTCAGGTCTCCGACAGCGGGAACACCCCGGTGGTGGGCAACACGCCCAGCGCGGGCTTGAAGCCGACCACTCCGCACAGCGCCGCCGGAGTGCGCACCGAGCAGCCGGTGTCGGTGCCCAGCGCCAGCGGCACCAGCCCTGCGGCCACCGCGGCCGCCGACCCGCTGGACGAACCGCCGGTGATACGCGTCGGATCGTGCGGATTGCGGCAGGGACCCTCGGCGGCGATGTCCCCGGTGGGGCCGTAGGCGAACTCGTGGGTGTGGGTCTTTGCCACCACCACGGCACCCGCCGCGCGCAGCAGCGCCACCACAGCGGCGTCCTGGCGCGCCGGCTCAGCGTCCGCGAGCACCGCGCTGCCGCAGCGGGTGGGCATCCCCGCCACGTCGATGAGATCCTTCACCACCACCGGCATCCCGCTCAGCGGTCCCGCTCCGGGCCGCTGCGCATAGGCCTGCGCCGGATCCAGGTACACGACGGCATTGTGCGAATCAGCCGCCAGCGCCCCCAGTACCTGCGCCAGCGCCGGTACGGAACGGTCTAAGCGGTCGCTGACGTCCATCTGGAGCACTATTCCTGATCTGAGACAGGTACCTCCCAACGCGGACCACCCATCCTGTCAGCCCTGCCGGCCAGATTCCCTCCGTGCCGAGTTCAGACGACGGTGCTCAACCTGCTCGGCCCGACCCTTCTGCGAATGTGCCCAGCCGATCTGCCCAGCCGACCGCATCGTTAGTGGGTCATCGATACGGTGATCTACTTGCCACGGGGCACTTGGTCCGTTCGTGATCCAGTACCCTGCGTACCTGGCTCGTTACTCTCCGGCTCCTAGTGCTACCCAGCGTCAAACCCGTGGTGCACTGGGAGATCGAGCGCAGCCGGACTGTGGTGGACGGTAAGCGCACCGACGACCACACCCGGTGCGCGCTCGTGGTGGTGCACGCGATGAGACCTGGGGGCTCCACTCGCGTAGCGCAGGCCAACTCGGATACCAGGAGCCAGGATCACCGACCCCGCGAACGCGCGTCATGCGGTGCTGTGCGAACGGGGGGACCCGGGCCGGATAAGCGCTGGTCCAATAAATCTAGGAGAAGCACCATGAAATACCCAAAAAGCAAGGAAAGTAGGGCACTGGAAACCTGGCGCATTGTGTATGGCAACCGTAGATGCCCGCACGATAATCCCCAGGAACTTAAAATCGACGTCCGGCGCGGGGAGGTGATCGACGATGATTACGCCGCCGCGATGGTGGCGGCCCGCACCACTCTGCCGCTGGCCGATGTGCGAATTGTGAGGATAACCACCTGATGCCAAGAGTTGATGATGGTCGCCGGTCGCCGGCGAAGCAGGTGGGGCTACTGGTACGCCGGCAGGCGGTAGGTTAGTTTGTGCCGGTCAGGGCCTGGCCATCCCGCCTGGGGGGCCGCCGGGGGAGCGGAGGCGGGACAGCCGGGGTCTATGCGGACGAGGTGTGCGGGCTGCCCAGTTCAAGTGGTCCAGATAGGTCGGCGTCACTCACACCGCGCAGCTGCATCGGGTGCCGTCCAGGGCAACGACCCGGCCGCCGGCCCGGCCGATCTCGCGTAGCCGCTCCAGTGCCCCGGCGGCGTCCAGATCGACGTGCAGGGTATCGCCGTGCACCGGGTCGCCGTGCGTGATCCCGTTGCGCGCGGCGTCGAAAGCACGGCGGGCCAGGTGACCGGTCCGGATCGTCGCTGCCAGCCCACCGGTGGATGCCAGTGAGCCGCGGGCCGCGCCGAGCCTGCCCAGCGCGTCGTCCAACGCCGGAAGCAGCGCGCCGGAGTTACCTTCGCACATCGCCCGCACCAGGTCGGGCGGGGACCCGGCGACGCGGGTGCCATCGGTGAACGAACCCGCGCCGAGCGCCAGCGCCAGCGGTCCACCGTCGGCACCGACCGAGGCGAGCACGGCGGCCAGCACGTGCGGCAGGTGCGATATTCGCGCTACGGCGGTGTCGTGGTCCTCGGCGGACGCAGGCACCACATGCGCCCCGCAATCCAATGCGAGGCGGGCGACCTGCGCCCACACCGCGGTGTCCACCCTCTCGTCGCTGCTCACCACCCACGGCGCCGCGGTGAACAGCTCCGCCGACCCGGCCGCCCACCCGGAAGCGGACGCCCCGGCCATCGGGTGCCCTCCGACATAACGGGCCAGCGGGGTGTATCGAGCCACCGAGGCCGCGACGGGTCGCTTCACCCCCACCACGTCGGTGAGCCGACACCGGGGAGCCTCCCGGGCCAGCACCGGCAGCACCTCCTCAACGGCGGGCAGCGGTACCGCCAGCACAACCAGGGCGTCGGACTGCGCAGCCGCTCGCAGCGCCTGGGCCAGCGAGGATGTGACGTCGAAGCCGGCCGTCCTCGCCAGGGCGACGTCGGCTGCGGATGTCGCGGTGCCCTTGACCTGCCATCCGGCCCGCTCGGCGGCCCGCAGCAGTGACCCGCCGATCAGACCGAGCCCGACGACGCACAGCGTGCGCACATTCATGGGATCAGCGCTTCCAACGCGAACCCGGCGTAGAGGGCCACCCCGTGCACCATCGCCGATTCGTCGAACACCACCCGATTGGAGTGATTGGACGGAGCGGTATCCGGCTCGCACCCCGGGGGGCAGGCGCCCAGGAAGACCATCGCTCCCGGCACCTTCGCCAGCACATAGGAGAAGTCCTCCGCGCCCATCATGGGATCCGGCATCAGCTCGGCGTGGCGCTCGCCGAGCACTCGGCGGGCGACGTCGAGGATCTGCACCCCTACCTCGTCGTCATTGACGGTGACCGGGTAACCGTGCTCGATCTCCACCTCGCAAGTGCAGCCGTGCGCGGCGGCGACGTGCTCGCAGACGCCGCGCACCTGCTCGTGCACCTTGAGGCGGGTGGGCTCGGACAGTGCTCGGATGGTTCCCTCCAGCTCGGCGGTTTCCGGGATGATGTTGGAGTTGGTGCCCGCGGAGATCCGGGTGACGGTGACCACCGCCGGATCGAAGACGTTCAGCGTCCGGGTGAGGCTGGTCTGGATCGCGCCCACCATCGCGGCAGCGGCGGGTATCGGGTCGATGGCGTTCTGTGGCGCCGAGGCATGGCCTCCTCGGCCGGTCACCCGCACCCTCAGCACATCCGACGAGCCCATGATGGCGCCCGGCCTGCTCTGCACCAGTCCGCAGTCCAGAGTGGACGTGATGTGCAGGGCCATGGCCTGCTCCGGCATTCCGGCGATCTCCAGCAGGCCCTCCTCGAGCATGTGCCGGGCCCCGTGGAAACCCTCCTCCCCCGGCTGGAACATCAGCAGTACCTGTCCGGCGAGTTCGTCGCGCCGATCGGTGATCACCCGGGCGGCCGAGGCCAGCATCGCGACGTGCGCATCGTGGCCGCAGGCGTGCATCACTCCCGGCACCTTCGAGCTGAACGGCACCCCGGACTGCTCGGTGAGCGGTAACGCGTCCATGTCCGCCCGCAGCAGCACTGTAGGGCCAGGTCGGCGGCCCTCGATCACTCCGATCACAGAACTCGTCGAGTGCCCGGTCCGTACCCGTACCGGCAGGTCGGCCAATGCGGTCAGCACGGCCGCCTGGGTGTCCGGCAGGTGCAGGCCCTGCTCAGGGCGCCGATGCAGAGCCCGGCGCAGTGCGACGGTACGCGGCTGCAGCGTCCTGGCGGCGGCTATGAGAGTGGTCGAGTGGGTCCGGGTGCGGCTGGTGGTCCGGCGGCGGTGGCGGGGCGTGGGGGTGGTCACGACGTCCCATCCTCGCACCCTGTCCTAAAGTCAAGGCGCCGGATGCGGTGACCACGCTTCCATGCAGTGCTTGACAGAGCATACCGTTGTGTCGTGACGGTCACCGGCTTTGCCATCGCCGTGGTTCGTGAGGAAGGGCGCTGGCAGTGCACCCCGCTGGATGCTGCCGCTCTAGGAGACCTCGACACGGCGATTACCGAGCTCCGCAGGCAGCGCTCCACAGGAGCTGTCTTCGGCCTGCTCGATGTGGATGACGAATTCTTTGTCGTGGTCCGACCCGTGCCGGGTGGAGTGTCATTGCTGCTCTCCGATGCTGCTGCCGCGCTGGACTATGACGTCGCTGCCGATGTGCTCGACCTGCTGCGCGTTGAGGTCCCCGAAGAAGACGCCATGGATGCCGACGAAGTGTGGCCGGAGGGCGACCTCGGGTTGCTCGCCGATCTGGGTTTGCCTGCCGCGGAGATGCAGGTGATCATCGATGAGGTGGACCTGTACCCCGACGAACAACTCGACATGATCGCCCAGCGCTGCGGGTTCCAGGCTCAGTTCGCGGCCCTGCTGGAGAAACAGCCCGGTTGAAGGTGACTACTAGTGCCGACGCAGCGCTGATGCGGCGCGCGATCGAGGCCGCCCAGGGCGCGTTGGTCACTGGAGACGTTCCGATCGGTGCGGTACTGGTGGACGCGACCGGCATCGAGCTCGCCGTGGCCTGTAACGCCCGAGAGGCCACCGGAGACCCCACCGCGCACGCCGAACTGCTCGCCCTGCGCGCCGGCGCCGCCCACCTGCGGTCCCAGGGCCGAGGCGACGGCTGGCGCCTGACCGGCTGCACCCTGGCCGTCACCGTGGAACCCTGCACAATGTGCGCAGGCGCCCTGGTCGCAGCCCGGATCGCCCGCCTGATCTTCGGCACCTGGGAACCCAAAACCGGCGCCGTAGGCTCCCTCTGGGACGTGGTCCGGGACCGCCGACTCCCCCACCGCCCCCAGGTGGCAGCCGGAGTCCGCGCCGAAGAATGCGCCACCCTCCTAACCACCTTCTTCACCCCCCACCGCCCCTAACCCCCACCCCTCGGCGTGTCCTGCGCTCATGCACCGTCTGTCCGCCCCTCATGGCCCCATGTCTGTCCCTCATGCGCATCACATCCCGGTGCTGAGCGCTCCCGTCGGCGCGGGTAACCTAGCCGACGGTAGCGTGTCCGAGCGGCCGAAGGAGCGCGCCTCGAAAGCGCGTGAGGGTTTACGCCCTCCGTGGGTTCAAATCCCACCGCTACCGCCACTGAACAGGAGAAACGCCAGTCATTTCATCCCAAGGTGACCGGCGTTTCTGCATTTGGTTGTGTTTTCGGTTACGTTTGCCCCCCTCACCCCGGGCACGTACGGGGTAAATCCGCCCGGTGGACAACCTATCGAGCCCTCTGACTCAAGATCATTTCCGTCCCCGACTCTCCCGGCTGAACTCACTGATCTGACAAAGCCCGAAGAGCAATCTTGAGGTCGCTACCCTCGCGACACAGAGGCTCAAGCTCGTTGACTAACTCCTGTCGTCCCTGGGTCTTGGGGTCGGTGATGCGTTGACGGGCACGATCCACGGAGTCCTCAAGCTGCTCACGGTACTGATCGAGATTGTCGATCAAGTTATCAATCATATTCATACCCTGCATACCAATAGCCAACTCGAACTGCCGTTGGAGTTCCGCCACCTCCTTGTCCAGCGCAGTAATCCATTCCGCTTGGGTCACTTCTAACGAAGTGGCCTTATCCTTGTGGAATTGCATGCTCCCGTACACAATCGCGGCAGCGCCCGCAACCAAACCAGCATAGGGAAGTACGGCTCCTGAAGAGACCAAACCGGAAAGCCAGGTCCCGCCCGCAGCGAGTGGTGTTGACACGCCAATAACGGCAGCAGTGCGTTGCAGCAAATCTCCCCTGGGAATACCCCTTCCTTCCGGTCTGGGCACCGTCAGATCGGTGACGTCGAATGAGTAGTCAGGAAGTTGACCTGCCGCGCTACTGTCCCCGAGCGCCGCTCGCACCGCTCGCAGCATTTCCTCCTTGAATCGTTCCAATTGCGAACCCCCGAGGATTGCTGGCCCGTTGGTCGCTACCATCCACGTCTGGAGCGCCTGCGTCTTCGCTACCTGGACCTGATTTGCCTTACTCGGCTTACGAACGTCGGTAGATTTAATCATGACGTCCAGAACAGAGTGGAGGTGCGCGGCGAGTCTGCCGAACGGGCGCGAAGCACGTTTAACATAGCTTTCAAGTCCGTGCTCCAATCTTTCACGGATACCAGGAGTGGCGGCCTCCAACTGCTGTAAACGGTCACGCTCGCTCTCCAGCAGTCTCTTGAGTTCTTCAATCGGGAGCCGCTCCGTTTCGAGGCGCTTAGCGAGCACGCGCTCTCTGGGAGCGACGAGCTTCCAAGCATTACGTGCCACGGCCGCGATATGATTTCTACCGGTGTCACGGCTGATTAGATCTTGGAGATCTTGGCGTAGAGAGTCCATTCGGCTCTCTGCTATATGTCGCCTTGCAGTGACGGCTTCTGCGCCCTCTGAGGTAAGCAAAGCCGCACGAGCTTCCAGAGCTGGAGAGACTGGGATGAACCCTTCCCCTATGAACCCAATGTCTGGTTGACCGCTTTGCAAGACAAAACTCTGTTTCAGATAGGCGTTGTTTCTGGCGATAGTGGCCTGCCACGCTGGAGTATCTTCATGGTCGAGTTGCATGGCTGAGTCAATGGCGGTAACGACCCAGACTACCCGCTTCCGGGACAGCAGGTAGTGCTGATAGAGAAATCGAATAAGATCGAGATCGTTTGCCGATAGCGCCCGGCTGGCATGAGAGACGTATATGAAGCAGTCCGCGTCGTTCATGGCGTTTTTGACAATAGTGTCGTGTATCGGGTTTGGCGCACCGTAGCCTGGAAGGTCATACAGCATGGCTGGGATCTTGAAGTCGGAGAGGAGAATCTCTACCTCGGCAACCTCGCGGTCCCGATGCGTTCTGAGTCGGTCGGCTAAATTCGCGTCGACTGCCACGTAGGCTGCAACTACGGAAGGAGCCAGGGAATTTCCGACGTCCTCCCAGTCGTCTGAGTCGACGAAACGCACTCGCAAATAGCCAGTTCCTGAGGCATCGAACGGGATTCCCTCATCCACCGGCACCACGCGCGCTGGGCATGCGTTAGTTGGCACGGGAGAGGATGGTAGGAGTCCCACGAACTTATCCGCAGCGAGGCCAGTACCACTCGGTACTTTGAATAACTCTAGACCGCCTTGTAAACCGCTTAGCAGGAAACTCTTACCGGACGAGAAAGCGCCAAGCAGCGCCACATTAATGAGCGTGGAAGCAGCTCGAGTGCGTAACCGCTGCACCACCTCGGCGTCTCGCTCCACTTCTTGTCGCCGCTCTATAAAAATTCCGGGAAGAGCAGCAGCCTTGCGCAACCATTTTTCAGATCGATCGAGGGTGTCGCGCAAATCAGTGCGCAGGTCCCCTATTTCATTAACTGTAGTCATAGCAAGAATCCATTTTCAGCTGGCACTACTGGCGATGTCAAGGCCACGATGCTCCCCAACGCTAACATCAACTCCAAGAGAATTATCCTACTAGTAGTCTGCCGCATTATCATTCTTGACAGCATTCGAGCCTCCCTTGCCGGACTACTCCGAATGGATATATGGTTCATCGCTGCGGGGTAAAAGTTTGTTACGCCCCCATGGTCCTATACCACTAACTTAAGCGTTTGCCCAGCTTAGAGCCGGTATGCAAGTGTCGGGCAGGGGCCATGCTGCCCTGGATCGACAGTTTGAATCGACCCTTGTTCGCAGTTCGCAAAACCTCAGGTAGAGCCCGTGCGAGGCTCACCAGGGCAGGCCGAAATCTTTGAACCGCCCCGGGTTTGCCAGAGACTCTGTCTCTTGGGAAGGTTGGGGTCATGTCGAGGCGGTCGAGTAACTACCGAAGGAGCTGCGGGAGTGTGCGGTGCGGATGGTCGCGAAGATCCGGTCTGGAGTGTTCCCGATTCTATTGACACCGATTTAGGCCACCAGATCGATTATCTTCCGGTATCCTAGCTCGTATTCGATGGGTGTCAAGTAGCCAAGGGTGGAATGTCGCCGGCGGCGGTTGTGGTAACCCTCGATCCAGAGAAATGTCCGCCGCCGGACCTCGGTGAGATCGTGCCAGGGGTTGGTGTGGATGAGCTCTTTCTTGTAGGTCGCGAAGAACGACTCAGAGATCATGTTATCGTAACATGTGGCGCGGCGGCCCATCGAGCGGCGCACTCCGTTGACCGCGCAGAGATCAGCGAGTTCCCCTGAGGTGTACTGGCAACCGCGGTCGCTGTGGAAGATGACCCCGGCCGGGGGGCTTTCGGGTCAGCGGCACGGCCCCCACCCGCCGCACCCCGGGATCGCCACGCAACTCGGTGTGAATCTCACGAATCTGGTCGGCAAGCTCAGCGTCGGCCCGCTCCCGCTCGGATCCCCCCGTCGCCAACCACCGGTAATAGCCTTGGCCGACCACCCCGAGCTGGGTACCCATGAACGTGACCGGGAACTTCTTCTCGGCAGCCCAGTCCGCGATCGCCGCGTACTCCCACGGCTGTTCCCTCGCGAACCAGGTCACCACTTTTTTTGCGAAATCGCGCCCCATCCTTGGACGGCGTTTTCCGTAGTCGTTCCAACTCGGCCCGCTCGATCCCGGACAAGTCCTGGTCCTGGACCCGACCGCTGTCTTTGGCTTTCCTCACCCACGTGCCTAACATCATCTCGTGGATGCCGATACCGCTCGTCACCTCGACGATGATTCGGCCCGAATCGAGCACAAGGCCAACGACCTGATCCTTGTACCCTTGGGTCAACGTCGGCGTGTCACCACACGATTCCCTCCGCCGAACTCAACGACAGCCTACAACCGGGTGTCTACAAGATCGGGAACGGTCCAAGTCGCTTCCGGTGATCCTGGCCGCTGTAGCCGGGGTGATCAGCGCTGTCGCTGGTCTAATTGTGGCTCTAACTGGTTTAGTAAGATTGCGACGTCAATCGCGCATTTAAGTCCTGTGCCTCACTGCTGGAGGCAAGTCCAGGGTGCCGGGCCGTGTCCGGCGCAGCCATCGAAGACATCTGCGGCGATGAGCAGCTGGTCGGCCGCGACGGCGTCCAGTTCGCCGAGCACTACCGATGGATGGCCCATGACCTCGGCGAGTCTGGGCACGGCGTCGGATCGTACCGCGCGCACCTCAGCCAGCCCAAGGATAGGCAGGTACAACGGAACGGCCAGTGCCCAGGCGGTGTCAAACCATGCCAGGGCGGACAGGCGACCGTGCACGAGTACGGCCAGCGCTGAGGCGTCGACGACCTTGCCGCCGATCACGTGGTGGTATTAGGCGCAACGGAGTGGCGCCGTCGGATCTCGTCGTCGCCGGGCCACTCGGCACCAAACCCCGCATAGGCATGGCGGTGGTCCTCCAGGCTCGGGGCGCCGAACCGGGCCACCATCCGCGCCATGATCGCCCGAGCGCGTTCGTCGTCGCTGGCATCGGGCGGGGCCAGCGACGGCAGGCTTGCGGTGTCCAGCCTGATGCTGCTGTGTCCCGCACACAACTCTAGCCGGTGGCATGCACAGCACAAACTCTCAGAGCCTGCGAGGACCACCGGGCACACCGGGGGCAATTCTGGTGGCTTTCGTCCATGATCGCTGGTGGCCGCACCGACGGGGTGACCTGCACGAACACCCTCGGCGACCCGTGCTGAGCGACGAATCCCCGAACTTGAAAGCGCGTGAGAGTTTCCGCCCTCCGTGGGTTCAAATCCCACCGCTACCGCCATTTACCAGCCGAAACGCTGGGTGATTCAACAGCTCCACCCGGCGTTCACCACATCTCGTCTCGCCACCTGGTAACCCCGCTGGGGATGTGCTTTCTGCGCTGAAAAGGGGGGACTGACCGCTGCAGTTCCGCTGGTGGATGAGCATGATCTTCTGATGGGTGGTTTCCGAGCAACCTGGATCACAACAACACCCCAGGCAGGCAATTCGCGCTCCGCCTGGCCGTCCCGGAATGCTGACGTTGCACGCAAGCGGATTTGTACCCTATCCTCAGAAAATCGGTCTCGTCGGCCGCCACCATGCCGCAGGGGTCACCAAGATGGTCCAGGACATACCCGCGCAGGTCATCGCGTATCGCGTTGGCGTCCCAGGAGTGGAAATTCGGCAGACACTTCATCCCGTCCGGGGGCGTGTACCCGGCCGCCGCAGGTCCGAGTGGATCATTGATTACATCGTGGGCGTGACCACCCGTGCTCCTCCAGGTTCGTCGCACCCGAAGTTGATCGCACGGTGTCAGTCTTCATGGTTGCGCCATACCAACCAAGGGCACACACTGTGGCCGCCATGCTAAGTCGCATTGTCATCGTATACACACCTTCATGTAGCTATCATCTTCGTCCTCCACGATGTATCTTCCACCTGCTTGAGCATTGCCAAACACTATGCTGCCTAACGCCGGAGTCAGCCACCTAGCTGGTCACGCTGAACGCGAAAGGATGTACAAGGTTGTGGAACGACGCGGAGAACGCCGCAATTGATGCACTTCAGCGGGACGGTTTCAACAGTGTTGACGCACGAGTAATCACCGCTCTAATATCACGTCGATACGTTCGCGAACTGCCGAAGCTGATCGATATTCTCTCGGGCCATGTCGGCCTCGAGGATCACCACAATGTACGTATGGCAGTTGATAGCTTATTGCACCAAGATATCATTACAGGGGCGACTGTGCAAGGGCGCACGCTTTTAGGGATAACCCCAGATTTCGCCGACAATCTGGTTACTCAGGGTCAGTCATCGTCGGCTGCCGCGCTGAAATCATTACAATGGGCACCAAATACCAGGCTTGAAATGCTAGGTCCGATGACGGATCCCGCTGTTCTTGAGACGTTCAAGAATGCGCTTTCTAGCGCAAGTTATATGATCCGTATACCGTTTTTCACTTCGAGTGCTGACATCGAGGCCATCGATATACTTGAGAATCGAGCTCGGGCCGGCGTGCATGTTCGGATTCTACTCGGTTCACCAAGTGTTATCGCGGAGATACGTGGCCCCAGCGCCAGATCCCGTGCTGAGCGAGCAGTTGACTCATGGAAGACGCGGACCCGAAACTGGCCGAACACTGAGATCCGACTGGCGAGTCGAGTAATTGATATTCAATTCGGAAGCTCGCTTTCCATCGATGGCTCGTCACTTCGACTCGACCTCCACGAACCTCTTGCCGAGCGGTCTCTCATGGGCGACATGGTTAAGGTCAATTCATCAGCAGGAAACTTGGTTAGAGTTTTCGATGCTGCTTTCGATGAGGCTTGGCGGCGGGCGCTACCGATTTCGAAGTTAGGAAGAATTTTTCGATTCCTGAAATCGGTACGCTGGACACTGACGACTGCGGTAAGTCTACCGGCAGCACTTTTGATTTCAGGCAACTCGAAAGAACTTGTCGGTGGTATTGCGGTGGCTTCGCTGTTCGCAGCTTTAGACGAGAATAAGGAGCGCATAGCGCTTGCATGGCGACGGGTGACAGGTAAGAAATGACTACTTCAGGCCAATGCTCAGTATGCGCGAACGGGTGGCAACTCGAAGACTGCTCTGCTTCCTTAAGGCGCATAGGTGTTCTCCGTGCGAACTGGGACTGTTGGGAGGACTGTAATCTAAGCTGTCAGTTTTGCTTCCGTAGCAGGGGAAGCACGCTTGATATCGGCGCTGCCAAGACATTGCTTAGCGCTGTTGCGTTCGGTGGTGTTGAGCATTTTACATTCACAGGAGGCGACCCGAGCCTTCGGCCAGACTTGCTCAAGCTCGTCAACTTCGCCAGATCGGTGGGAATGCGTACGGAAATTTTAACTAACGCTCAATATCAGCCCCAGCGCGTGCGCGACGCTCTTCTCGCCTCTGACTTGGTTGGTTTATCCTTGGATGGCTCATGCCCTGATGTGCACGATCGCTTTCGTTCTAAGCCGGGAAACTATGCGCGTGTGATAAAGCTGATGAACTTCCTTGAAGATGAAGGCCATCTTTACGTGGTCCGGACTGTTGTGGCTAGACCGAACCACGGTGACATTCCCAGACTTACTGAAGTGCTAGCTGAGCGACCAGGACTCCTCCGGTGGAGTTTGCAGCAGTTCAGCGCCGTTGAGGATGGCTATCGAAACAGAGCACGGTACGAGATATCGTCTACCATCTTTGATTCTGTATGTGACGTCGTGAAGAGCAAGGCCAACAACAAAGGAATCCAAATCAGCTGTCTTAGCGACGAGACAAAAATTGGCCTCTATTTCCTTATCGATCCCCACGGTCAAGTCATCAACCGTGTTGGCGATCCAAATAACGGGGTTCTGCCTGGCGTCGGCAGTCTACTTTCCAGTCATTTGGCGGACTTGGCTGAACGCGTGAAACTCGATCCACGTCGACACAACGAGCGGTACGGGTCTTGGTTCGGAGGGCCTCATGACTCTCATCGTCCTTAGTGGGTTGACGGCGGCCGGGAAGACCACGCATGCGAAACTGATCGCTAACGAACTCAAGCGAGAAGTTCTACATACAACAGATTTTCTGCTCCGAGCGATGAACGTGCATGAGAACCTGAAAGACATTTGGGTCCGCCGACTTCATGAACTTGAAAAATTGAGAGATTCCTCGACAATTGATGACCAGGTAGACGAATTCTTGCATGCTCAGATTCGTGAAAATACGGGCCTTGTGGTAGATTCATGGGCACTTCCGTGGCATAGTCCGATCCCAAATACATTGAACATTTGGATCGGTTCGGATAGAGTGTCGAGGGCGTGGAAATGCGGTGTATCGGACGGAGCTCCCAGCACAGTCACGACGCGTAACTGCCTCGATCTAGTGGATGAGAAAGATTCGCTGTCCCGATGTAGATTTGTTAGCCGTTATGGCTTCGATCTATTTGTCGACCGTGGGCCTTTTGGTCTTATTCTTGACAATTCTCACCTTATGACTGAACCTAGTGTCGTATGCAGTCAAAAGGGAATCGAAATTTTTCAACGAGTACTTATGGCTTGCATCCGTAGTGTGCTGGATGACGATCCTTCGCCAGCCGTTGAGATGATCGAGCGAGGTGACCGCGACGAACTTGCGTGTCTCGCCGAGCTCCGTCATCCTATCTTTGAGCTTGTTGGTGCGGAGACCCTGCGGGAGGCGTTGGTGCCGTCACGGCCAACACGGGTCCTATGACCACATGTGGGGCGGAGCTGCACTGGGGGCAGGAGAGGGTAGGATTCTGTCCCTTAGGAGTCGACCTCTGGTCTGACCTGCTGCGATCGACACGGAGACACGTTATGAAGCCAGATGAAACCTTCAAGCGAGGTGTCGAGGTCATCGTGTCTGCGCTCATCCGAAATAACTGCGGTGAGCTGCTCCTTGTGCGCCAGCATCAGTGGACGGATGTATGGACACTCCCGGGCGGGCATCTTGAGCCAGGCGAGACGCTTGAGGCTGGAGCGTTGCGTGAGGCGGAGGAGGAGACCGGGCTACGACTTGAGTCTGCTGGCCTAATTGACTGGGGCGAGATGATCGATGCCAAGTCGTTATCCAGGCCCGTTCACTTCGTCTACTTCGACTTCGTGTTCGATGCGCAAAACTCGGCAGTCACTCCTGATGAGAGCGAGATCGCCGAGGCCCGTTGGGTCGCTTTGGCAGACCTTGACGACTATAAGTTGCCGCCTGGCTACCGAAAGACAATCGACAAGTATCTGTCAAGCTTGGTAGCCGTAAAGAAATAACTAATTCAATAGAGTGAAGTTCTCCGGCTTGTTGTCATGTCATTTTGACTGAACGGAGTCTATGACCTGACCGACAACAGCACCTGGGTCTCCGTCGGAATCGACCATGACACCTCGGTCTTCGCCGTTGCCGCCATCGAAGAATGGTGGCAACACATGGGTCGGGAAAATATCACCGACACCAGACTGGAAATCATCGTCTGCTACTACACCGACCTGTGGACCGATCCGGTCTGGGTGGTTGGCTCCACCCCGGTCGAATGTGCCCGCTCCCGACCGACGGTGAAAAGCTCGAACCTGGCCGGGTGGGCCGGTGATGGATACTGCGCAAGTCACTCCCGATTCTTCTGGGGCCTGCGCCCGCACCTGGTGTGCACCCCGACCGGATTGCCCATCACCTGGGCGCTGGCCGACCCGAAACTCCACGAACGCCAGGTTCTGATGGCGATCCTCGAGCACGACCCCACCCTCACCGCCGACCGCCCCGGCCTGATCATCATCTCCGACAAGGGCTATACCTCCGCCGAACTCGACCGATCCCTCACCGAACGTGGGGTGGCGCTGCCGCGCCCGTCCTACCCCAACCGTGCTCCCACCCCGCTGAGCACCTGCTCAAGCCGATCCGCCAGCTCATTGAGTCAGTCCACGACACCCTCAAAGGCCAACTCGATCGGGAACTACACGGCGGACGCAGTATCGACAGCGTCAGCGCCCGCATCGCCCCACTCCTCCTCGCCCTGACCACCGCGATCTGGCACAACCACACCACCGGCCAGACGATCACCCGATCCCTCATCGCCTATGACCACTGATCAAGTTTGGACTTATTCGTCTAGAGGTAGACGGCGGCGGTTAGGGTGAGGATTAGGAGGATGCCTAAGACCTGGAGTACGCGGTCGGCCAGGGCGATTTCTTCGGGTTCGCCGCCGTTGCCGTTGTCGACGTCTACCGCGTAGCGCAGTACGGCCAGCACGAAGGGCACCATTGAGATCACTGCCCACCGGGAATTATGGTTGGCGTCGCCGAGCTGAAAGGCCCACAGACCATAAGTCATGATTACCACGGTCGCCGAGAGCGTCCACACGAAACGCAGGTAGGTGGCGGTATAGCGCTCCAGTGAGCGGCGGATCTTCGCGCCGGTGCGCTCGGCGAGCGTGATCTCGGCGTAGCGTTTGCCCGACACCATGAACAGTGAACCGAACGCGGTGGCGAGCAGGAACCACTGGGACAGCGTGATCTGAGCGGCGGCTCCGCCTGCGATGGCGCGCATCAGAAAACCCGAAGCGACGATGGCGATATCGAGCACCGGCTGATGCTTGAGCCATAGGCAGTAGGCCACTTGCACGACGATGTAGACCGCGATGACGAGGGCCAGGTCGGTCGAGGCCAGTAATGAGATCCAGATCGATGCCGCGAACAGCAGCACCGCGACCGCCAACGCCAACCGTGGCGGCACCACCCCCGCGGCGATCGGCCGGTTTCGCTTGGTGGGGTGCGCCCGGTCGGCGTCGATGTCATTGACATCGTTGACCAGATAGACCCCGGACGCGGCGAAGGAGAATGCCACGAAGGCGAGCCCGACTGCGGCGAGCACGTTCACCTGGAGAATGTCGCCACCGGCGAACGGCGCGGCCAGCACCAGGACGTTCTTCACCCACTGCCGGGGCCGCATCGTACGGATCAGCCCACCTATCGGGTTACCCCGATGTTCGGAAGACTGCCTCGACACGGTGGTCGTCATCGTTGTCCTTTCCTACGCCCCGCACTGCGCGGGACGCCCAACCGACGCCGAACCACGGCGCCGATCACCGCGCCGAGCATGGAACCCATCAGGACGTCGGTCGGGTAATGCACGCCAAGCACCAGCCTGCTTACTAACATCGGCGGCACGAGCACGGGTATGAGACGACGGCGCAGCAAGCCACCATAAAGGACTGCCGCCGCAGTGGTCGAGGTCGCGTGTGAGGACGGGAAGGACAGTCGGCTCGGCGTGTCCACCAGCACCCGCACCGCCGGATCGGTCGGGCGGGGCCGGCGCACCACCCGTTTCACGGCGATCGACGTGCCGTGCGCGCCTGCTACCGCACCAGCGCAGAGCAGCCAATCACGGCGGCGGCGCCGATCGACCAGCGCGCCCAACAGGCCCAGCGCCAGCCAGCCCAGGGCGTGATCGCCGAAGTGGGACATCCCGCGGGCGGCGGACACCGTCCGGGGACGGGCGACGACGTGCTGTACAGCGGTGAGCAGCGCCACCTCCCAGGCGGCGGAGGCACTTCCTCGCATCGTCAACCGTCGAACACCCGCTTCCAGCCAGGTCTGCTGCTGAGCTCCTCAGCAGCGGCGCGGTAACGCCTGCGCAGCCGGGGGAACTCGTGCGCGAGTCTCCGGTGCAGCGCAACCGAGCGCATCATCATCGAACGGAACGCCTTTGGATCACGCTTTCGGTAGGTGACGCCGCGACCGTCCGCGGTGGGAACGGTCACCCCGTCCATCCCGGCGAGTACGAACCACCGGGCGTCCTCGCGGGTGGGACTGAGCTGGGGGAACCGGTGTGCCCGGGTATCGGCTGGGCGCAACTGGTGTACCAAGCGCCTGAGCAGTGTCGCCCCGATGCTGACCGGGTTGCTGGGCGGGGTCGGCAGGTGCTGCCCGGCGGCGGGCAACGGCAGCTCTTGGGAATCCAGCACCTGACCGTCGGGAAACTCCGCGAGGCGGGCTCGGACCTCGCCCAGTACGGTGGGTAGCTTCTCGAACAGCGTCTCGGGCCCGGCCAGGAAATCCCGGATCGCCATCTCCTGCAGCGCCAGCGTGGAGTACTCCATGGTCAGGCCGTGTCGCAGCGCGTGCTTGAGGCTGTCGGCGAGCATCGCCTTCGGATAGCGCTGCGTGCTGTGCAGTGCCGCGCCGACCAGGCGGTTGCGCAGGTGGAAATAGGCCTGCCAATCGGTGGTGTCGTCCTTGTCGGCGAACGACATGTGCCAGATCCCCACCCCCGGAACGGTCGCCGTCGGGTAGCCGTATTCGGTGCCCGGCGCTTTGCCCCATTGCATCCGTTGCCGGTCGACGACTTCGCCCCAGGTGTGCAGCCGGCACCGGGTCTGGGTGTCCAGCATCTGCCCGCCGACGAGCATCGGATGGCGCGCGAAACGGGAGAACGCCACAGCCCGCAGGATGGAATCGGGCTCCAGGACGATGTCGTCGTCCATGTAAAGAATCTGCTCGCAGTCGGTGTTCTCCAGCGCCTCGTACATCACCCGGGCATAGCCGCCGGAGCCACCGATGTTGGGCTGATCGATGATCCGCAGTGCGGGGCCGAGCAGCTCCTGTGTCTGCGGGAAACCGTCCTGATCGCGGACTTTGTGCACCCCCTGGTCGGGGATTACCACAGCGGTCACCACCGAACGGACCAATTCGTCGTCGCCGATCGCGCGAAGCGTCGCCACGCAGTCCGTGGGGCGATTGAACGTGGGCATTCCGATGGTCACCGCGGCGCGGCCCGGCGCGTGCCACGGCGCGTGCCAGCCGCCGGCGTGCAGGACCAGCTCCGCGTCTTCGGTGCTGATGTCGAACCAGTACCATCCGCCGTCCTCGAACGGTGTGAGGTCCAATTCGATGTCCAACTGGACGCGGCCCTCGGCGCCGGTGATCAGCTCACCGTGCACGTGGATCGGGGTCGCGTCGGCTTTGGACCGGTAGACGTCGACGCGACCGGCGCCCTCGAGGTCCAGGCGCAGGTGCAGGGTGCGCAGCGTGCTCCAGCGCCGCCAGTAGCTGGCCGGGAACGCGTTGAAGTACGCCGCGAAGGACACCTCGGTCTGCTCGGGCACCCGCACGCTGGTCCGGGACAGCGTGCGTACCCGCCGCGGGCTGGGAATGGTGAAGGTGACCTCGAGGTCGAGGTCACGGGGGCCGGTGGCAGTGCCCGCCGGGGACCGTACCCGCCGTGCGCTGGCCAGGCGCTGGTCGACATAGAGCGCGCACACCGCCGGCGGGTCCGCTTTGCGGGGCAGAATGACCCGCTGCAAGAGCGTCGAGGGGGGTGCGGAGGAAGTCACGGGCGCTCAGGCTAGTCGACTACGCGCTGACGCCGAGCTCACCGCGCAGCGTCCGCCCACCGCGCAGGATCAGCTCGTCCACCGCCGCCAAGCCCACCAGGGCAGCCAAGCCGACCAGGGCGGGAATCTGTCGATCCAGCACACGATAGTGTTGTCGACCCTGCGTGGTCGCCGCCCGCGGATTACGTCACCATCAAGGGAGTACGTAAGTGGAGATCCGCACATTTCTCGCCCGGCCCGTGTCCCGGCGGGTTATCATGGCCCTCATCATCGTGCTCCCCATCGTGGGGTTGCTCATCGGCTTCATCGGCACCTACGGCGGAGGGGGCAGCACCATCGGGGTCACTCCCACCGTCACGCCCAACGCCATCGGCCTCGCCCCCGGCGAGAGCCGCGCGTTCACCGTCCTCGTCCGGAATCCGGAGGACTACGGGGTCCGGGTCACCTCGATCAGGGCGGGCAGTTCGGAAGCCGTCGAGGGCGTCTGCCCCGCCGGCGTCCTCACCAGCGCGGAGGTTGACGACCCCACCGGCTTCATCAGAGCAGACGATGTCAACGGGTTCCCGATCACCGTATCGTTGGCGGACAACGTGGACGACCGCTGCCTGGGTCAAGCGATCAGCCTGCCGTTGACGGTGAAACTTCAATCGAACTGATCCGGTGGAGAACGCCACCCGGTGACCCGACCCACCGCCCCGGGCCTTATCGTCCCACTTGTTGGCTCCGTGCCTGGTCGAGGGCGTGGCATGAACCTCATGTGCGTGGCGGAGATTATGACGGTACTGAACGGAGAGGCTGGCTGCATGCTTGACCGGGACGTGGTCGATCACCAGCATGGCACGTCTGACCAGGAGCAGTTGCTCGCCCAACGGGCTTTCTTCGCGGCCCCGTTTCCCGAGGCACCCGACGATCTGTACTCATGTAGCGTCGAAGGAGCCGTCGAGCGTGCCCGGACACGGGTGGTCATCCAGCCGCACGCCCAGCTGTCCACCAACACCTTCTTCGGACGTTTCCCGGCCAGTTACTGGCAGCGGTGGACCAAGGTCACCCAGGTCGAGGTCAGCGTGATTGTCCAGGGCACGGGTCGCATCTCGATCCGGGCCTCGGACAGCGTCGGCGATGTCCGGACCGTCGCCACTGTCATGGTCGAGGATGCGCAGTACGAGCCGGTGCGGCTCAAGGCGAAGATCGACCGGTTCGTCGACGGGGGGGCGATGTGGCTGGACGCGGCCACCAGCGAAGCCAGGCTGGTTATTGACGCCGTCCGCTGGTCGGTGGCCAAGCCTGCGCTGGTTCGCCCGATCGCAGTGGTGATCTGCACCTACAACCGCGCCGATGACTGCCTGAGCACACTCAAAACACTGTCTCTCGACGACACCACCCTGTCCATGGTGAACGCGGTCTACGTCGTGGATCAGGGCAACGACACCGTCGAATCCCGATCCGGATTCGCTGATGTACAGCGCGCTCTCGGCCCGAAGCTGCATTACCTCAGGCAGCCGAACCTGGGTGGTGCGGGCGGCTTCACCCGTGGGCTCTACGAAGTCATGAAGGCCGGTCCGGCCGAACATGCAGACATCATGTTCATGGACGACGACATCATGCTGGAGCCCGACACGGTGGTCCGGCTCGCGACCTTCGCCAACTGTACGACCATACCCACCATCGTCGGTGGTCAGATGCTCTACTTGCTGCATCCGAACCAGCTGCACGTAGGAGCAGAGGGTACGGATCTAACCGTCCTGCGACCCGGGCTGCCCATCAAGGACGCACTGGTTCAGGCTGACCTGACCAAACAGCGTCAGGAAATCCGGGTGGACGCGGAATACAACGGCTGGTGGTCCTGTCTCATCCCCTCCGAGATCGTCGCTGAGATCGGTTACCCCCTGCCGCTGTTCTTCCAGTGGGATGACATCGAGTACGGATTACGAGCCCGCGCGCACGGTTATCCTACGGTTACATTTCCCGGCGCCGGAGTCTGGCATGCGGATTTTCACTGGAAAGACTGGGATGATTGGCATCGCTACTTCAATCTGCGTAATTCGCTGATCGTCAATGCCCTGCATGGCCGGCCCAAACGGACCGATACGGCACGCTTCTTGCTGAAAGACCTGCTGCAGTACCTCATCTCGATGCGGTACGGTCTGGCCGCTACCCTGATCATGGCCGTAGAGGATTTCCTGGCCGGGCCGGAAGTGCTGAGAGACGGCGGCGTTGAAGCCGCTGCCGCTATACGCAAGCTCCGTGCGGAGTATCCCGAGACAGCCCTGCATCCGGCGCACGGCATCCCCGGCATACCGTCGACGGCGATGCCGGTCACCGCGGCGCCACCGACGCCCTCCATGCCGCGTCTGGTGCTGCTCAAACGGCTAATCTGGCAGTTTCTTCGCAAGCCCAGCGGAACGGCGGCAGTCAGCGCCCGCGACGCGCATTGGTGGCATGTGTCGCAGTTCGACACCGCGGTGGTCACCGAACTCTCTCAGCAGGGCGTGCGAGTCCGCCGCCTGGACCGAGGCACGATGCTGAAGCTGGGCAGACGGGGTGTGCGGGTGCTCGCCCGGCTGGTGCGTGAGGATCCTCGGCTCCGGCGGCAGTACCGCGCTGCCATGACGAAGCTGACCAGTAGGGAGAACTGGCAACGGCTCTTCGATACCCGTTGAGGCGAATGCACGACATGATCCTGGGGATCCGGCGCGCACCGGAATGGTTGGTAGCCATCGGTGTCGGTGTGGTAGCCATGGCGCTCTGCGTGATTCCGCAGTGGCGCGGCACTTTCTTTTACTATGTCGGTGATCAGCACGAGCAGTTCATGCCGATGTGGCATCGCTTTGGGGAGCAGTTGCGCAGCGGCCACTGGCCGACCATGGATCCCGACGGGTGGATGGGCGGCAACTACGCCGCCGAGGCGTTGACCGGGATCTGGAACCCGGTCAACCTCGTGAACTTCATCGTGGTGTCATTCTTCACAAATCTGTCACTTGCGGCATTCGTGGTGATGGTCCAGATCCTCGGAATCCTCGCGATCGGGGTTTACCTGCTCGCCCGTGAATACGGTGCGGGCAGGGTGCCGTCGGCAGTTGTCGCCACGGCGCTTCCGGTTTCGGGGTTCACGCTCTGGTACGAGGCATCCGGTTGGCCGGCCGGTCTCATGGCCTTCACCTGGGTGACGCATTTCTGGTGGGCCACTCGTCGTCATTCCCGGGGGCAGCTGAACCCGTTCGTGCCGTTCGTCTTCGGGTTCCTCGCGATGACGACCGGAAATCCTTACGCGCCACTCGGCCTCATCATCGTCCTCGTCGCCATCGCGATCGAACTGATCCTGCAGCGTGGTTTCGTCCGGTTGGCTCATCTGGTCGTGCTGGGTGGCTGCGTGGGTGCGGTCGCCCTGCTCGTCTTTTTCCCGCTCGTCGGGTCGATTGAAGTCACCTCCCGCCAGCAGATAGCTGATATCGCGAACGATGCCTTCCTGGTGCCTGATCTCGGTGACCTTATCGCAGGCAGTTCACCCACTTATCTCCCTTCGATATCCAGCTGGAACAACTCCCTGCTGCAGAGCATCCCCTCGACATATTTCGCGTGGTTCGTGCTCCCCCTGTTACCCTGGCTGCGATGGGGATCGTTGCTTGGCCGATGGCGGTCTTTCACGAGCCTGTTCGTCGTGGCGGGTGTGTACCTCGCCGCGACTGTGGGTCCCTCCAATCTGTGGCTGTTCCGGTGGCCGTTACGTCTGATCGAGTATTTCTACCTGGCCGCAGGAGTGTTCTTCGCGGTTGTCCTGTCGGCTGGTCTGGCAACCGATCAGGTGCGGCGACGAGCCATCGCGACCGGCGCCATCGTGCTCGGGGGCACCTATCTTGCCTGGGCTGTCGCGCCGCAGGCCTACAACCGCATCCACCTGGCCGGTTTCGTATTGGTGGCCCTCCTGCTCACTGCCGGTCTGATCGTCTACTTCCGTCGTGGTTTGACCGCACTGGGCGCCGTACTCGTTACCGGTACCGCATGTGTCCTCGCATTGCAGACGAGCGTCTTTCCGCATTTCGGCGGCGCGAACAAGCCGCTTTACGGGGGGTATGACCTGGCGCGACTCAAGGCCACCACCAAGGATTACCGGGGTACCGTCCTGCAGCTCGCGTCGCTGAGCGGAGTCACCACGGAGCAAAGGTTTTCCGGCGATATCATGTTCGGCAATCTCCCGTTGGGAGCCGGGGTTGCCTCCGTTGGGAGCTACACCGGGCTGGGATTCGCCGAATTCAATGAAGCGCTGTGCATAGATTACCGAGGCGTCACCTGTGCGGAGGCATTCGACCGCCTCTGGCGGCCAGCAGATCTCGAGACGACTGTCCCACTCGTCGACGCGTTAGGAGTGTCGACCCTGGTCCTGCAGCGCTCGCTGCTGCCCGATACCGCGGGCGCCATTCCCCCTTTGGGCTGGCAGGTGGCCGAACAGAACGGTGTTCGGACGGTCTGGTTACGCACCCGCCCGCTCACCGAGCAAGGACGGCTCACCTGGTCATCCAGCGGGGTTGTGATCCTCGCTGACTCCGGGCAGCCGCAACGCGAGATCGTGCACTATCGCAGTGACGGCGGGCCAGGACGGGTTCTCTTCGCGCGCCTCAACTGGCCGGGCTACACCGCAACGGTCGACGCAGTGCCGGTCGAGGTATCGAACGGCCCTGCGGGTCTCGTCGCGGTCGACGTGCCTGCCGGCGAACACACCCTCGTCCTTGCATTCGAGACGCCAGGGCAACGGCTAGGCTTCCTCGCGCTCGCCATCGCCACCACGATCGCTGCCCTGCAGACCCTGGCCTGGATAGTGTTTCGTCGAAGGCGCAGGCAGCGATCGGACCAGACATGATCGGAGGTTGGCCAAGTTGCTTAACCGCCTCCGCCGGGCGATAAGGGATCGGCTGGTGCGGGTTGTCGACGAGGTCGTCACCGCGCACCAGCGCGAGTACGAGGCTGCGCTCACCGCGCAGCATCGCGAGTACCAGGCTGCGCTCACCGCGCAGCATCGCGAGTACGAGGCAGCCCTTACCGCTGGGATCGACCGCGTGATCAGGACCGTACATGACATCGAGTTCCGTTCTCGACGTGACTTGTGGGCTGCGGCTGAGCGGGAGGCGGCTGCGTCCAGCGAACGTTTTGTACGGGAGGTGATGCCGACCGGACGTGCCTTCGATGACTCGCTCGCGACGTTGGAGTATGCGCTGTCCCTCGCTCCCTCCGAGGGGATGGCACTCGAGTTCGGTGTCTACAACGGCCGAACGCTCAAAGTGATCACTGAAGCGCGGAAGCACAATAAGGTTTTCGGGTTCGACTCTTTTCAGGGGCTACCCGAGGACTGGCGATCCAATATCCTCGAGGGTACATTCGCGACCGAGCAACTGCCTGATGTTGCGGGTGCGGAGCTGGTCGTTGGATGGTTCCACGACACGCTCGCCGACTTCCTCGCCGATCATCCCGGCCCAGTGGCGTTCCTGCATCTCGACGCAGATCTGTACTCGTCGACAGTCACTGTCCTCGAGCACGTCGGCCCTCGGCTGCGGCCTGGAAGCATAATCGTGTTCGATGAGTATTTCAACTACCCTGGTTGGGAACAACACGAGCACCGCGCTTGGCGGGAGTTCGTGGCGAAAACCGGCATCCAGTGTCAATATATTGCATATACGTTTAACCATGAGCAAGTGGTGGTCGTTGTGAGCGAAACTTCCGGATAATCAGCTCAATCGATGCACGGGATGAGAAGAGTGGCCGCCACGCTCGCGATGGTACTGATCATAAGAATACACCGGACTGCGGTATAGCCCACGCATCAGATTCCAGCGAATCCTAATCAGATCCTTGAAAACTCCCAGCGCGGCTTTAGCGGCGGAGTCACCTGCCAGGCCGACGTCGGCCGCCTTCGGATCTTTCCAGTCCGGCGTCTCGATGACCTCGATTTTGTAACCTAGCTTACGCGCCACGGCTAGAATCTCCAGGTCAAAACCCCACCCTAATATCGTCATCCGGCTGAAGATCTCCTCGACTGCTTTAGCTTCGAAAAACTTGAAGCCGCATTGCGTATCTTTGAAGCCTGGTAACAGAATGGCTTGGGCCAGGATATTACCTATTTTTGTAACACATTTACGCATGAACCCGCTGTGAATCTTGACCAGATCGCGCACCGCGATGCCGACCATGGCGCCGCTGTCTATCAGCTCCTTGACCTCCTCCAAATGCTCCAGCGGGGTGGCCAGATCCGCATCCATGAACAAGCGATAGCGGCCTTGGGCCTCGAACATGCCGAGCCGGACATCACGCCCTTTGCCGGCGCGTGGGCCTGCGTGAATGAGGCGAAAATTCTCAAAGAGATTGCTTTTGCCTTGGACGATATCAGCCGTACCGTCGGGACTGTCCGCGACTACTACCAGAACCTCGACTGTACCATAATCATGATTCTTGAGGAAGATCGCCAAACGGTCGAGTGTCTGGGCGATACCCTGAGCCTCCATGTAGGAAGGAAGAATTATACTCAAATCAATAGGTTCGGTCATCTAGCCACCTCACGACGTAATGGAGCGTGTTCGACTGAATAAGATGAATAAGTTCTGCTTGCGAGTTGCAGGAGCCGAGCCGTGGGACGAGGTCAGGTTGAGCGGAGCTGAGCAAGTACTGACGCCACCAGCTTGGACCGCCGCACTCGCCAGTAGCGAAGTTCACGGTCATCCGGGGCGTTTCTAGGGCACGCGCCACACCTCCTCGATCGGCGCAGAGCATAGACCCTGGGCAACTCGTGATCATAACCACCCATCGCAGTTGGATCGTAGATAGATCACGATCTTCCAGAGCGGCACCAGCAGTGAGGCGTGTCGGGAGGATTCCAGTTCACTCCGGCTTCGCCTCGCCCGCTCGATGGTGAACCCGGACAACACGAGGTGGCTCTGTTAGCCATGATCACGGCTGGTACCCCAAGACCCTTCTGCTAAGGTACCTGAAATTTCGAAGGAGCCACTCTCGGTGAGATCTTTATATCCTCGTAGGATATCACTATCAGTTAATTCCGGGCGATTAGTCGAGTTTGGCCGTAGGTGGCATTGGTGTGCGGCCGGCGTGCTGTTGATCGTGATGTTCGGGCTAGGCGTCGGCAGCATGGCCGACGATTCGGCGACCGTGGATGAGGTAGCTCACATCTCCGCCGGTTACTCGTATCTGCACTATGGTGACTATCGGCTCAACCCGGAGCATCCGCCGCTCATCAAGGATCTGGCCGGCTTGCCACTGCAGTTCATGGATTTAAATTTTCCCGACAAAGATGCAGCCTGGACCACCGAGACAAACGGACAATGGGGCAGCGGCAGGAGCTTCATCTATCATATCGGTAATGACGCGCAGGCTATTTTGTATTGGGCGCGGCTACCCATACTGCTCCTGGCTGTCAGCTTCGGCATCGTGCTGTATCGTTTCGTTTCGCACCGCTGGGGCAAAGCGGTGGCACTGGTAGCCCTAGCATTTTATGCACTGTCACCCAATATTATCGCTCACGCGCACTACGTCACCACCGACCTGGGCGCTTTGGTCTTTATGTTTTTGGCCCTCATGGGCTATATCAGATTTATTGAAAGACCGAATCTCCTGAACCTGTCCTTGCTGTCGTTGGGCCTGGCAGGTGCCCAGCTGGTCAAATTTAGCAGTATCGTACTCTACCCTATCCTGTTATTGATCACGATCGGTGTCGTTATAGTCTGGAAGAGGCCGCAGAGCTGGATTTCCAGGGCCAGAATCTATGTCGGTGGACTGGTCGCGGCTTCGGCGCTCAGCATTATCTGGGTTTGGATCTACTACATCCCCCATGTCATATACATGCCGGCCGACATCCAAGAGCAACTCATTTCCGGCATGCTGAATGGACGCGTTGCGGGTCTCAGCGACAATTTGATCGCGCTATCCCACTACGTGGCACTCAAGCCTTTTGTTCAGTACCTACTGGGATTGGCCATGGTGTACGGTCGGGCCACCGGCGGCAGCATCACCTACTTTAATGGGCAGGTAAGCGATCAAAGTTTCCACCTGTACTTCCCCGAACTCTTTGTTATCAAGACTCAGATACCCTTTTTGGTGCTTGGTTTGATCGCGCTCAGTCTCATGCTGATCAGAGTTTATCGGCGTGGCCTGGTCCAGGAGATCGGGGTCATGATTCGCGAGCAGCTGCCGCTGTGTACGCTGGGCTTTTTCGCCTTCTGTTACTTCGCTATCTCCGTGGCCGGCAATCTGAATCTTGGCATCCGCCACATTCTGCCGGTTTTCGTGCCATTTTTTGTGCTGGTGGCTGTCGCTACTGTGAGTCTCATCCGGCGGCCGGCAGATATCCGCTGGCGCGTCGTGAGCACTGGGGCGTTGGCCACCCTGCTGGTGTGGTATGCGGCGGCGACTTTTTGGATCTACCCTTCTTTCACGGCCTATTTTAATGAGTTGATAGGCGGCCCCGCCAATGCCGATAAGTACGTCGCTGATTCAGCGGTCGACTGGGGGCAGGACCTGGTTCGTCTCAAGCATTTTGTGGATTCTCATCCGGAGATCGAAAAATTGGCGCTTGATTATTTCGGCGGTGGTGAACCACGGTACTACTTTTGCGAACGAGCCTATGACGGTCAAGGCCGATTGATTGCAACCGTGGACGGATATGATTGCTCCCAGAGTGTTTACGAGCCATGGCGTTCGGATCAGGCGCCGTACCCCGGACAGTACATCGCAGTGTCCGAAACCTACCTCCAAAACGATCGCTGGTATTCGGCTCAGCGAGGTGACAAGGGTTACGAGTATCTGCTCAACATGCAGCCTGTGGCCAAAATAGGCTACAGTATTTATCTGTACAAGCTGTATTAGCCGACGTGTCGTGAACGGTGCCGGTGGGATAGCTCTTTAATCGGGGGTGAAGAATTCTGATGGGGACACCGTGCAGGCGATGACCCCAAGGAATCGGCTGGTACCCTCGGGATCGGTCCGCAGCTTTTCGAACATTCGCTGCATCTGCGGAGGTGGGGGCTCAAGGGCGGCCAGTTGGCAGGTGAAGTCGTAAAAGGGACGGGATGCGGTGTTGCGAGCGGTCTCGTAGCCACGTAGCGCCTCGGTGAGGTCGGCCCGCTCGGACCACCCGGCGTCCAGCGCCGCTGCGAGCAGGCCGGCGTCGCGGAAAGCATCGGTGATTCCCTGTGCGGTGATCGGATCCTTGTGGTAGCCGGCATCGCCGACCAGCGCCCATCCGGGACCGTAGGGCCGCCGATAGAAATTGGGCACGTCTGCGGTGCCGACAAAGCGGGTCTCCCCACGGGCCGCCGCCAGACGTTCCCGTAGTCCTGGGGCGAACTGGGCAATGGTGCCCAGCATGCTGCCCTCGATGTCGGCGCGGTACTCGTGAAAGCGTTCGTAGGGCCAGCCGAGCACCAGGCAGGTCAGCTCGTCGTTGGTCGGGAAGAGGCCCCAGAACGCGCCCGGCCGGACGTAGAGTTCGAGGCCGTCGATCGTCGGCAGGCCGCTCCAGTAGGCGTAATACAGGCAGGACAGCGCGGGCCGCTGAGTGTAGGCCGGTGCATTGACCGATCGCGCGACCAGCGAGTGCAATCCATCGGCGCCGATGACGATCCGGCTGTGCTCGACATTGGCTGAGCCGGCCCCACCGCGTATCCCGATCACCGCGCCGTCGTCGTTCCGCACCATCTCGTGTACCGAGAACTCTTCGCGTACCTCGGCTCCGGCTGCGGCGGCCGCATTCACCAGAATGGTATCCAGGACGGTTCGGCGGGGCCCGAAGGCCGTTGCGACGTCGTCGGCCGGCACCGGTGATCCGTGCAGCGCGAACGGTCCCAGATCGAAGACCACGTCCTTGATGGCCGGGCAGCCGGATTCTCGCACGGCATCCAGCAGGCCCCAGTCCCGCAGCATCGCGATTCCGGGTTGGTGCACGAAGTGGGTGGAGATGGTGTCACTGGGAAACTTCGCCCGATCGACGACGAGAACCCGATATCCCTTGCGGGCCAACAGCATCCCGGTCGCTGAACCCGCACATCGGGCTCCCACGATGATCGCATCGTACATTTTCGCCGTCCTTTTCGATCATGTTCGCTGGGCATTTGCTCGGCGGCCAGCGGCTCATCGACGCGAAGGTATGCTTCGCTCGTCCGACGTCTGAGGATAAGCTTAATTGGAGCATCGGGGATCGTTTTCATTTTATTCAGGTCGGCGAGACGATGCCGCGTCGCCGGGGCCGAGCCCGTGAGAGCCAGATCAGTCCCACCACCGGTAGGACCAGCGGAAGCAAGCCGTATCCGATCCCATAGCCGGACCACACCGTCGCGTCCGGGAACGCCGCTGGAGCAAGCACGCTCGCGGTACCGACACTGAGCACCCCGATCAGTTCCACCCCGCAGGCGATCAACGCCAGTGCCCAGATATTGCGTGCCAGCGCCACTGCGGCCACCAGGTACACCACCGCGGCCAGAGCGGAGAGCAGATAGGCCAGCGGGGCCTCCGTGAAGCGAGTGGCCAACTGCACGCCGGATCGGGCCCCAGCGGAGACGGCGAACACCGCGTACACGGCGACGATCAGCCGCCCCGGCCCTCTGCCGGTGCCGGATATCTCAGCCACCGGGACCGGCCCAGAGCTGATTCATTCGCACCGTCATCACCGCCACCGAAAGGCAGGCGACGGTGAGCACCCCGACGCCCCAGCGGGACCGGTCACCCAGCGACCAGACCACCCCCGCCGGCACCACAAGCAACGTCGCGAGGTGGTAGCCGACGAACTCGACGACGCTGCTCGCGGGCCTGTCCCCGGTGAGTAGCAGCACAACGGCAGCCATGGCTTGGGCCACTACCAGGACCTCCACCACCCCCAGCGCGCCAAGCACGACCCGTCCGGCACTCCGGTTCAGCGCGGCGAGCAGCGCGGTCCCCGCCGCCAGCGTCAGCGCGACGATGATCACCACTGTGGCCAAAGGATCAATCACGCCTAGATCCTGACACGTCGGCTCTTCGGCTCGCAGACCTCCCACCGGTCACCGCTTCGGGTGAAATGTCGCTTGCAGATGCAAGAACATCTGCACAAAACATGGCGCTACGCATCCTGTCCAGCAAAGATCGCCACGACGGCTGCCGGGGTAATCCGGAACTCCGGCAGCCGTCGCCGTCCCGTCTGTCAAAACTGATCGGAGAGGTGGACATGCAACAGGTCACCAACGGTGTCCCCGAGCCTCGACTGCGCGGGGTCATCTGGCGGAAGAGCCGGTACAGCAACCCCTACGGGAACTGTGTCGAGTTGGCGGAGCTACCGGATGCCGCGATCGCCGTCCGTAACTCCCGGCACCCGGGTGGTCCGGCACTGATCTATCCCCACGCCGAGCTGGCCGTGTTCATCCGCGGCGTCAAAGATGGTCAATTCGACGGCCCACTGGGCTGATGTCGTCGCGGGGCACGGCCGGGATCTCTCGGCC
>JBOHHE010000411.1:0-2207 GCA_050700355.1 Pseudonocardiaceae bacterium
CCCACAGAACGGCCACGCCGGGCCGTAATAGGGTCCGGGCCACGACAGCGAAAGGGGACGGTCATGAATGCTCGCCCGAATCGGGCATTCCAACTCGCGCGACGCTCCCGGGCGTTCACTCAGGCCCAGGTCGCCGAGATGGTCGCCGAGCTGGTGGAGCAGGCCACCGGCCAGCGGTGCGGGATCGACGCCGACTACGTCTCGAAGGTCGAGAGAGGTGAGATCAACTGGCCGGGTCCGGCCTACCGGGCCGCCTTCCGGACGGTGCTCGGCGCCGCTTCCGACGCTGACCTGGGGTTTTACTCTTCCCGTTCGAGCGGGGCGACGCTAATCGTCACGTCGTCTATCGTCGAGGGTGAGCCGACCTGGGCGGAGGACGTCATGTTCGACGATGGCCTGATCCGCTACGCCGCCGCCACCACGATCGGCGCCTTGTCGGCGCACCTGCCGGGCATGCTGCGCGGTGCGCTGCACCGCATCGCCGTCCCGGCCCGGATCGACGAACACCACATTGACCAGCTCAAGGAAGTCGTGGAGTACTTCTGGAACTCCGACATGCTGTTCGGCGGCGGTATGTCCCGCAACGCCGCCGCCGGGCAACTGGAATGGTGCTGCACGGTGCTGTCCAAGTCGTCTATGTCCGATCCAGTTCGCCGGGCCTGGCAGTCGAACACCGCACAGTTGGCCGACGTGGCGGGTTTCATGTCGTTCGACTGCGGCGACCACTTCGCCGCCCGCCGGTTCTTCCTCATCGCGCTACAGCTCGCCGCCGAGGCCGGCGACACGCAACAGCGAGTGCACATCCTCACCAGCACCGCCCGCCAAGCCCTCTGGCTGGACCACAACGATCTCGGCCTGGACCTCGTCCGGCTCGCACATAGCGACGACCGGCGCCTGTCCCCGGTCGCGCAGGCCATCCTGACCACCGTCGAGGCTCGGGCACTCGGCCGCCAGGGCGACGTTGCCGCCGTCGAACGCGCCATCGGCCAGGCCGATGACCTGTTCGCCCAACGGACTGCCGACCCCGACGACCCGACCTGGGCCTGGTACTACAACCCCGCACAGATCACCGGCGAGGGCGGAGAAGCCCTGTTCGACGCGGCGATGCGCACTGGCGACGCCCGCATCGCCACCATGGCCGAGCGCCACATGCAGTCAGGCTATGACCTGCATCCGGCCGAAGAAGCCAGGTCCCGCAGCTTCAATCTCATCCGGATCGCCTGCGTTGTGCTGCGGTTCGACGATCCCTACCGTGGCCTCGGCCTTGCCGAACAGGCCCTCGGTGAAGCCGCATCCCTCCAGTCCAAGCGAATCGCCGACGACATCCGAATGCTCAGCAGAACCGCCGCCCCACTAGAGGGTGACCCAGCCTTCCGGTCAAGAGTGCGCGAATTGCGCCGAACCGCCAAGCGCGTCGCCCAGACTGTCGCCTGAATCAAAACCCACCCCACAAAGAAGCCAGCCGAAGCGCACTTACTCGGCCCGCGCTTGTGGCTCTATGGGTTTCTATACGCCCTTCGGCGTGAGGTGGTTCGTAACCCTACCCCCTTCTGCGAGGCGCTGACCAGCGGGTTTGGGAGGGCTCTGCACGCGAGGCAAGATGTCGATCTTCACAGCACCCTCCTGAACGGAGTAGCGACTATCACCGAAGGTAGTCACAGGACCGCCCAGTATGCTTGTCGGGTTGCGTCGGCTTGGCCTCGGACCACCAGCCGGGGCCAGCAAGTGGCGCAGGTGGACAGCAGGTGCACGGCATCAGTGCAAGAATCGATCATTTCCTCGACCGGCTGACCATCTCGTCCAAATCTTCTGGGGCTAATGCGCAGACGAAAACGCTGCGCTGGATCCGGTCACCCCATTGCTGAAGATACGCCGCCACCCTCGCCCACGCGGCATCCCGAGAAATGTCGTAGCAAACCAGCACCGTCAGCGCCATGAGAGCCCCACATACCCCGACGTGAAGTGCTCCACCCAAGAGGCCAGCATCTGCCATCTGCGCCTGGCAGTACGAATGGCGCCGCAAGATACCCGAGAAGCCCGGCAACGCACCCCGGGTCAGCTGCAACATCCGGCGCTCGTAAGCGTCCACGATGATCTCCCGGCCCGCCGCTGTCTGCACCGCATCGACAACTCTGAGACCCGGCCGGTAGCACTGCAACGACGGTTCGACCGCTGGTGGCGCGCAGACCCGCCTGTGATCGCTGTTT
>JBOHHE010000412.1:0-1574 GCA_050700355.1 Pseudonocardiaceae bacterium
CCTCCACGATGGCATCGGCAAGCCGACCGGAGGGCTCTCCCCCGCCATCTTCGCTTAAGATCGTCCAGAAGAAGGAGTGGTTCGCGTGTCCGCCACCGTGGTTGCGGACCGCGTAGCGGAACTCCTCGGGGATCTTGCCAATGTTCCACAGCAAGTCATCAATGGACTGTCCGCCAGCAGCGCGCAGCTCGTCGGTGGCTCCCAGCGCTGCGTTCAGGCGATCGACGTAGCGGCGGTGATGTTGGGTGTGGTGGATCTCCATGGTTCGCGCGTCGAAGTGGGGTTCGAGCGCGTCGTATCCGTACGGCAGGTCGGGAAGGCTGTAGGCGCTCATAGGCCCCTTCCTGAGCTGGGACTGTCATAGTCCGTAATGGCCCATCGTACACGGATTACCAGCGCGGGCACGCGGAGCGCGACCCCGCCAAGGTCGTCATAATGATCACTTTCTGCGAGCTGGAACATGATCATTTCTCGACTTTGGAGGAGACCACTGCACCCTCGGTCCGCAGCCTCTCAGAGAACGTACGTATGTGAACGAGGATCGGTTCGGCCATCTGGCCGCTCCGGGTAGTGCCTGCGGCGATCTATGTCGTCGGTGGCCGGCCGAGCTGCCAACGCGGGTGTGGACCAACTGGATGTACGTAATCGACCTTCTCCGGGCTCTAGTGGTCACGGGGTCAGCTGGGTCGTTACGCACCAGGGCTTAGCCGAGACCGCGCGCTGAGCCGCGGAGGAGGCGAGACCGATGCCAGGCACCCCACCGGCCGGGCCGCCGGGGACTGGCGGAGAGCCCGCTCTGGGCGTTGCGCCTGGTGTGATGTCGATACCCTCTGGCCGGAACTGGTGGTCGCAGGGGCAGGGACTGCGGCGGGAGCGGTTGCTCGACCGGCTGCGGAGCCCGGCCCACGTAACTCTCGTCGTTGCCCCAGCTGGCTGCGGGAAGACAACACTCCTTGCGCAGTACAGCAGCGAAGCCCCGAGCCCGACCATCTGGCACCGGACTGACCGATTGGACATCGATCCGGCCCATTTCACCGCCAAGCTGGCCCGCGAACTGCGCGCTGGCGGCATGCTGCGGGAGAGCCAGGAGGCGGCCATCGCGCGGGATGGGTTTGAACGGTTCCTCGACACGTTGAGTGCGGCGGGGCAGGGCCCGATCACCCTGATACTCGACGATGCGCACCTGCTCGGGCCGGTGACCGAGAGCTGTATCGAGACCTTGCTTTGTCAGGTCCCGGATGTCTCGGTCATCCTCGCTTCGCGCCGCACGCTAGACCTGAACCTCTGCCGCATGGAGATCGCGCCCATCACCATCGTGACCGCCGACGATCTCCGCTTCCGATCATGGGAGGTGGAGGCGCTCTTCCGGGACATCTACCGGGAGCCGCTACCGCCCGACGATATCGCTGCACTGGCGCGCCGCACTGAGGGTTGGGCAGCCTGCCTGCAGTTGTTCCACCTATCCACTCAATCGCACCCGTTGAGCGAGCGGCGCCGGGCGCTGCGCGCGCTGGCCGGCCCGCCCCGGTTTGCCCGCACCTATCTGGCGAGAACCGTGCTTGAGGAGCTTCCCG
>JBOHHE010000413.1:0-9606 GCA_050700355.1 Pseudonocardiaceae bacterium
ACTGGCTGCCCGCCGTCAACCCGAAGGCGACCTCGTTTCCGTGCAGCAGGATCAGCCGCTCCCGGCACTCTCCGGCGCCCTGCACAGGCTGGCGTTGAGCCCGGCGCCGAGGTCACCGCCTGCGGCGAGTTTGCGGGCCACCTCGCGGCGTTTCTGGCCGGCCACCTCAATGTCGGCCCGTGCCTGGTGCACCATTGCCTCGGCCTCGTCGAGGGCTGGCAATCGCCGACACTCGTCGTGCAGCTAGGGCTTCCGCCCGACACCACCGAACTTACTCACCTCGGCCGGAGCGTCGATGTGTCTGGGGTCGGGCCGCCACAACGAAACCGAGACCACACCAGGCTCCAGCAGCTCCACGCGGTCGAAGAAACGGGTGATCTCCTGGAGGCTGCGGATCGCTACCGGCGGCCTTCCTCCACTTTCGTTCCAGAGCCTGCTAGCCTCAAATACCGCCTCGCCATCGACGCCGTCTCTGCTGGGGTCAGCCAGCACCAGATAGCTACCCGGGGGCAGGGCGTCGAGCAGCCGATGCAGGATCGTATACGCCTCCGCAGTGTCTAGGACGTGTTGCACGATCCCCAGTAGTATCAGCGCGATCGGTTGGGCGAAGTCCAGTGTGCGGGCCGCCTCGGTCAGGATCGTGTCCGGGTCACGCAGGTCTGCGTTGACGTAATCAGTTGCCCCCTCGGAACTGCTGGTCAGCAGAGCGCGGGCGTGCACCAGAACGAGCGGGTCGTTGTCGACATACACGATGCGGCACTCCGGTGCGGTTGCCTGGGCGACCTCATGGGTGTTGTTGGCGGTGGGCAGCCCGGTGCCCACGTCGAGGAACTGGCGGATCCCCACCTCGCCGGCCAGGTACCGGACCGCGCGGACCAGGAAGGCCCGAGAGGCGCGGGCGATGTCGAAGATTCCCGGCAGGGCGGCGCGGATCTGGTCACCGGCCTTGCGGTCGACCGGGTAGTTGTCCTTGCCGTCGAGCCAGTAGTTCCAGACCCGAGCCGAGTGGGACACGCTGGTGTCGATCACGGGCCGCTGGTCCCAGCCGAATGTGCTGGAGCTGTTCATCACGAGCGTGTCTCTCTGGCTCTGGGTCGTGGAAGTGACGACATGCCGCTAATCCACTTCGCGGTGTCACCTGTCAGTGTCCACTGATGGCGAATTCCGATCAATCGTGCGGGGTTGACAATCGGTGACACTTGTCGTGCGCAGCCCGCGCAGGGTGTGGCCGACAGGTCCGAGCATGCCCGGGTCGGTTCAACCTGGCTCCGCAGCGCAGAGCGTGGCCGGATGATTGCAATAACGTGGCACAGAAATGTGCTGGTCACCCGGATGGGCTATTCCGGCAGGCCAGCCCGATACGCCATCGCGCGCAGCTCCCGCCCGACTGGAGAGTCCCGGCGGGTCCGGGTCAGCAGCTCGGCGAGCACATCACGGGCGAACGGGTCCCGCTGCACGCGGTGCGGGTGGATCTTCTCCGCGCGGCGGAAGGCCAAGCACGGCGTCATCGTGGCGGCCCCGCACCCCGGCCAGGGCCCGGCCGTAATCGCGCCAGTAGGAGGACTGGCGCGACCGGTAGGGGTGCACATCCGGATTCAGGCCCTTCGCCAGCGCGGTGACCAGCTCGTGGTCCCCGATCTCCAGCCCGATCTCCAGCCCGGCCTCCATCCGCCACAGACCCACGTTGGTGGGACCGAATCCGAGCCCGAAGGCGGTGCCCTCTCCGGTGCGCGCGGCCAGCTCCGCAGCGTGCTGCACGGCCGCATCCGCGTCAGCGGGGTGCGAATCGGCCGCCGCGACCAGCGAATGAGACAGTGCAAGCATGCCCGCGAGCTGCATTGATTCCGCAGTGGTCGTGGGCATGTCGACGGCCGCGAGGTCCGCCTTGACAGGCTCGAACGCTCCCGTGGCCAGCAGCACTCTGGTGGCGCCGTGCGCGGCCAGGCCCAACGCGATGGGGGTATCCCGGTCCTCGGCAAGCCGGTAAACCAGCGTGATGTCGTTTTGACGGCAGGCCCGCGCGGTGAGCAGTACCGCGTGCACCCAGGCCCGCAATGCCTCAATCGGGACCACCTGTCCACCGGGCCGGTGGCGGCTGACCGCCATCAGCGCGTGCCGGACCCCGTCGACGGCGCTGTCGGTATGCCCATTGCCGGGCGCGGGTACCGGCAGCCTGGTCAGCTCACTCGGCGCGATCTCCAGCGCGCTCGATCCGCTGCAGGGTCATCCGGTTCATCCCGGCCAGCTCGGCCACCACCTGCAACGACTTGTCCCGGGCCTTGCGGATCCGCCGTAGCCGCTGGCCGATCGTGCGTGTTTCGTCGTCGACGTCCATCAAGCACCACTCGTTTCCACCGGAGATAAGCCCCTCCGCGATGCCCCGGAGCACCGGAGAGGCGTGCGAGCGCCAGGCTACGTGCCGGTGGCGCACCAGATCGGGCGCAAGCCCCGGGTGGTGTCCCAAATCGACTCGGTCACCTAGGCGGGCAGGAGATCGACCAGGTGGCTCGGTGCTGGTCGGGGGTGCCGAAGGCGATCTGGGAGGTCTTAGCGACGTCCGAGCAGTGCGCGCCCGCGACCAGCAGCAAGGTCGAGAGTACCGCGATCACATGGGGCCGGTTTCATCCGTAAGGGGGGTCACTGGCCTGCCCAGGCGACGTGACAGCGCTTCACAGATCACTGCCCGCAGCGGGCCGCAGGGAAGCGTTCCGGTGAGCCAGTGGCACACCGCTGCCGTCTGCGTCAGCCTTCGATGAGGCGGCGGACAGCGGACGGGCCGGGGAAGTCTTCCGGAATGGCATCCATGAACACGTGGTCCACGATTTCACCGAGCCAGTATGCGGAGTTCCGACGGCGGCCGATCATCTTGAATCCGGCTTTTTCGTACGCCCGGATTCCCGCGACGTTCGACGCAACCACGGACAGGTAGATGTTCCGTAGTGCCGTGATGTGAAAGCCGTAATCCAGCGTCAACCGTGTTGCTTCTGCGGCAAGTCCCTTACCGCGCCCTTGTTCGCTAAGGAGAATGACGAATTCCCCGGTTCGGGTTCGGTTGTCCACGATGAGCTGACTTGTGCCGACCGGGGTCGGTACCTGGCCGGTGAGATCATAGACCGTGAAATACGGGCTACCGTCTCGCGTCTGGGTGTCGAACACGGTCGCCCTGGTCTGTTCGGTTTCGGCGTACTGCTGACCGTAGCCGAGCAAGGTGCGCGGGTCGGTTTCCCAACGCCAGTAGTGGGGCACGAGGTCACGAAGGAACGGGCCTAGTGCCACTTTGTCGCCGCGCAGCCACAGGATCGGCTCACGGATTCCGCCGTTGTCCGGGACTTCGTCGCTAATTCTGATCATCTCCTGTGACTTGTTCCGGGATCGTGCGTAGCGCGGTGTATCGGTAGGTCGATTTCGGTTCGGCCACGGGCTGGCCGTCATTCTCCACCCATGCGTGTAGGCGTATCGGATCGGCCGCCACGCCGTGACACCATGTCACCTGTTGGCGGGACGCGGACAGCATGAGCGCCACAGTGGCCGACTCTTCGAGGCAGGCCACCCGGCTCGGTGCCAACAGGCCGACACGGCGGACCGCGTGGACGGCCTGGCATGCCCGATCAGCGCTGGCCGGGCCGAGCATGCGCCGGGTGGTCCACGTGAGTAGGCGCATGATCCGGGCCATGCGGAACCGTGCCGGACCGAGGTGCGCCACGACCAAGACAATGACCAGGGCCACCGCCGCCAGCGGTAAAGTGCGGTACGGCACAGACGGAATCGGGATACGTCCGGCATCGACGGTCTGTGTTCCCCAACTCGGCTTGAGCGGTCGACCAGCCACGGGCGCGGGCCACGACCGGGGCCGCTCGACCGCCACCAGTAGACCGGCCACATGGAGCTGGCTGAGCAACACCCGCTCGGATGCACGGTCCATCGTGGTCGGCGTGTGGGTGTCACCGGTGGTCGCCAGCTCGGCCCACCATCGCGCGGCCGGGCCGGTCAATACCTTGACCGACCCCGTTCGGTAGTCCAACAGCACGGTTGCCGGACCTAGGTCACACGCCGAGACGTGATTGGGCGCGTGGACGTAACGTGGAGTCACGCGGCACCCCGGACCATGTGAGCGGCCTTCCACCGCACGGCCGGGGCTGAGTCGACCGACCGCAGCCAGACCTCCGCCGAGACCGCCGTTTCCAGCGCGCTGTACGCGGCCGGAACACCAGCCGCCGCGAGCGGAATGATGCGCCGCAACGCGGCCGGGTTCGCTAATCCCAGCTCGGCTAGTCGCCCGTCTGCCAGACCGGCTACGGCCGCCAGGTTGGCACGCAACCCTTGGTAGTAGTCCGGGGTCATGTCCCCTTTGGACACGCGCCGTTTCAACGGTTCCGGGAACAGATCATCGAATGCGGCACGCATGAGCGGCTTGTACTCGGCCGGGCCGGGTCGGTCGGCCAGCGGCACCGACAAACAGGTGTCGATCAATCGGGAGTCAAGGAACGGGTTGTGTAGCGGCACCCCGGACCAGGCGGCTAAGTCCACGTCCGCGCGGGCCGTGCGGCCCGTGGTCGCCATGACGGCCGCAATGTGCCGGGTCGTGAAGTCCGGCCAGTCTCCCGTGTAGGCCGAGTGGCCCGTATCGGCCGCCGACGATGCCAGGACGGCTACCCGCTCCCGGAGTCCGTCCGTGGCCCACGGTGGCGCGGACACGGCCGGAAACCATGCCACATCACCGATAGCCCGGTTACGCCGCTCGGCCAGTGACGCCAACACCGTGTCCAGCGTGCCCGCCCGCGCCGTGTGTGCGGTACGTACGGTGGCCCTGAGCAACGGCGACACCGAGCGCCGAACCAGTCGAGCCCAACGCACCGTGTCCGCCAGCGCCCGGCCGTACCGGCGTGTGCGCACGAGGTCGGCCAGGAACAGAGCCGGGGTACACAGCAAGGCGTCCCCACCGTCGCCGGTCAGGTGGCAGTCCGACCCGCGCTGCTCACGCAACCATTGGAGCTGAGCGGAGAACGAGGCATAGCCGAGTGTGGACGGGGCCGGTTCGTCGGTGACCGGCACCCGATCAAGCGCGCCGTACGGTCGGTGTTCGGCACCGAGCGGTAGCCATTGGTGATCAATGCCCGGCATCCGCCCCGCCAGGCGCGCATACGACGCGTCACCCCCGGTCGTGATGCCGTCCGGGTGCAGGGTCACCCCGGTTACTGCGCGGCCGGGGTACAACCGCTCGGCGGCCAACAGGACAAGGCTTGTCGAGTCGTACCCCCCGGACAGGTCGGCCGTAGGCGACTCGGCTACGTCCACCCGCACGGCCACGGCTGCCGCCAGCTCGGCGCGTAGCCGGGCCGCGTGGTCGGCGTGCCGGGACTGGGGTCGCCACACGGGCCGAGCGCCAACGGTGCCATTGGCCGACACCGACACCCGATGACCGGCGGGCAGGGCGGCAACGTCGGTGAACGCGGACCGACCGTCCATCAATGCGGACACGCCACGGGCCAGGAGCCACGCCGCTAGCCAATCCGCGTCAACCTGGCCGCAGGTCATCCCAGCCAGCGCGCGGGAACTGGACGACCAGTACACCCCGCCATCGGCCGCCAGCGTGTAGACCGGGCAGGCCCCGCCGACGTCGGTCCATATCGTCGTCCCCTTGTCGTCGGCGGCTACCACGGTGTAGCTACCGGGCCAGCGCCACGCCACGTCATCAGGCACCTCGCCAACCGCCAACCGTGCCAGCTCGTCAGCCGCAGCGCCGCACGGGCCGAGTACGGCAAGGGAACGACGGCTGGTGTGCGTCGTGCGTACCTCGCGCACGGGCCACTCCCCCTGTAGCCAACCGCCCGAAACCGTAGGCCACAGATTCCGGACGCCGATCGGCACCCGTGGCGCGGTGATCTTCCCGTTGAATCCTCCGAACCACAACACCCTTTCGTCTCCCTCGTCTGAGGATTGACAACGGTGCCCCCTCCTTTGAGAGACGGGCACCGTTGCGTGAATCTCGATCAGTTGTAGACGTGCCGCTTGGCTTCTTGCGTTGCCGTTCCGCTGCCGAGCGTCAACTCGGCCATGTCTCCCAGGGTCCACAAGCCGTCGCTACCGTCGCCGCTCGGGCCTTGAGTCATTCCGGCGTCGCCGAGATCAGCGATCAGCTCGTTGACGTCGATTGGATGGTCCGCTCCTGCAGTCGGAGCGAGCTCAGCGGTGGTGGCGGTTGGGACCATGTCGTCGGCGGTCTGCCGCATTGTCATCACCTCCTTCCCCGTTCGGTTTGGCGTATCCGGGTGCCATACAAGCCGGTCCCTCACCTGGTCGAACAGAGTGACGCCCAGCGGGTGCACGCGGTTTGCGGACTGCGCAAAAGCGGTATCCACCGGAACCACTGTCGCGGTAGGCGCTACTTGCGTCACGATGAGCAGGGGAGGCGACGATGGAAGCCACACACTCGATCTGGCGCACACCGGTCGCCCGCACCGCAGCCGCGGCGGGAGACTTCGGCATCCTGCTCCGGATGAGCCGGACCGCGCAGAACCTCACCTTGGCCCAGGCCGGGAAACGGTGTGGCTACTCCGCCTCGACGATGTCGCGCCTGGAGACCGGTCGCCAACCGCTGACCGACGTGACGTTGCTCCGGCACTTCGCTGAGGTGTTCAGTATCCCGTTAGGACTCTTCGGTTTGGCCCCCCCGCGGGCCGAATCCTCGCCGACCGGTGCGGCTTCCACCTCATCAACGGGCCAGGACGCTACGGTCTGCGGCAAGACAGCGCGGGAAGGCGGTGAGGACCCAGTGCGACGACGGCGAGCGCTGACCGGCCTGGTCGGCATCACCGGTGCCACGCTGCTCGGGATACCTGACCACGCCGGGGCGCAGGACGACTCCGTGCTGGTGCCGTCCGCACCCACTGCGGTCGCAGTGCACCTCTTCGTGCGGGAACTGCGCGCCACCCTCGCCGTCGCACGCTCGTTGTTTCAGCGCTGCCGCTACGCCGACCTGGCCGACACCCTGCCAGAGCTGATCCGCACCACCCAGCTCAGCCGGGACGAGACCGACGGCCATCAGCACGAGGAGCTGTCCGCGCTGCTGGCCGACGCCTACAGCCTGGCTTCCGAACTATGCATCAGGCTGCACGATTACCCCCTGGCGTGGGTCACCGCCGACCGTGCCCGCTCCGCCGCGCACGCCAGCGGCAACGCCGCCAGCGTCGCTGAGGCCGCCCGCATGGCGTCGATCGCCATGCGTAAGCATGGCCACCACGACGCCGCGATCACGCTGCTGAGCACCACGGCGCTGAAGCTGAGCGCCACCACCGGCAGCCCCCAACCCGACCTGCTGGGCACCTACGGATCGTTGCTGTGCACCGCCGCCTACACCGCCGCCCAGCACGGCAGCCGCGGCCACGCCCTGGAGCTGATCGGCGAAGCCGAAGACGCCGCCCGCCACTTGGACCAGACCACCACGAGCCACTCGACGTTCAGCGCCACCAACGTGACCATCTACCAGATCGGGGTGCGCACCGCCCTCGGCGACGCTGGGACAGCACTCGACTACGCCCGCCGCGTCGAGATCCGCAGCCTGCCCACAGCCGAACGGCAGGCCCGGTTCTGCGTGGACACCGCCCGCGCCTGGCACCGCTTCGGCGACCTCCGCAAGTGCTACCAAGCACTCCAAGCAGCCGAACACGTCGCGCCTGAGGAACTACGCCGCCCCTCGGTTCGATCGCTGGTCACCACGCTGCTGCGGGCCCCCGGTCCGGTGCCGGCAGAACTACGAGCTCTCGCCGCCCGAATCCAAGCCAGCGCATAACCCAATCTCCCGATCGGAATATGCGTAGGACTCGGCCACCCGCTCCCCCGCATTCCTCCGTCAGACCGCCGGTGGACGGTCCTCATGCGGCGTAGACAGCGACCAAAGATCGCTAGCCGCCGAGTGGTGACGGACAGTCGATCCGCCACTGGTGGTCGCTGTCGGGTGCGTCCAACTAGACCGTCTGACGGTGCGGGGTGACGGTGAGACCGAAACGGTGCCAGGCGGGTTCGCCGTGCCGGTGCCAGAACTCCCTCGCCGCCTCGATGCCGGCCCACAGGCGGCGGGGGCCGCCCTCCCATACCTGGCGGGTTCCGTCCTCCTGCGCTGTGGAGAGCTCGCACCAGGAACCGTCCTGGGCCGAGAAGAAGACGGGACCGGGGCCGCCGGTATGGGGGTCCCTCGCATACCCGAATCCGAGGCGCCCACCCTGCCACAGGTGCAGCAGGAACCACAGCGGAGGGTTCTCCCACAGGCGTTCGCAGATCAGCGTGGTCGTCCCGGTCGAGCCTCGGCGCGGTGACGTGCGGGGGCTGGGGCTCGACGTGGAAGGCCGGAGTTCGCATGTGCATGAACGTGGCGTATCCGGAGGCGAACCGGCCCTCCAGCCGGTCGGTCTCCCGGCGCAGCAACACCAGGTTGCCGACGGAAGCGCTGGGTTTGACGTCGACCAGGATGAGCCCACCGTGCCTGACCTGCTCGGCCCACGACCACGGTACGCAGGACACCGCGCAGGTGGCCATGATCCGATCGTAAGGGGCGTACTCCGGCAGTCCGTCCACTCCGTCCACCGCGGCCAGCGTCGGCCGGTGACCCAGCGCCGCGAGCCGCTGCCGGGCACTGTCGATGAGCTCGGCGTCCACGTCAACGGAGCACACGTTGTGCTCCCCGAGGCGATGGCTCAGCAGGGCCGCGTTGTATCCCGTGCCGGTGCCGATCTCCAGGACCCGGTGCCCGTCGTGGATATCGAGCGTTTCGAGCATGCGAGTCATCAACGACGGCGCCGAGGAGGACGACGACGGGCCGGTCACGATTTGTGCCCCGCAGCGCCCCACGTCGTCCAGTTGCGTCACCAGGGAGGTGTTCGACCATACGGCGTTCCACCAGCGTTCGCGGGTGTCGGGCGATGACGCGGACACCCGCTGCCAGACCGCAGGCCCCACTGGGTCAGGACTTCGCTCATAGAACTCCGGCACGAACTCGTGGCGCGGCACGGCCAAGACAGCCTCCTGCCATTCCGGTGAGGTGAGCTTGCCCGCGGCCACCATCGGCGCCCCGGTCGCCGTCTCCAGCCAGCCGAATTGTGGCCCTGAATTGGCCTCCAACATCACCCAACGGTTGTCCGGGGTGACCACAAAGTCCAATCCGGCGTAGACCAGATTCATCCGCTTCAAATACCGCGATACGCCGTCGGCCACAGTGTCCGGCAGGGACACGAATTCGTAGGTCAACGCTGAGGGATCCGATCGCCAGTCCGTATGAGCCGCTTCGGTGCCGGCGTGAATCGCGATGGGGAACCGCTGATCCCCGATCACGGTCAGGCGCACCTCGAACGCTTTAGGCACAAAATGCTGCAGGGTGGTTGCAGTAAGCGACACGCATCCGATCTGGGCCACGTCGTCGTCGGTCAGTAGCCGGGTATAAGCCACCTTCACTTGGCCGTATTCGATGATCCCGGACGGTCCCAACGCCTTGGTGAAATGCCAGCCCGTAAGACCGGCGAGTGCCCTGCCCGTCAAACCGGCATCTTTCCTGATTTCCCTGAGACGGGCCCCAAGAGCCTCGCGGGCTCGACGAGCAGGGTTGGCTGACGGCAT
>JBOHHE010000414.1:0-16310 GCA_050700355.1 Pseudonocardiaceae bacterium
CGGCTACAGCACAGTTTCGACGATCAAGATCTGTTTTCGGTCGCTGGCACACCTGCCGACATGTCGAAGGGCCGTTGCAGTGTTAGCGACCGAAGATCGTTAGGCGCTGATTCCGGCTCCCAAAGCCGGACCCCAGTGGAGCGTCTCGTCGTGGGTGCACCGGCGACAGATTTTGTTGGTATGGGTGATTGCCCGAAACGGTCCCGTACGATTTGGGAGCGGTGGCGGCAGATACGTGTAGCACCGTCGGTTCTCGGTGATGACCGCAGTGAGGCGGTGAACGGCCTGCTCGAGTTCTGGGAGGTCATTGGTGGCCATCGCCTGCAGGATCGAGTAGGAGGTATCGACGTAGCGGTGAGCGAGGCGATCTCGATGCGCCGGACTCGTAAGGGGAAGGATGACCGGATGGCTTCACTGCACACGTTGGAGCAGCGCCCGCGCACGGTGGAAGCCCGGTTGGCGAAGATCGAAGGCGGCTACGGCGACACGCTCGACAAACTGCACCGTGACGTCGTGGGCGTGCAGCTTGGGCAGGCCAGGATGCTCGCTCACCTCGGCGTCCCGGAGGTCACTGTCGAGGACATCGACAACGCCTTGGATGCGGAGTAGCCGCGCCTGGGAATTCCTCAGCGATAGATCTCGCGGCGGTGGCCCAGCTCGACGACCAGCACCAGCAGCCGATGATCGTGCACCGCGTACACGATCCGGTAGTCACCTACCCGCAGCCGGAGGTGACCGGGCATGGACCTCATGGCGACGACGCCGGCCGGGCGGGGGTCCTCGGCGAGGCGGTCGATGGCCGCTTCGAGGCGGCGCCGCGCGGGCTTGTCGAGCTTTGACAGCGTCTTGAGGGCATCGGCTTCGATCTCGATGCGGTATCTCACGCCTCCCGGCCACCTTCCAGTTCGACCAGCGCCCGTTCCCAGGGGATCAGCTCGCCCTGCTCCGCGTCGGCCGCGCGGCGTGCCCAGTAGTCGTCCTCCATGCGCTCGTAGTTCTCGCCGATGTCCGCTGGCATGATCACCCCGACGCGGCGACCGTGGCGGGTGAGATACACGAACTGCCCGTCCTCGACGAGATCAAGTAGTTCCGCCATGCGGGCGCGGGCGTCAGCGGCGGGGACTTCGATGACACCCCCGGGGTCAGGTTCAAGCGGCTGTACAGTCACGTACGGCAGTATACGGCTCTGTATAGAACGCCGGTACGCGGCTTGTCGGTCGTGCAAAGGGGTGCCCTGCCTGAGCCTGCTCGCAAGATCGAGAAGGTTACCGGTACACGGTGGGTCGCGCTGATAGTGTCGCTCGTATGCGCCGTACGCGGCTGAGTTTGCTCCTGTGCTGCGTGTTGGGAGTTGCCGTTGGCTGCACGTCGGCTGCTAGCGAGGAGTCTGCCGCAGCGGCCGGGCCCAAGCGACCTGCTGCCCCGGTCGGGCCGGAGGGTCTGGCGTTCTACCTCCCACCGCCCGCGCCGGACGGCGCCCAGCCCGGCGATCTCATCTGGGTCCGGCCGTTGGATTCCCCGCAGGGGACGCAGGGGCACGCCATCCTCTACTGGTCGACGGGCGTCGACGGACGCCTCGTCGCCGAGTCAGGTGTCGTGTTCGAGCCCACCGGACCGCCACCCGAGCTGCCACGAGGCATCCTCGCCTGGGCGCACGGCAGCCCGGGCCTTGCCGACCAGTGCGCGCCGTCGAGGGATTACTTCGAGGGTGATGGCGTCTCCGTACCACTGATGGCCGCAGTGGCGAACGAGGGCCTGATCTTCGTGGCGAGCGACTACGAGGGGCTCGGAACGCCGGGGGAGCATCCGTTCATCGTCAACCGGGCGGCGGGGGACGACGTGCTCGACTCGATCCGGGCGGCGATGGCACTTACCGGCTCGCGGGAGTCCCCCTCTGTGATCATGGGACAGTCGCGGGGCGGCGCCGCGGCACTGGTGGCCGCGGAGATGCAACCGCGGTACGCGCCGGAGCTCCCGCTGGCGGGCGTGGTTGCGGTCTCGGCTCCCTCCCGGCTCGACATCCTCGACGAGCAGCTGGCCGGCGGGCCGTACGTCGGCTATCTGATGATGGCCGTACACGGTTACCGAGTCGCTTATCCGCAACTCGACATTGCCGGACTGACCGAAGCGGGCCAAGCGGTGCTGGAGCGCATCCCGGGCCAATGCCTGGGTGAGATTCTTGCGGACGCCTATGAGGCGGTCGGTGTGGATTCCGGAGTCAGCAGCGTGCTCAACACGCCTGAGTTCGTCAAACTTCTTATGGAGAACGACGCCGGACACCTCCGGCCCGACGCACCGGTACTGCTCGTGCACGGCGAGAGCGACAACACCGTACCGGTGGCGACCAGCCGTGAGCTCCTGCAGCGCTACTGCGCAATCGGCGCGCAGGTTACCGCCAGCTATCACCCGGATCAGGGGCACGTCGAGGTGTTCGGGGCCGCGCTCCCCGACATCGCCTCCTTCGTCCGCAACCGGCTGGCCGGCACACCGACTACCCCAACCTGCTCGTAGTTACCAGGGCTGGCGCCTTCTGGCCACCTAACCAGCTCTTCGTTCCGTGATCCGAGGGCTGTTTAAGTCGTGATCCGAGGGGTCATGAGGTGGTGGGGCAGGCTCATGCCGCGCACCCGGTGATGCCGTGGGATCATCAGGGGATGGTCCAGGGCCTGCCGGTATTCACCTTGCCAGACGACGTGGTGCTGCTCGATGTCCGCGAGGACGACGAATGGCGGGCCGGACACGCGCCGCACGCGGTGCACGTGCCGATGGGGCAGGTGCCGCTGCGGCTTGACGAGATCGTCACGGCTTTCCCGGACTCGCCGGTGCACGTGGTGTGCCGCGCGGGCGTCCGGTCCGCGCGGGTCACCGCCTATCTCCAGGCGCAGGGGCTGGACGCGGTGAACGTCGAGGGTGGGATGGAATCCTGGCTGGCCGACGGCCGCCCCCTGATAGCGGAGACCAGTGCACCGCCAACCGTGATCTAGGTCGGTCCCTGGCCGCCGTCGCGGTCCCGCTGCTGAACCTGACGCCGGGGGAACAGGTCACTAATTCAGGGTTAACAATTCGCGGTCGGTCAGGCAACATAGGGTTATGAGAGAGGGAAGCGGCGCGCCCGGTGCTGCCTGCCCGGGGGCGTCGACCCACCGCTCGAACCGACCGAAGCGATGGCGCCCGTACCTCTTGATCCGTTTCCCGACGCCCACCACATGCCCAGTCAACGGAACAAGAACGGGGACCGACTCATGCAGAATCAAGATTCCTTGAGCCTTGACGCCACTCAGCTTGAACGCTTCACCGAACTCGGTTTTTTGGTTCTTCCCGAATTTCTCCCAGCCGATCTGACGGTCCGTCTCCAATCCGAGGTCGACCGATGGGTGGATACCAGGCTCCGGACCGACTCGATCGCGGCGTGTGTCGATCCCGAGTCGTCAGGACCACCACCGGTCATGGAACTCGAGATGGAAGCTCATGGCGAGCTTATCGGCCATCCGCCCCTGATGGGAATTCTCGCTCAGCTGTTGGGGCCGACGTTCGCTTTCCATCACCTCCATAGCGACCGGCGCGACCCCGGGTCGGCGGGGAAGGACTGGCACCACGACTACGAGCAGAACCCACAGGTCGACCGTACCTACACCATGATCCACACGATGCACTATCTCGGCGGTCTCAACGAATCAATGGGCGGTCTGGTCGTACTCCCCGGATCGCACCGGGAGGTCGCAGAGAAAACTGCTCGTATCCATCTGGGCACAGCCGAGCTGCCCGGTGAGATACTCATCGGAAAATTGCCACCGAGATCAACGATCCTGCTGCACTCGGCGCTGTTCCATGCGCGCCGTCCGGCATCGGCGGAGTCGGACAAACTGCGTTACCTGGTCGACAGCTCGTATTGCGAAGGTGGCGTCCGTTGGCCGACGGTCAAGCCGTACTGGCGATACATGCTCGCCCGGGCCAGAGACCTCGGGCTGGACCGTGGACGGTGGCCTGAGCTCTTCTCCGAGGATCACTTCGCCGAATACATCAGACCAACTGGTCTGAGCAGGGCCGGGATATGAAGATTCTGGCCGCGGTCACGTTCGACGACGTGTTGCGGCGCTTTTATCAGGAACACGCTCTGGATCGGGCACACGAGGCGAACACCAACAGCGAAGCCGAGCAGCACCTGCGGAATGCGAACGCGTTGCTGGGCCAGTGGAGCAGGGTGCTGCTGGGCCGCCGCGACATCCTCGGCGTCATGCTGCCGTGGCATCTCAGTGAGGGAGGGGGCCGGGAGCTCATCCCGAAGTCCGGGCTGACTGTCGCGTCGACGGCGCGGCGGCTGCGCTCGGAGGGTCGGCGGCACGCCGCGGCGAACCCGACCTGTTGGGGCAAACTCGTCTGGCAGCAAAGGTCACCGCTGACCCCGCTCTTCTTGAGTACCCGCGCCATCGGCACCGTTGACTACGAGGATCTCTCCGTGAAAGACGGGCTCACCCACCTCGACGGGCTGCACCGCATGCTCGCCTGGGAGTTGTTCGACCGGCTTCCCGAGGACGATGGAATCGAGGCGTACGTGGCAGGTGCCTTGCCGGTCGCTCCGCCACCGGACCGCGGCCTAGCCACGGCCGACATAAGGCATTGCGCTCGGCATCACCATGACGAACTGCACGTTCACGGCCAACGGCAGGTTCGCCATCGCGACGACCGTGTCCGCGACATGACGGACGTCCATGGTCGGCTCGACCTGGAAGGTGCCGTCGGCTTGCTTGACGGCAGGCTGGGCCCGCCCGGGCCGCGCCACGTTACCGATATCGATTTGGCCGCACGCGATGTCGTACTGGCGGCCGTCCAGGGACAGCGATCGGGTCATCCCCGCGACCGCGTGCTTGGCCGCGGTGAAGGCGATCGAATCCGGCCGGGGGACCTGCGCCGACGGAGCTCCGTTATTGATGATTCGGCCGCCGCGAGGTGACTGGTTCTTCATCATCCGGTAGGCCGCCTGCGCACACAGAAAGGTGCCGGTGGCAATGGAGTTGAGAACGCGATACCAATCCTCGACGGCGACATCCTCGGTCGGGGTGTATGGCATGGTGTCAGCGGCATTGTTGAACAGCATGTCGACCCGCCCGAATCGCTCATCAACGGTGGCGAACAAACGGTCGACAGCGTCGGCGTCAGTGACATCAGCCGCCATCGGAACGGCCCGATCCGCGGCGTCTCCGGCGAGCTGGGCGGTCTCCTCAAGTGCGGCCTTCCGACGACCGGCCAGCACCACCGCCCAGCCGTCGTCGATGAGCGCGAGAGCACAGGCGCGCCCAACACCGCTGCCGGCCCCGGTGATGACGGCCACCTTGTCAGCCATGCGTAAGACTCCTTATGAGGACGTCGATGATGATGACCGAGAGTAGGAGCCGGAGATGACCCACACAAGAACCGATGGTGTCGCCCTCGGCTTACCCGAGCACGCGACGACCGAGAGAAGTCGAGCCTGGTTCGACCGGGCGAAGCGGTCCCTCGCCGGGGGGATCAGCTCATCCGCCCGGCTGACCACAACGGGACCGCATCCATATCCGCTGTATATCGAGCGCGGGTCGGGGGCGCGGATCTGGGATGTCGACGGAAACGAGTACATCGACTACCTCATTTCCTATGGCTGCGCGGTCCACGGGCATGCCAACCCGGCGTTGACCAGCGCACTGACCAGTGTCCTTTCCACGGGCGTGATGTTCGGGACCTGCAATGTCCCGGAGGTCGAGCTGGCCGAACTGATTTGTCGCCTGGTGCCCTGCGCCGATCTCGTGCGCTACGCCAATTCCGGCTCTGAGGCGATCCAGGGGGCGGTGCGCGCGGCCCGCGGCTTCACCGGCCGCTCCCGGATCCTGAAGTTCGAAGGCCACTACCACGGCTGGGTCGACGCGCTCGCGGTCTCGAACCGTCCGACTCCCGCCGAGGTCGGCCCGTATGAGGCGCCGGTCTCCCGGCCGCACTCCCCCGGCATCCCGTCGAGTGTGCTGGCCGATGTGGTGATCTGTCCGTGGAACGACGCTGAGGTGCTGCGCTCGGTGCTCGATGCGCACCGGGGCGAGATCGCCGCGGTGATCTGCGAACCGATCGTCGCCAACAATGCCTGCACGATGCCGGTGCCGGGCTATCCTGAAACGTTGCGGGCGGAGTGCACCAGACGGGGGATTGTGCTGATCTTCGACGAGATCTGCACGGGTTTCCGCACCGGGCCAGGTGGCGCGCAAACCCTTTTCGGTGTGCTTCCCGATCTCGCGGTCTATTCGAAGGCGCTCGGCGGCGGGCTACCGATCGCGGCGTTCGCCGGTCGCCGGGACATCATGGACCAGATCGGCGCCAACCGAATCAAACACGGCGGCACCTACAACGGATCACCATTGTGCGCGACTGCCGCACTGGGAACTCTTACGGAGCTGGCCGACCCGGCGGTCACGGAGCGAATAGCCGACGCGGGCCGGCGCGTCATGGACGCGATCCGCAAGGCATCCCGAGACCACGGTGTGCCGTGTGCGGTGCAGGGTGTCGGAGCGATGTTCCAGGTCGTGTTCTCCGCGGCCGGGGCGCCGATCAGCCAGTACCGCGACACCTTTGCCCTCGACACCGGGCGCTACGACGCGTTCCGGCATGCGCTGTTGCGGCGCGGGGTTCACATCAACGCGTCCGCACTGGCCTGTTGGTTCATCTGTTCCGTGCTGACCGAGGAGGACATCAGCCACGCCTGCGCGGCGGTGCATGACGCCTTCGCGGAGCTCAGCTGAGCCGGATCTAGTGAGCTCGCCAGCTGGACCAGGCACTGGCAACCATCTGCTGCAGGTCGTGACAGGCGCTCCAGCCCAGCGCAGCTTCGATGGCCGTGGTCCGGGCGACGACCGTGGCGGGGTCACCGATGCGGCGGCCCACGACCTGCGGCTCGAACGAGTGACCAGTGATGCGGCGCACGGTGTCGAGGACTTCTTTGACCGATGACCCGATCCCGGTGCCGATGTTGTAGACGGTCGCCGCGTGGTGGTGTTCGAGGTGAGCGGCGGCGCTCAGGTGGGCATCGGCGACATCGGCGACGTGGACGTAATCACGCACGCAGGTTCCGTCCGGGGTGGGGTAATCGTTACCGAAGATCTGCGGGCACCGCCGGTTGTCAAGTGCGTGAAACGCCATCGGAACAAGGTTGGCGACGCCGATGTCACCGAGGTGTGGCTTTGCGGCGCCTACGACATTGAAATAGCGCAACGCAAGCCACGATAAGCCGGTATCGAGCCCGGCTCGACGCACCAGGTCTTCACCGAGGAGTTTGGTCTTCCCATAGGGACTCACGGGTACGGTGCCGGACATTTCGTCGAGAACGCCTGTGCTGGCGTTGCCGTAGACCGCAGCACTGGAGGAGAACACCAACCGAAAGATGTCAGTGGCGCGCATGGCCTCGAGGAGCCGACGCAGACCGACCACGTTCTGCTGGTAGTAATAGCCGGGTCGGATTACCGAATCGCTGACTGATTTCTTCGCCGCAAGATGGATGATGCCGGTGATGCGATACCGGCGCAGCGTGCGGACCACCGTCGCGAGGTCGAGCACCGAGGCCCGGATCAGGGGCACCCCCTCGGGCAGCCGGGAGGAGTACCCGGTGGACAAATCGTCGAGTGCCACGACGGCGCGGCCACTCGCGCGAAGGGCATGCGCGACATGGGAGCCGATGTAGCCGGCGCCACCGGTCAGCAACCATGTCATGATCCAGTACGATCTCATCGACTTCGCTCATCAGGGGTGTCGGGCTCACGTTGCGCACACACTGGGACATGGAATCATCAGAGTATGGTGCTGCTCGGCGTCCGCGAGGATTAGGTCCTCGGGATGCCCTATACCGGCCCGCCGTCCTACCCATCTCCCCCGAACTGGGGATTCCCGCTGGTCACCTGGCGACCACCGAGGCCGCCGACCGCACCGCAGCTGGACGAGGTGGAACGGATGCGGTCCCTGGCCGCCATCGCGGTCCCGCTGCTCTGCCTGACCGCCGTGCTGGTGCTGGGCACCGCGGGCGCCGAGGGGTGGCGTTACAAACTGCTGCTGGACAGCCGTACCGATGCGGTGCCTGCCTGGCCGTTGTACGTCAGCGACGCGATCGTGATCATCGGCGCAATGAGTGCGCTGCTCGCGGCCGTCCTGGCGGGTGCCGCCACGCTGGGCTGGCTGGTGCATGCCTGCGCAGCCGCGGCCCAGGCCATCGGGGTCCGGCCGCCCCGATCCACCCGACAAATAGTCGCGGGTGTCCTGGTGCCGGGAGTGAACCTGCTGCTGCCGGGCGCGGTGCTGGCCGAGCTGGAACATGCGGCGCTGGGCTGCGATCCCGACCGCAGACCGCGCCCCTCTCCCCTGGTCGCCTTCTGGTGGATGGCCTGGGCGACGGGGCTGGTGCTGGCCGCCGTCACGATGTTGTGGGGCTTCCGCGATGGGGTGCAGGCCCGCGCCGACGGCGTGCTGCTGCATCTGATCACCGACCTGGTGGCCGGGGTGGTGGCGATCACCACGATTATCGTGGTGCGGCGGCTGACCCGACTGCTCAGTCCGGTGCGGCTGCGGGGCGTCCGCCGCATGGTCACCGTCCGAATAGGAAGTGAAGCTATCCCGGGTTGACCACGGTCAGGCGACTGCGGTCGTTACCGTGAGCCAGGATCATGGAGCAGTGTCGATGAATACGCCGCTGATCGTGGCGCACCGGGGCGCGTCGGCGCAGCGCGCCGAGCACACCCTGGCCGCCTACGCGCTGGCCCTGGAGCAGGGTGCCGAGGGACTGGAGTGCGACGTCCGGCTGACCAGGGACGGCCATCTGGTCTGCATCCACGACCGGCGGGTGGATCGCACCTCCACCGGGCGGGGTGTGGTCAGCAAGCTGAACCTGGAAGCTCTCGCCAGGCATCGATACGGCGGCTGGCAGGACGAGCTGGACAGCGCTGACGATCTGATCATTCAGCGGGTCGCCAGGCCACACCCGGACGAAGCGGACCTGCTCACCCTGGAAGCGTTACTGGGGCTGGTCTTCGACTGGCCGAAACCGGTGCAGCTGTTCGTCGAGACCAAGCATCCCGTGCGTCACGGCGGGCTGGTCGAGGCGAAGCTGGTGGCCCTGCTGGCCAGACACGGGCTGGCCGCCCCGCAGCACCGGGAGGAAGCCCAGGTGCTGGTCATGTCGTTCTCCCCGCTCGCCTTGCGCCAGGTCCGGGCCGAAGCGCCCAAGCTGCCGACCGTGGCACTGATCAGTGTCCTGAACACGGTGCGCTCCGGCTGGCTACCCCCCTGGGCCGACATCGCCGGGCCCGGCATGCGCGCCCTGCGCGCGGATCCGGGGTTCGTCGAGCGGGCCGCGGCACGCGGTCACCCCACCTACTGCTGGACGGCCGACGACCCGGCCGACGTCACCCTGTGCGCCGACATCGGAGTTGCCTATCTGGCCACCAACCGCCCGGCACAGACCCGTGCTTTGTTACTGCCGAGGGCGGACGCGTAGCGTGCGGCGAATGCCTGCCACAGATCAGTGCAAACCCAGGCAGCCGTGTCCGTGCGGCTCCGGCAAGCGGTACAAGGCCTGCCACGGCGCAGCCGGTGGCGCCGGGGACGTCATCGTCATCCGGCCGTACGCCGGGCTGGCCGCAGAGTGCCAGCTCGTTGCGCTCCGGGAGTTCGTGCCCTCGGCGACCGCGCCGCTGTCGCTGGCCGACCCGGCCGAGCGGGAGGTGATGCTGGCCACCGTGCTCCCCACGGCGGCCGCCGCGCTGGTCCGCAGTGACGGGACGGCGCTGGTCGCGCTGCAGGTGCTGAGCCGCTCCGGCGACGTGTCCCGCGACCTCGGCCGGGCGGTGCACTGGGCGCTGAACGCGGCACCCGGTGCCCTGCTGCCCGCCGTCGACCCGAAGGCCGACGAGCAGATCCGGCTGCAGGACCTGCTCATTCCCGATGCACGGCTGGAGGTGACGCTGCACTCCGACTTCGGCTGGTGGATCCCGGGCGAGGAACCCCCAGTGGGTCCGGCGGCGCTGTCCATGCAGCGGGCCAACGAGGCGATCATGCCGACCGAGGCGATCATCGGCGGCGGCATCGAGGCGGCCTACTGGGTCGACGCGGGCGACAAGGCGCACCTGCGCTGGGTTCGCCCGGAGCCGGAGGAGGAGCTGCTCGCCGCATTGGCCCGGCTCGCCGCCCGCAACGAACTGGACCTGGGTGAGGGCTCCCGCTACGCGGGCACCTTCCGCGCCCACGGCCTGCTGGTCCCCGTCTGGGACCTGGACCGCGAACGTCACGCCCGCGAGTGGACCACCGCCGCAGAGTCCTTCGCCTCCCGCCTGGCGACCGCCCTGAACCCCATCCCCCTCACGGACCCCGAACGCCGCGCCCTCCGCGGCCTACACGGCCGCCAAGTCACCCTGCGCTGACCGCGTCCTCTGGGGTTATGGAGGAGGGGCGGGCCACTGCCTGCCCTGGCCGTCGATAGTGGCCTTGCGGTTCCACCCCGCTCGCGCAGTAACGTGAGTCCATGAAGTTCAGTAACGTCACGGTCCACCCGGTCAACGGCGAAGGTCCCGAGGACGTCCTTGTCGACGACCAGGGCAGCATCTACACCGGCCTTGCCGACGGCAGGATCCTGCGGATCAGCGGAGCCGGGGACAAGATCGAGACCATCGCCGAGCTCCCCGGGCGTCCGCTCGGACTCGAGTTCCACGGCGACGACGAACTGGTCGTGTGCGCTTCTGACAAGGGCCTGCTCGCGGTGACGATCTCGACCGGGGCGGTGCGCACGCTGACCGACTCGGTGGCCGGCACGGCGCTGATCGCGTGCAACAACGCGGCCGTCGCCGGGGACGGCACGATCTACTTCAGTGATTCGTCCCAGCGCTACCCGATTCCCGAATGGCGTAAGGACCTCATCCAGCAGACCCAGACCGGTCGGCTGTTTCGGCGGAGCCCCGACGGCACGATCGACGAGCTGCTCAGCGGTCTGCATTTCGCCAATGGGGTCGCGCTGGCCCAGGATGAGTCGTTCGTGACGGTCGCCGAGTCCGGCGGATACCGAGTCCGTCGAATGTGGCTGGCTGGTCCCCATGCGGGAACCAACGATATCTTCCTCGATGATCTCGCCGGGTATCCGGACAACTCCTCGACCGGCAGCGACGGGCTGATCTGGATAGCGGTGCCGAGTCTGCGGATCGCGGCAGCGACCGTCGTGCAACGCATGCCCGGTCCGGTGCGCTCGCTGGTTCTCCAGTTGCCGGAAAGATTGCAGCCAGCACCGTCCCGAACGGTGGGCGTGCTCGGGGTGAACGACAAAGGCCAGGTCGTGCATTCCTACAAAGGCGAGATCGAGGGCTTCCACATGTTGACCGGAGTGCGCGAGCGCAACGGCAAGCTGTACTTCGGCAGTCTGCTGGAGAGTTCCATCGCCATCACCGATCGGTAGCCCGCTCAGCCCGCTATGTTGTCTGGTCGGCTCGGCGAGTCGCCGGGGTGCTGGTCCACACGAGGCGGACCTTCCGGCGTCGTGAGTACGTCTGCTGGGCACGCTCGGCCGAGGAGAAGCTTCCGAATGAGCGGACGCCGAGCCCGGATGAGCAGAAGTCGGCGCTGACGACCTCGGCTCGTTCCTCGTCGTCGAAGGCCATTCCCCAGAAGATGACCCAGCCGTCGACCCGCTCGCCGTACTCCTCGACCAGTGCGAACACCCGTGGCGCCGACGAGGCGACCAACTCGCGCACCCCTTCGGCGAACTCCTCCTCGGTGCCCAGCGGTTCGAGATCAGCCGCGTCGAGTTCCTTCGCTTCGAGTTCCGTCGCGTTGTCGCCGTCGTGCTCCTGGATCGTCATGCTCAGCCTCCCGGTGTCGGTGGGGTGGTCCAGCGCGTCGGCGTGCCGCAGGTGGTGCGCTCCGCCGAACGCCCTATGATTGGGTACGCCGAGCATGAATTGGGAAACCCATATCAACAACGGGTTTCTCTCGTGTTCACCCAGATGGGTGCACGCTGCGCTGCCGGAGCTGAGGAGGTCAGGATGGAACGCGGAGTCAGCCCGACGCTGCGGCTCTGGCAGCTCGCGGAGTCGTTGCGGGGTCACCGGGACCGCAACGAGCTGACGATTCAGGAGGCCGCCGATCGGCTCAAACCCCACTCAAAGCGCTGGTCACGCTCGAAGCTCCAGCGCGTTGAGACCAGGATCTACGTGCCCCAGCCCGCCGAGGTCGAACAGCTGGCTGAGGTCTATAAGGTGCCCGTCGACGAGACCGCATCCCTGATCCAAATGTCCCGCGAAGCCCGCCAAAAGGGCTGGTGGCAGTCCAGTCCACTGCTGAAGGCCACCCAAACTATGGTCGGGCTGGAGCAGGCGGCGACTACGATGCGCCAGTTCGAGCTGGCCCTGATGCCCGGCTTGCTGCAGACCTCGGATTACGCCCGCGCCCTGATCACCAGCCTCGCACCCTCCACCCCCATTGAGGGACTGGAGAACCGGATCGCCGCCCGGATGATCCGCCAGCATGTGCTCACCGGCGACGACCCGCCCGCCTACGAAGTGATCCTCAGCGAGGCGGTACTGCGCTGCCCGGTGGGTCACAGCCGGGTGATGCGCGGCCAACTCGAACGCCTGCAGGAGCTGATCAGCGCACCCAACATCACCGTCCAGGTGCTGCCGTTCGCGGTCGGCCCACATCCCGGGATGGAGGGAGCGTTCACCATCCTCACGCTGCCCGACCTGGCGCATGACGTCGGCTACGTGGAGGGGCCCGCGGGCCCGGTTTACCTGGAGGAGCAGGACCATGTGCGGCGCTGCATCATGCGCTTCGCCGTGCTCAGCTCGCTCGCGTTATCCCCGGCCGAGTCCGTCGACCTCATCTCCACTACCCTGGCGCAGTACCGCTGACCAGGAAAGGAGGCGCGGGATGCCCCCAGTGGACCTGTCCCGCGCGGTGTGGCGCAAGAGCAGCCGCAGTGGGCTCAACGGCGGAACTGACGACTGCGTCGAGTTGGCGGCACTGCATAACGACCTGATCGCGGTGCGTGACAGTAAGTGCCTCGACGGTGCCGTGCTGTTCTGTACCCGTCCCGAGCTGGCCGCCTGGATCAAGGCCGTCAAACACCACAAGTCCAACGACCTTACCTGACCCCACCACTCCCTCGTCTCTTCAGGAGTAGTCCCCCACCATTCGATGAATGGCCTGCCTGCCGAAGAGATGGTTGCAGTGATCATGCACCAAGGCGCCGCCAAGCGCCGGGCGCATGGTTGGAAGTTCACCGTTAGAGCGTCGGAGCTACTCAGCCTCGAACACTCGCCGAACCATCGCCGAACTGGGTTGCCCGGCAAGCTGTCCATGAAGCGGAGAAGGCTCAGCGGAACGCGACCACGGGCCGCTGTAGCCAATCCGAGACGTCGGCCGGAGGCAAGACCCGGTCTTCCTGGCTCGTCGGTCCAGAGGCCCACAGATACGGCGTACGTGGGTAGGGCGGGGGCACCATCAGCATTGGGCCTATCCGCAGTGGACGGAGAGAGTCTCGTCACGCGATCCCGAGGAGTTTGTCGAGTTCGAGGCTGTCAATGCGCGAAGGGCGGTCCGGGTCGAGTAGTCGGCCAGCGGCCACAGCATCACCCAGGCCACCGGAAGCCATCATTGCGTAATAGTTCGGCAGGTCCACCAACCGTGTCGCGCGGCTGCGACCGGTATTCTGATCACGTCGAATCAGCACCACTTCCGGATGATCGTTCCCGTTGAGTGCGTTGAGCAACGCCGGGCTGTGCGTGGTAAGCACAACCTGATAACTCTGCTGCGCAGCAGACGCCTTGAGGAGATTGAGTACCCGGGCGGCCTGCGTCGGATGCAGCCCGTTCTCCAGCTCCTCGAGCACGAGTGTGAGAGGCTGTGAATCAGCTGCCGCACTGTCGATTGCGAGCCCCTGGCTGCCGGTGAGTAACGCCGTCGCGATCGCCGTCATGCGAAGCATTCCGTCACTCATCTGGCGAGCCGACACGGTCGTCAGCGCACCGTCGTTGACCTCACTCAGCCCGAGCATCACTTCCCCGAAGCCGCCCTGGCGAATTTCGATCGCTCGGATCTCGTGTTCGGGCAGGTCCTTGATGACGTCGACCAATTCGGTGAACTTGGTGGGTTCATCGTGGCGGAGCCGCGCGACCGCCGCACTGAGGTTCTCGCCGGTGCGGCGGAGCACCACATCCTGCTCGGGCACGTAGTGGCGCATGAGGTGTGGTACGGGATCAAGATGAAACACGCCGCCCAGGACCCCCAAGGCGGTCGTAGCCGTCTGGAGGATGCACCGCTCAGCTTCCGTCCTGCTCTCCAACCGCAGCGGCAGCTGCGCGGTCACCAGATGGGAGGCACGGAACATCCGATGCGGGTTGCGGCCCTGTTTGCCGTTCCACAGCTTCACCTCAATGTCCGCTCGGTGCGGATCCGGGGCGAGTGTCTCCAGAAGCATACGACGACGCCCGGCGACGTTTCCCACCAGCCGCTCCCACAGCACCTGAACCTGCGGCCGTGCCTGGATGCGGACGTCGAGCCGGATATCGCCCCCACTGGCCTGCCGGACAGTGATCCCGAGCTCGAACGTTTCAGATCCGTATGGAGGGCATCCTTCAACGCCGCCACGCACCGGGCCCGCATCGCGGCTCATCCCGTCCAGCGCATCCCTGATCTCGGTACCCTTCGCCAGTCGGGACAGCACCTCCAGCGCGTCCAGGGCGTTTGACTTGCCGCCACCGTTGCGGCCGATCAGCACCGCCAGCGGGGAGAGCGGCAGCGCAACGTCACGGAATGACTTGAAAGCTGTCAGCCGCAGCTCCGAGATCCGGTCCGCCATGATGACCAGCGTAGAGCGAGGCCTCTCGTTAAGTGCCGCCGCCACGAGCACCCGCACCGCGATCCCGCTGCGAGTCATGCGGCGGAACGCATGGGGGCGAGGCTGAGTAAACCGCAGCCGTATGCCTTGGCGCGTCCGATGCCGTTCAGGATGGCCGTAGCGAAGGTGTCGCGATCGGTGACGAGAAGATGGCCGTCGTAGCGGACCGACTCAACGACGATCCCGCCGCGCTCCTGACCGCGTTTGCGTCCGCGCAGGGTGGGACAGGGCGAGGGGACGAGGTACCCCCCGGCCTGAATGGGTCTGCTGTGCCAATAGCGCTTCGCGGACGAACTGGGCGGCGTCATAGGCGAGGACAAATGCCGACTCTGGGTCGTCGACAGCGATGGCCTCAGCGGTCTCCAACCGGCGCCGTGCCTTCTGCAGTCACGGCGTCCCGTCGGCACGGGCGCCCGAGACTCGTTCGAGATGACGTCGAGCTAGGAGCTGTTCGATCTCCTGAGCGCCCTGTGACCGACGGCTCACCTCAGTAATAGCACGGGCACGATCGGCCGGGAGGCTATCTCCTCGACGAACTGGTCCTCACCGGTGCCTTGGCGTGCCCACCGGTCGGTGGTGATAACCGTGGAATTGACCGGGCGGCCGAGACGCTGCTGAGCCCGGTCGGCGGCGGCGTAAAGCGGCCCGCGGTCCAGTCCCCCGCTGGTGACCACGACGAGAACATCAAGGTCCGCCAGCTCCGCTCCTGGTTCGCCGCGATAGCGCGCCGCCCAGGATCCGAACAACGCCAGCTCGGCCACTAACGGGGTTCTGCACCAAGGGTCCGTAGAGGAATTCCACGCAGGCTGCGGCCACACTCTCGGGGACTTGATCGGTAAGCTGACGCGCTGCTGTGCGGGCGACCAGCACCCGGTAGGTCACTCGGGTTGGATCTGGCTTCGGCCGGCCACCAGGGCGCGCACGTCCTGCTCGTCGAGCACGTCACCGCGGGCAAAGTCGGCTTCGGAGCGGCGGATGCGCTCATGGGCCGGGGGATCGGAAAGCAGTTCCAGGGTCGCTTCAAGTGATTCCAGATCCTCAGCAGCGATCAGCACGACGTACTCCCGACCGTTGCGGGTAATGTGGACGCGCTCGTGCGTGCGGCCGACCTCGTCGGCGATCTCCGAGAGCCGGGCCTTCGCTTCAGACAACGGAACCGTACTCATGGACCAGAATTATAGTCTGCTGAGCTCGCGATCGGCTACCCTCGTCAGAGATCCCCTCGGAGTTCGCTGTTCAGACCTGATGCACCTCCGTGCCTCCCCCGCGTCCGGCTTCGGCCTGCCACCAGGACACGCACATCCTGCTCGTCGAGCACGTCACCGCAGGCGAAGTCGGCTTCGGCTCAGTACTCCGCACCGGCACCCGACCCGAGCAGCTCGGTCAGCCATCATGATCGCCGAAAGTGTGCCGGGGCCGTACAAATTTGTAC
>JBOHHE010000415.1:0-29411 GCA_050700355.1 Pseudonocardiaceae bacterium
CGGCCAACGTCGCGGCGTGGTCGGTGTCGATCGGGGTGGAGCTGGAGCGCGGCCCGGAGGCTGCCGAGCGGGTCGCGGCCGACGTACCCCGGTTGGCCGCGGTGCTCGCCTCGGCGGACCGCCGCTCCGGGTTGCACCTGGATCTCGCCCGGGGGTGGGCCCAGGCCGAAGGCGTCCGGGATGCCGAGGCGATCCGGCATCTGGACACCGCCGACCGGATCGCCCCGACTCGGGTGCGAAACGACCCGATCGCCCGGGATCTGGTGGCTGAGCTGGATCGGCGGGCCCGCCGGTCGGTCTGGGAGCTGGACAGCCTGAAAAACCGCTTCGGCGTCGATCGACGATAGGTCGTGCTGTGGGTGAGAATCCACATCCCTTCCGTGTAGGAAGGATTGGTTCGTGACAAGGGAGAGGACTGAAGGCGATGAGCAGGGCCTATGGCTACACCTCTTACGGCGGTCCCGAGACGGAGACCTGGTTTGATCGGCCTGAGCCAGCGCCGGGGCCCAGTGAGCTGGTGATCAAGGTCAAGGCGGCCGGGGTCAACCCGGTCGACCACAAGATTCGCAGCGGTGCCATGGCCAACCCGCAAGCGTCGCCCAACTTCCCCTTGGTGCTGGGTGTCGAGGCGGCCGGCGTCGTGGTAACGGTCGGCTCCGATGTCCAGGGATTCGCCGAGGGCGATGAGGTGATGGGCAGGACCGCGCCGGGACACGGCAGCTATGCCGAGCACGCGGTGCTGCTCGCCGAGGCCACCACGCGTAAGCCTCCGCAGCTCAGTTTCGTGCAGGCGGCCGCGCTGCCGGTGGCCGGCGGAACCGCCTGGGATGCTCTGGAGAAACTCGACATCACCGAGGGTGAAACATTGCTGATCAACGGTGTCGGTGGTGGTGTCGGTGTCATGGCCGCACAATTGGCACGCAACTGTGGCGCGGCGGTCTTCGGCGTCGGGAGCGAGACCAAGCGGTCGATGACGGAAAGTCTCGGTGCCATCCTGGTGCCTTATGACAGTGGCGATGTCGTCAAGCAGATGCGAGAGCTGCTACCCGGCGGCGTTGATGCCATCCTCGACATGGTCGGTGGCGAACCGATGCGCCACGTCGCCATTCTGATCACCAATCCCGCCCGGATCGTGTCGATCGTCGATCCCGATGTCGCGGAGCTGGGGGGCAGCTTCCTGCGGTCCAGCCCGGCGGGTGTTTCCGCCGTCGCTAACCTGGTTACCGCAGGCAAAGTCGATCCCAAGGTGCTCCAGACCTACCCCTTCGACGAAGCGCCACAGGCACTGCGAGCTGTGGAGTCCGGTCATGCGCTCGGCAAGATCGTGATCTCCTCGCTCTCCTGATGGATGATGAGGACTGGAGGTGGCGCTTGGCGCTGTTGTGGGCGTCGATCGATATGTTCCGGACCTGTAGAACGGGCACTATGTCGCTATTTGATCAGCAAGGTGACCGCCTGCTGACCGAAAGTCAGCACAGCTGGCTGCGAGTGCGCGAATACCTCCAGCAGCACCGCTATGAGCTGGGTCAATCGGCGGCTGAGGAGTACACCGACACGCCAAAGGTGGCAGAAGCGCCTTTGCTCACCAGGCCGGAATGGTTACCCGCCGAGCCGATCCCACTCGACGTGATGGAGTTGGAGTTCGTACCGGACAGACCGTTTATCGGCCTCACCGGTGCTGACCCGGCCACCGCCGCAGTGCGACCGATCCGTCTCGATGGCTCACGGTACCCGACCTACGCCGCAGCGATGGCCGATCTCGCCTCCCCAGCAGTGTTCGAGAACCGTTCGACCTACCGACTTCTCGATGCCGACCTCTCCGGACCCCCTGGTCGTCTCGTATTCGGGCGTGGCACCTACTTCGATGGCATCGATCTGGGGGAGGCCGCCGCCCACGAGTACGCCGTCTCCCGGCTCACGGGAGCCGATACCCCCTTGCGTGCCGTGGTCGGCAATCCTTGCGACCCGGCACGTCGACCAATGAACGTCGCGATCAGCGCACTCACCATCCGATACGACCGAGCCGGGGGTGGTGCCACCTTTCTATTGCACTGGCGCGACCCGGCGAAAGTCGGCCACGCCGGCGGGCTCTACATGGTTATGCCGGTCGGGATATTCCAAGCTTCGAACGATCAGCCGCACCATGAACTCAATGACTTCTCACTGTGGCGCTGCCTGGTCCGTGAATACGCTGAGGAACTGCTCGGCGAGCCCGAGAACCACAGCAGCACACCAATCGACTACGACGCCTGGCCTTTCGTTGCCCGGATGACCGAGGCACTGAGCAGCGGTCAGATTCGCGCCCACGTCGTCGGTATGGGCGTAGATCCCCTTACCTTCGCTACCGACATACTCACCGCCGTGGTCTTCGACGCGCCACTCTTCGATGAGCTCTTTGCCGGTTTGGTCGACACCAACGCCGAAGGCTGTCTCGTTGGCTCGACCGCAGGCCGTTCCAGCGAGGGTATTCCCTTTACCACCGACCAGCTCCGACGGCTAACCCAGCAACCGATGCAGGCGGCTGGAATGGCACTCCTGGCCCGCACCGCGCGCCTTGGATATCCAGTGACGGTGTCACCCCCGACCTTCACCGATCACCCAAAGCTGATCCGTTCCAGCCAGAAGTCGAGCAGTTGTTCATCACCGAGGATCTCGATGCTCTCGCTGTGGGCGGATTGGCGCCGGTAAATGACCAGCGGAATTCTGTGTCGGAGGGGGGCTGCATCGCTCGGGTCCGCACGATGGTCTCGGCCCAGCGCTGGGCGCCGCCCAGATGTCGCAACAGCTGACCGAGGTTCCAACTGGGGCAGGAGGGCACCGAGACCGTCAGATCCGCGCCCTTGATGCAGGACCGCAGCAAGTCGGTCTGGGTAACGATCTCGGCGCAGTACCTCTCGTAGCTCAGGCGAGTCATGACGTCACGGTAGGTGAGGCGATCCAGCCGCCTGGACGGGGATGACTCCGAGCTTGCCGGCCTGGTAGTCCTCGAAGGCTTGCAGCACCTCGGCACGGGTGTTCATCACGAACGGGCCGCCCCACGCGATCGGCTCGCGGATCGGCGCCCCGCCGAGGATCACCACGTCGAGGCCGACCAATCGGGACTCCTGCTTGACCGCACCCGCCACGGTAATCGTGTCGCCGGGGCCGAACACAGCCAGCTGCCCAGTGTGCACCGGACGGCCGTCGGGACCGACGGTGCCCGCCCCGGAGAGCACGTAGACCAGCGCGTTGAAGTCGCGTCGCCAGGGCAGCCGCATGGTGGCGCCAGGGCTGAGGGTGGCGTGCATCATCGCTATCGGGGTGTGCGTCGAGCCAGGGCCGCGATGGCCGGCCAGCTCACCGGCGATGATCCGAATCAGCGCACCACCGTCGGGGGTGGTGAGCAGGGCCGACTCGTCCGCGCGCAGATCCTGGTACTTGGGCTCGAGCCACTTGTCGGCACGCGGCAGGTTCACCCACAGCTGCAGCCCGTGGAACAGCCCACCACTGACGACCAGCGCCTCCGGTGGTCGCTCGATGTGTAGCAGCCCACCGCCGGCGGTCATCCACTGGGTGTCTCCGTTGGTGATCATCCCGCCGCCGCCGTTGCTGTCCTGGTGCTCGAACGTGCCATCCATGATGTAGGTGACGGTCTCGAACCCGCGGTGCGGATGCCACGAGGTGCCCTTGGGCTCGCCCGGGGCGTACTCGACCTCGCCCAGCTGGTCCAGATGAATGAACGGGTCGAGATCGCGCAGGTCCACCCCGGCGAAGGCCCGGCGCACCGGGAAGCCCTCCCCCTCGAATCCCGACGGCGCCGTGGTCACCGACCGGACCGGTCGATCGAGCGCCTGCGGGCCGGGCTCCGGAACACGTTCCAGCGTCGTGAAGTCCTCGACGGTGACAGCGGCCATGACCGCCTCCTTCGTTGAGTTCTCAATCAGGTTCGGTGGAACACCGGGTGGTGCTCGTCCATTCCCGGCGCGGTGGTGAAGGGCTCGCGCTGGCGGCGCGGTGTTCGGAAGCGAACACGAGAATGGCCATTTTGCCGAGCGGCCGTTAGGCCATTTGTCCATCCTGATCGCCTCATCGAGTGCCGCCCGTCCGTTGCAGGAAGCGACTTTACCGGCACAGTGTGTGGCGGGCGAAGACGTCCCGACCCGGCTCCAGGACCCGTACGGGCGAGAGAATGGGTCACGTACGAGCCAGGAGGTTACTATGGTGGTCACGGCGTCGGCGCTGCGGCAGAACATTTATCGGTTGTTGGGCGAAATTGAACGCAAGGGTAGACGGTTGCAGATCGTGCCGGAGCGGCCACGCTCCAAACTGGATCGCCTCATCCCGCACCCGGGCAGCATCATCGGTGACCCGGACGAGCTAATCCATCTGGACTGGTCGAAGCACTGGAACCCGCTGCTGCTGGATCCTCCGGTGCTGAACCCTGAGCCGAATGCATCTTGACACCCACGTGGTCGCCTGGTTGCACGACGGTCAACGGCAGCGCATTCCGATGGCTTCGCAACGACTGCTCGAAACCGAGCCGCTCGCAATCTCCCCGATGGTCGAACTCGAGATCACCTATCTGTTCGAAATCGGCAGAATGTCATATCCCTCCCACGTCGTGCTGGCAGACCTCGCGCCACTCGGTCTGTCGATCTCCACGGCGTCGTACTCGGCCGTGGTCGGAGTGGCGATTGGGCTGCGTTGGGCGCGGGACCCGTTCGATCGGATCATCGCCGCCCAGGCGATCGTCGACGGGGTGGCTCTGTTGACCGCGGACCAGACGCTCCGCGCCCATCTCGGCCTCGCTGTCTGGGACTGACCGGCCAAGATGACCCCTCAGTCGCCTACTGGATGGCCGTCGAGTATCTCGAATGTCGGGTCGACGGTAACTGGGCAGTTCAGGGTGTTGGCGATGTAGCACTGCTCATGGGCCAGTTGGACCAGGCGGTGCAGGCGGTCCGGTCCGGGGCCCGGAGCGAGCGTGATCCGGGGCCGCAAGGTGATGGCGGTGATCCGGCCGCGGGTGCCCTCCTCGACCATGACTGCGGTGGCTTCGTCGATATAGCGACGAATGTCGATCCGCACCCGGGCGGCCACCGCGAGGAACGACAGCAGCTGGCATGAGGCGGCAGCCAGCACGACGAGCTGCTCCGGATTCAGCAACGCGGCATCGCCGCGGAAAGACGGAGCCGAGGAAAGCTCGACGGTAACCCCCGCCGGAGGGCAACTGCCCTGGTGAGACCGTAGGTAGCTCTCGTAGCCCTGAGCGGTCGAACCCGACCATGAGCACACGGCCCGATACCGGTGGAAACGCTGATCGACCACTTTGCACCTCACGTGTGTCGAGAGTCGCTGGCAAGGAAAGTGTCCCGGCACCGGTCGGCACGCCCTACCATGAAAGTTGTGGGCGTCCTGGAGGCTCAGCCATCGGTGCACACGAAACCGGGCACCGTTGATCCGGTGGAGTGATCAGTATGACGAGGCGGGTGGTGGTCGTCGGCGCGGACGCGGCCGGGATGAGTGCGGCGTCGCAGGCACTGCGCCAAGCGGGCCGCGATGCGCTGGAGGTGGTGGCCTTCGAGCGCGGGCACCACGTGTCCTATTCGGCCTGCGGTATTCCCTACTGGGTCTCTGGCGACGTCGACGGCCTGGCTGAGCTCGTCGCTCGCACTGCGGCGCAGCACCAGAAGAACGGTATTGACCTGCGACTACGCACCGAGGTCACCGAGATCGACCTGGACGCCCGCAAGCTGACAGCTGCTCCGCTCGATGGCGGTGGGAGCTGCCGGGTGAGTTTCGACGATCTCGTGCTCGCGACCGGCGCGGTCCCGATACGACCGGAACTGCCCGGAGTCCGCGCGCCCGGCATCTACGGCGTGCAGACCCTCGACGACGGTACCGCGCTGTTGGCCGGGCTGGCACGGCGGCCACAGCGAGCGGTCGTGGTCGGCGGCGGGTACATCGGTATCGAGATGGCTGAGGCGATGGTGCGCCGTGGCGTGGATGTCACCTTGGTAGATCAATTGCCAGAGCCGATGAGCACGTTGGATCCGGATATGGGTGCCCTGGTCCGCGAAGCGATGGTGGGGATGGGAATTACCGTGCTCACCCGCACTCCGGTGTCGGGTTTCGAGACCGGGCCTGACGGCCAGGTGAACGCCGTGCTCACCGAGAGCGGGCGGCTCCCCGCCGATATCGTGGTGCTGGGTCTGGGTGTGCGGCCGTCGACCGAGTTGGCGCGTGCGGCCGGACTGCCTCTGGGCGAGACCGGCGGTGTGCTGACCGACCGGCGGATGAGGGTCCCTGGCCACGACGGGGTGTGGGCGGGTGGGGACTGCGTAGAGGTGTTCAACCGGATCTCGCAACGTCGCATGCATATCGCCCTGGGTACCCACGCCAACAAGCACGGCCGGGTGATCGGCACGAACCTGGGTGGCGGCTATGCGACCTTCCCCGGCGTGGTCGGCACGGCGGTCACCAAAGTGTGTGACCTGGAGATCGGCCGGACCGGGCTTCGGGAGGCCGAAGCACAGTCGGCCGGATTCGAGTCGGTGAGCGTGCGAATCGAGTCCACCACCCGGGCCGGTTACTTTCCAGGTGCCGCTCCGATCACGGTCAAGATGATCGCCGAGCGCGGCACCGGGCGGCTGCTCGGTGCGCAACTCGTCGGCCGGGAGGGGGCGGCCAAGCGAGTCGATATCTGTGCTCTTGCGGTCTGGAACGAGATGAACGTCGAGGAAATGACGGGATTGGACCTCGGCTACGCGCCCCCCTTCTCCCCGGTCTGGGATCCCGTCCTGATGGCAGCCCGCAAGGCGGCCGCAGCGGTCTGAAATTCCGCGGAACTCATGCTGAGCATTGGACGGCGTGCTCCTGTCAGGGCACCAGCGCCGCGGCGGCGGTCCGGCTCGCCGCAAGCGCGGCCTTGGCACTGATACCACTCCCACCGGTGAACGTGTAGAGCGGCGAGTCCGGGAGGATGCTCCGAAGCCGCAGGCCCGGCGGGTCGGCGTAGCTGTCCACCGCGGCGACGACCCGTTCGGGGAACACGCTGGTCAGCGCGGAGCCGAAGCACATGGTGGCCTGCTTGAGCACCCGCGCGGTGAGCTCGACGTCGGGGATCGCGGCGTCCGGCTCCAGGTCCCATCGATCGCAGGGCAAGCCGAGCAGGACGGTGCCCGGCTCGTCCGGTCGCCCGTACAAGCCGCTGGTCTCGTCGACGAACGTACCCACTCCGCAGAGCTGGGCACGGCAGACCGTGTATTGGATCTGTTTGGTACGCAGCCCCGCCGTTGGCAGTCCGCTGCGCCTGAGCAGCAACGCCGTCCATGCGCCGACCGCCACCACGACGGCGTCGTACGGTGCCACCGTGCCGTCAGGGAGACACACGGCCGGGTCCGGCCGGATCTCGGCCACCGGGACGCGATGGATCGGCAGACCGTCCGCGGCCAGTTTGCGGAGCACAGAGGTGCGCAGGCGCTGCGGGGACAGGTAACCAGCCCGACGCTCGATGACGCAGACGACGTCGTCCGGTAGCAGCCGGAGCGGGTGTGTCGCGGGGAGGTCCCGCGGCGCCGCCACCTGCGCCGAGCCGGGCACCGCGCTCGCTACCGTGGTGAGGGACTCGCTGGGATCGGTGCCGGCGTTGAGGGCGTACACCGACCCGACCTGGCGATAGTCCGCCCATGTCTGCAGCATGGGGTCGGCGAGTAATTCCGCGAGGCTCGTGGCGGCGTCGACACACTGGGCTGGGTCTGCCTCGAAAGCACGGATGAGCCCGCCGGACGCACCGGTCGCGTCAGCGCCGAGCGACAGCTCGCTGACGAAGAGGTCTGGCCGGAGCTGGTAGGGGCGCTGGGTCAGCCGCCAGGCCAGCAAGGCGCCGGCAAGACCGCCTCCCACGATGGCTAGGTTCATGTTGTCACTGGATCTCTTCGATGTGGGAGAACCCGGTGGTGGCATGCGGGCCGTACCGCTCGAACTTCTCGTGCAGCCGGATGCGTCCGTCGGCCAGCACCTCAGGGGTGCTGAAGCAGTGACCGGAGATCACTTCGCCGTTCCGCAGGACCATGGTGTACGCGAAGTCGAGAGTGCCATCCGGCGTGCGGAGGCCGGTGAGTGAACCGCGCCGGGTGCGCCCTCCGGAGAACTCGCCCCAGAGCAGGTCGCCATCCTGGTGGTATTCCGCGATGGTGGCCTCCTCGTCGGGGCCATGGGACGCGCGGAACTTTCGCCCGTCATAGTCGATCATTCTGATTTCCCTCTCTCAGTTCTAATGTGCAGCACTTGACCGCGCCGCCGGCCTTGTGCAGCTCGGAGACGTCGACCCCGATCGGCTCGAAGCCACGGGCGCGTAGCACCTCGATGAGCCCGGTGGCCGTCTGCGGTAGCAGCACGTTGCGCCCGTCGGAGACCGCGTTGAGCCCGAAAGCCTCCGCGTCCGCGTCACCGGCGATGATCGCGTCGGGGTATAGCTCTGCCAGCACCCGCAGGCTGCCGGGCGAGAACGCGGCCGGGTAGTACATGACCTCGCCCTCGTCCAGCACGGCCAGCGCGGTGTCGAGGTGGTAGAAGCGCGGGTCGACCAGGGTCAGGCTGATCACGGGTCGGCCGAAGAGCTCTTGGGCCTCGTTGTGCGCGTGCCGGTCGGTGCGGAAACCGGTGCCGGCCAGTACTCTGCGGCCGTCGAACAGGTAGTCGCCCTCACCCTCGTTGATCAGCTCCGGTTCGAGGATCTCGGGATAGCCGTGCGCCCTGAACCACTCGGTGTAGGCGGCTGCCTCGGTGGCCCGCTGCGGGTAACGGAATTTCGCGATCAGGACCCTGCCGTCGATGACTGTGGCGCCGTTGGCCGCGAACACCATGTCCGGCAGGTCGGCCAGCGGCTCGATCAGTTCCACGGTGTGCCCCAGCGCGAGGTACAGATCGTGTAACCGTTCCCACTGGGCGACCGCGAGCTCCGGGTCAACGGGTTTCGTGGGGTCCATCCACGGGTTGATCGAGTAGGTCACATCGAAGTGGCTCGGCGGACACATGAGGTAACGCCTCGGCCTTGCTGTACGCATCACATCTTCCTTGGACGATTCGAGGGCAGCACCTCGGGAACCGCTGGGCGGCACTCCAAGGTGGGTGTGGTTACTGGTGTCACTCAGTCGGCGAACTTCACCTCGATCTTGTTGGCGTAGTCCTCCATGATCTGCATCGCGTCGTCGAGCGAGGCGCCTGTGGTGTAGAGGAACCCGAGGATGCTGTTGCCCTCCGGGGGCCGCCTGATCACATCGCCCTTACGTGCAGTGATCTTGAGCAGCGGCACCCGATCGGACTCGCTGACCTCAGCCGGCACATTGACCTCGTCGATCACCCCTGCGTCACAGATCAGGCACATGCCCGTGACGTGCACACCGGATGGCTCATAGTGCGACACCCGTGGCTTGACCCCGAGAGCGACGTCCATGACGGCGCGGATCGGGCAGAAGCCGGCGCTCACCCTGGCGACCAGGTCCAGGCCGCCCCCACCGGGCCGGATCGCGATCTCCAGAATGTGCGGCTCGCCGTTGTGGAAGCGGATCTCGGCGTGCATCGCGCTGCGGCGAAGTCCCTGCGCATGCGCAGCGGCCGTGACCACCCGGTGCATCGCGGCCAGCTGCTGCTCGCTGAGCGAGGTCGGCGCGTGGTGCACGTCATCGTCGAAGGTGCCGCCCTCGACCGTCACCCGGTCGACGACCGAGCCGAGGTAGACCTCGTCGTCCCAGGCCAGAGCCTCGATCAGGAACTCACGGCCATCGAGGAAAGACTCGATGAGCAGGCCGTGCGGGCCGAGTTCCATGCCGTTGGCCTCCATCAGGAACCACGGCATCCGTTCGATGCCCTCGACAGCGTCCCGGTAGCGGGCCTGCAGCTCCTCGGGGCTGTCGACGCGGAACACGAAATTGCTCGCCGCGCCGAGCGTCGGCTTGAGGATGATCGGATAGCCGAATTCCCCGGCTGCTGCCATCGCCTCGTCGATGCTCGTCACGAATCGGAAATTCGGGTGCGGCACGCCGCCGCGCTCGTGCGCCTGGCGCATCAGCAGCTTGTTGCGGCTCATCCGTGCGGCATCCAGACCGACGCCGGGCAGGCCGAGCGCGTCGGCCACCGCGGCGACCGTCATCACGCCGGACTCAGAGAAGGTGAGCACGCCCTCGAACTGCTGCCGCTGGTGCCACTCCCGCGCGGCCGCGATGATGTCGTCGATCTTCTGTGAGCCGACGACCCGGTAGCGCTCGGCCGGCCAGAAGTCATCGTCGCCGACCCCGTTGAGCACGTAAAGGTCGGCACCGAAGCCCTCGACCTGCTGGTAACGGGAGAGATAGTAGGTGGCGTTCTGCCGTGCTTCGATCGCAAGCAGCTTCATCGGAGTCTCCGTAATGCTGAGTAATCCTGAAAAGTCATCCGGTCTCAGGTGAACGTGCCGACCAGCTGTGGGCTGGTCCCGACGTCGACGGTTGTGTGCAGTCGCGGCAGCCGCAGCGGCGTGACCTCATGCACGCCAAGGCCGTCACCATCGCCGGTCAGGCTGAGCCGGGTCCCTGCCGCGGTCGCGGTCGCGGCGGCATCGATCAGGATCGGGGCTGCGCACGCAAGCAGCGTGCGGATCTGCAGCAGCAGGTCGCCGAGCTGTTTCGCGGCGTCGGGGCCTTCCAGATCACCGAACGCGATCGTATGGAGCCTGTCGAGCTGGGTCATGATCCCGTCTGCTGCCCGGTGCAGGCTGAACGTCGGCAGCTCGTAACAGAGCCGGAAGCGCCGCACCATCGCGGCCGCACGATGTCGGCCAGCGTCAGTGACCGGCAGCGCCGTATCCGGGTCCAGCCCCAGCAGCACCCCGTCGATGTGGTCGGCCAGCGCATTCCACGGCTGTACCAGCCGCTGCGAGGTAACCTTCTCCAGCGCATCGCGGCTGAAGTTGGTGCGTTGGTTTTCGGGGCAGGTCAGTGCCAGGTAAAAGCGGACAAGATCCCTCGGTACCTGTGCGACCAGGTCGGTGCTCCAGATAACGTGGTTGCGGCTGGTCGAGAACTTCTCGTTCTCCAGCTCGTAGAACTCGTTGCAGATGTTGGTGTCCGGCAGCACGTAGCGCTCGCCGTGGGCCATCAGCAGGACGAGGTCAACCATGCCCCAGAAGTAGACGTTGTCAAAGCCGTGGAAGTAGACCAGCTCCGCGCCGTGCTCGGCGCGCCACAGTTCGTCGACCGCGCCCGGGTCCAGACCCTGGTCGCGAGCTGCCCACCATGTGCTGTACATCGACGCCGGCATGGCCTCCACCCACGGATAGAGCACCTGTCCCGGGGTCTCGGGGAACGGTGCCGGCACGCCCCAGCCGGTGGGGAAGGTCACCGGCACGTCCGGCAGCGGTCTGGACAGGATCTCCCTGATCAGCTGCATGCTGTGCGGACGCCAGCGGTTCTCCCGCTCCTTGTAGTAGGTGACCAGCCGTTCCCGGTACCTCTCCATCGGCAGGACGAGCACGGTCGCCTCCCGGTAGCTCACCGGGTCACTCGGATCCATGGTCGAGCGCGGATCGCCCAGCTCGTCGAAGTGGTTCGGATGCCCGCATGCCTCACACGAGCCGCCACAGCTCTCGGCGAAACATGCCGGGCACTCGCCCTTGACCAGGCCGTCGGCCAGATAGGAGCCGGCCCGCTCCGCGTAAGGCAGTTTGACGGTCCGTAGTGTGAAGCGACCGGCCTCATGGAGCGCGGTGACGAAGTCGAGCACCGCCGCCCGGTAGCCATGGTCGATCGGCGGTAACGGGCCCATCGAGATACCCATCGCGTGCACCGAGCGCTGGATCGCCGCGGTGGACCTGGCGCACAGCTCCTCGGGTGTCATACCGCGCTTGCGGGCCGTGGATACCACGTAGGTCTGGCTGTCGTCGGTGCAGGTCGAGTAGACCACCGGCTGGCCGATGGCCCGCAAGTACCTGGCGTAGACATCGCCTGCCAGATACGGGCCGGCCATGTGCCCGACGTGCAGATCCCCATTCGGAGTGGGGGTCGCCGAGATAATGATTGTGGATCGGGTTCCCGCGATCGCCCCTGGTCTCATCGGGCCTGCCCACCCTCGTGGCGGGCGACGAATCGTTCGGTCATCTCGGCGTCCCACCACACGCCATACATTTGAAAATCGAAATCCGTGTCGTTGATGACTTGGTGATCCTGGCCCGGCTTGAAGTAGGCGACGTCACCGGCGTTGAACTCGGAGCGCTTGCCGTCGGACTCCAGCGTCGCCGAGCCTGACATTGCGATGAATATCTCGTATTCGTGATGTGAGTGCGCGTTCGACGAGGTGCCCGGTTTGATGACGCACCAGGCGCCCTCAAATGGCGCGTTCAGCTCCGTCCACGGCAGCAGCCGGTGGGCAAGTAGACCGTTGTCCGGCTGCAGGCTCCCGCGAATCAGCTTGCGAATTTCCATGACGTACTCCAGAAGTCAGCGATGTCCGTTTGAAGTTAGCCAGCAAGCTGGGTGCCTTCCGATGTGACAGGGTGGTGTGTATGAAGACGCCACTCCGCCTTCGGTGATACCCCGGCAGATGGATTCTTGCTGGACAGGTGGTGGGTCCCCGCCGGCCGCGAGGCGTCGGCCGGCTCGGTCGGGCCGGTGGTGGAGCGGTCAGCAGGCCCTTTCAAGATCGAAAATATTTGAAAGGATCGTGCTTGGTCTTCACCGTGTCATGCCCTAACGGGCAACGAAGCTCTCGGTCGACGTATCACCAGGGCCTGAATGGTGTCTTCATACGCAGAACACTGAAATACACACACAACCCTTGGCTCTGTAGCCACAGAGGGGACCTGGGATCATGGATCACCAAGAAGTGGAATTACTTGCTGTCGGCGCCGGACCTTCGAACCTGGCGCTGGCAGTGGCGATCGAGGAGCTGGCACCCCTCGATCTCGCACGCGATACGCTCGTAATTGAACAGCACGAGGACGTTGCCTGGCAGCGCGGAATGCTGCTGCCGTGGACGCAGAGCCAGGTTTCCTTCTTGAAGGATCTCGTCACGATGCGGAATCCGCGCAGCAAATTCTCGTTCGTAAACTATCTGCACTCGGTCGGCCGGCTCGACGACTTCGTCAATCTCGGCAGCTTCACGCCGTACCGGCTGGAGATCTCTGGTTACCTGCTCTGGGTTGCGCAGTCGTTGAGCACCGTCCGCGTCGAATACAGCCGCCGTTGCGTGCGGATCGATGTGAACACGTCGACTGACGGCGAGGTGACCGGATGGCTTGTCCGGCTTGCGGACGGATCCACGATCGGCGCCCGCACCTTGGTGATCGGCACCGGCCGCGACGCCCACGTGCCCGATGTCTTCCACGGATTGCCCCGAGAACGCATCATCCACAGCACGGATTACTCCGTGCGAGCGGCGCAGCTCGATCCGGCGCTGCCGCACCGGATCGTGGTGATCGGTGGTGCGCAGAGCGCGGCCGAGATGCTCTGGGAGACCCACCGGCGGTTGCCGCTGGCGCAGTGCACCATGGTGATGCGCTCGATCGGCCTGAACAACTACGAGAGCAGCAAGTTCACCAACGAGCTGTACTTCCCGTCGTTCACCGACGAGTTCTTCGCCGCGCGGCCGGAGGCTCGGCGGCAGCTGTTGCAGGAGATGCATCGCACGAACTACGCGGGTCTCGCCCCGGGGATGCTGGACACGCTGTATCGCCAGATCTATCTCGAGCGGCTGACCGGAACCGAACGGCTGCGCATGATCACCATGGCCGAGGTCGGCAATGCCGGTATGGACGGCGACGAGATCGTGCTGACCCTGACCGACCGCAAGAGTGGGCGGGTCAACGAGCTGCGCTGCGACGTGCTGATGCTGGGCACCGGCTTCGTGCCGAAGATGCCCACGCTGGTGCGCGGTATCGCCGATCGGCTGGGCATCGGCGAGATCGAGGTCAACCGGGCGTATCGGATGGCGATGCCATCGTCGGCAACGGCGAGTTGCTACCTGCAGGGCATGAACGAAGACAGCCACGGGATCGCGGATTCATTGCTGAGCGTGCTCGCCGCACGGGCCGGCGAGATCGTGAACGACATGTTGGCACATCGGAGGGCACCCAGCTTGCTGGCCGGTCTCGACGGACATCGCTGGGAGGCAGTGGTGACGCCGCCAAGTCGGCGCTGGCACCCAGCGCTCAATCCAAGTGAGGAGGCAGCGAATGTCCCCCAATAGCGACTCGGCGGCCGAGCGACCGCACCTACTGGTGACAGCCACCGGTATGCGCAAGTACCGCGAGTACCTGCTGCGGTCGATCAGCTCCGAGTACCGGATCCACCTGTTCGTGACCGCGGAGCCCGTCTGGGAGCTGGAGTTCATCACCGGCTGGACCCAGCTGGAGAGCACGCTGGACGGGCCGGCCATGGTCACCGCGGCGCTCGAACTGCACGAGAAGGACCCGATCCACGGGGTGCTGTGCTGGGATGAGCCGCGCATCCTGCCGACTTCGTACGTAGCGCAGGCGCTCGGCGTGCCGGGCGGCGACCCCGAGGTGGTGCGCCGCTGCCGTGACAAGCACCTGACCAGGGTCGCGCTGGACGCCGCCGGCGTGCCGCAGCCTCGCTCACTCGCGGTCACCACCCTGGACGAGGCGCTGGCCGCCGCGGCCGAGGTCGGCTACCCGGCGATCCTCAAGCCGCGTGGGCTCGGCGGCAGTCTTGGCGTGATCAGGGTGACCTCGCCAACGGAGCTGGTGGAGAAGTTCGCCTTCACCAGGGACATCACCCACGCCGATACCCCGCCCTACGAGGTGCCGGTGCTGGTCGAGGAGTACATCGACGGTCCTGAGATCAGTGTCGACTCCGCGGTATTCCAGACTCAGGTGGTGCCGATGTTCGTCGCGCACAAGGAACTGGGCTACCCGCCGTACTGCGAGGAGATCGGCCACTCCGTCGATGCGCAGGATCCGCTGTGCACCGACGCCGAGTTCGTCGCGCTGTTGCGGGACACTCACACAGCGCTCGGCTTTACCGACGGCGTGACGCACACCGAGGTCAAGTTCGGTGGTAACGGCCCGCGGATCATCGAGGTCAACGGGCGGCTCGGTGGCGACATGATCCCTTACTTGGGGCTGCAAACGACCGGTATCGACCCGGGCCTGGTCGCGGCCGCGATCGCCTGCGGGCGGGCGCCGTCCCTGCACCCCGACCGCAAGCTGGTCGGCGGGGTGCGGTTCTTCTACGTCGATGAGGATGACACCACTGTCGGGTCGATCGGCTTCGACGAGAGCCGGCTGCACCCGGCGATAGACAAGGTGGAGCCGGTGGCCCTGCCCGGGACCATCGTGTCGCCGCCACCGAAGGGCACGTTGTTGGGACGGATCGCCTTCGCCACCGCGGTTGCAGAGACAGCAGATGACTGCCGCGACGCGCTGGATACGGCTCAGGCCGGACTGACAGTGGAGACACTATGACGTCCGCAGCCACCGAAGACGCGGCCACCGAAGACACTGCGGTCAAGTCGGCCAACCCCGGTATCTCGCGTACTTTCCTCGACGCACCGCTGGCGACGAAGGCTGTGCTCCTCGGCGTCTTCGTCAACAAGCTCGCCGCCTTCATCCAGATCTTTCTGGTGCTGTTCCTCACCGACCGGGGCTACTCGGCTGGCCAGGCCGGTCTCGCGCTCGGCGTGTACGGTGGCGGCGCGGTGCTCGGCGTACTGCTCGGCGGCACACTCGCCGACCGGCTCGGTGCGCGCACCGCGACCATCATCAGCATGGCCGGCTCCGCGGCGCTCATCGCGGCGCTGCTCTATATGCCCAACTACCCGACGATGCTGGTCACGGTCGCGGTGATCTCGCTCGTCGGGCAGTTCTACCGCCCTGCATCGATGGCCCTGCTGACCGAGCTCACGCCGCAGCACCAGCTGGTGATGATCACAGCGATGTACCGGCTCAGCCTGAATTTGGGCACTACGGCCGCTCCGCTGTTCGGTGGCATGCTGATCATGATCTCCTATAATTGGCTGTTCTGGGCCGAGGCCCTCACTGCCCTGGTCTATGCGGTGATCGCTGCCGTCACGCTGCCACGGCGGAAGGTACTGGTCGGGCCGAAGGTACTGGTGCCGAAGGCGGAGGTCGGGACGAAGGCCGCCAACCACTCCGGCTACCGGACGATGTTCGCCGACCGCAGGTACCTGACTTTCCTGCTGGCCATGTTCCTCGGCGGCGTCGTGTACTGCCAGTACTTGGTTACGTTGCCGCTGGACTTGACCAAAGGGGGGTTCAGCCCCTGGGTGTTCAGCGTGCTGATTGCGCTGAACGGTTTCATCGTCATCGTATTGGAGTTGCCGGCGACCAAGTTCACTCAGCACTGGCCGATCCGCCGTGCCGCGCTGTTCGGCTTCGGTCTGGTCGCGGTCGGTTACTCGATTTACGCGCTGCCACCCACGGTGGCCATCTTCGTGGTCGGCACGATCATCTGGACGCTAGCCGAGGTCCTCGGCGCGCCCACGCTGTTCGCCTACCCTGGCCTGGTCGCACCGGAAAACGTGCGTAGCCGCTACATCGGCTCGATGCAGGCTGCGTTCGGCCTCAGCTACGCCGTCGGTCCGATCGTCGGTGTCTTGCTGTGGTCGCAGGTCGGCCGCTCCGTATGGCTGTGGTTCGGCGCGATCCAGGTGGTCGCCGTCATGCTCGGTCTCTACGGGATGCGCAACCTGCCGCCCCGGGCCGAGGAAGCCACAGCGCAGGAGCCGTTGGCCGACCCGATCCAGTTGAGCTCGGCCGACGTGGCGGTTGCCGAGCGGGCGAAAGCCAGATGATCCACCGTGGCAGTGATAGGCCAGCCGAACTGACCGGATTCGTGGGTGGTGTCCTGATGAGGATCGAGTCTGCGAAGCTAGATCGGTGACCCATGTCGTTGTACTGGACTACGGATCCGGCAATCTGCGCTCCGCTGAGCGGGCGTTGCACCGCGTGGGCTCGACGGTGACCGTCACGGCCGACGCCGCCGCCGCGCTGGCCGCCGACGGCCTGGTGGTGCCCGGCGTGGGTGCCTTCGCCGCCTGCATGACCGGGCTGCGCGCGGTGCGTGGTGACCAGATAATCGGCCGCAGGTTGGCCGGGGGCCGCCCGGTACTCGGGATCTGCGTGGGGATGCAGGTGCTATTCAGCCGGGGCGTGGAGCACGGGGTGGAGACCGAGGGGTGCGATGAGTGGCCCGGGACCGTGGAGCGGTTGAAGGCCGACATACTGCCGCACATGGGATGGAACACCGTGGTGGCACCTGCGGGATCACAGCTGTTCGCCGGTCTCGACCCGGACACCCGCTTCTACTTCGTACACTCCTACGCCGCCCGCCGCTGGGAGCTGGAGAGCATGGAGCCACTGATGCCCGTCCAGGTCACCTGGGCCGAGCACGGCGAACCGTTCGTGGCCGCGGTCGAGAACGGGGCGTTGTGGGCCACCCAGTTCCACCCTGAGAAGTCCGGCGACGCCGGGGCGCACCTGCTGCGCAACTGGATCGAGACGTTGTAGCCGATGCGCAGACACGGCATGCCCTCGGCAAGTAGCGGCTGGGTCCGGGTCGTGGCGCTGCTCGCCGTGATCGCGATGGTGGCTCCGCTGGGATACTCGGCGCTGGTCTCCGTGCAGACCCCGACCTGGTTGGTGATTGTCGTCGTCGCCCTGCTGGTCGGCGTGCCGCTCGGGCTGCTCGCCCGCGGCCAGGACCGCTCATGAGCGGGCCGGATGGGCTGGGTGAGGGGCGAGCGGCTTGCGGCTCGCCTAGGCTGGATCGGTGAGTTTTGTGCTGCTGCCCGCGGTAGACGTCATCGGTGGCCGAACTGTCCGCCTGACTCAGGGAGAGGCCGGGTCCGAGACCGAGTACGGCGACCCCGTCGAGTCCGCACTGCGCTGGCAGGCTGACGGCGCCGAGTGGATTCACCTGGTCGATCTCGACGCCGCGTTCGGCCGGGGCTCCAACTCTGAGCTGATGGCTGAGATCATCGGCAAGCTGGACGTCGCCGTTGAGTTATCGGGGGGAATCCGGGACGATGCGTCGTTGACCCGCGCGCTGGCCACCGGATGCGCCCGGGTGAACCTGGGTACCGCCGCACTGGAGGAACCGCAATGGTGCCGCAAGGTGATCGCGGAGCACGGTGATCGAGTAGCGGTAGGGCTCGACGTGCGCATCATCGACGGGCGCCACATCCTCGCCGCCCGCGGCTGGACCGAGACCGGCGGAGACCTCTGGGAGGTGCTAGCCCGCCTGGACCGGGACGGCTGCTCGCGATACGTGGTCACCGACGTCACCAAGGACGGCACCCTGCGCGGCCCGAACCTGGACCTGCTCCGCGCGGTCTGCGCCCGCACCGACGCCCCGGTGATCGCCTCCGGTGGTGTCTCCTGCGCCGCCGACATCACCGCCCTCGCCGCCTTGGCCCCCACCGGTGTCGAAGGCGCGATCATCGGCAAAGCCCTCTACACCGGCGCCCTGACCCTCCCTGAAGCTCTCACCGCCACCCACTAACCTCCTCACCCGCGGTGTGTCCGCTCCACATGCGCGGCAGTGCCGTATTCAGCACATCTAGGCTGATCCGCATGGCCGTCGCGGTACGCGTGATTCCCTGTCTGGACGTCGATGCGGGGCGGGTGGTCAAGGGCGTGAACTTCACGGCCCTACGGGATGCGGGTGATCCGGTGGAACTCGCCACGGAGTACGACGCTCAAGGCGCCGACGAGCTGACCTTCCTGGACGTGACAGCGTCCTCGGCCCAGCGGGAGACGACCTACGACGTGGTACGCCGCACTGCGGAGTGCGTGTTCATCCCGCTCACGGTAGGCGGTGGGATCCGCGAGGTTTCCGATGTGGACCGGCTGTTGCGCGCGGGCGCGGACAAGGTGAGCATCAACACCGCCGCGATCACCCGCCCAGAGCTGCTGCGCGAGGCCAGCCACCGTTTCGGCGCGCAGTGCATTGTGCTCTCGGTTGACGCCCGGCGGGTGCCGCCCGACAAGCCACCGACACCGTCCGGCTTCGAGGTGACCACCCACGGGGGGCGCCGAGGCACCGGGATCGATGCGGTGCAGTGGGCCGAGCGTGGCCAGGAACTCGGTGTCGGGGAGATCCTGCTCAACTCGATAGACGCGGACGGTACGAGGGCCGGCTTCGACATCGAGATGATCTCGGCGGTACGGGCCGTGGTAGAGGTGCCGGTGATCGCCAGTGGGGGAGCCGGTGACATTGAGCATTTCCCGCCCGCCGTGGCCGCGGGGGCGGACGCGGTGCTTGCCGCCAGCGTCTTCCACTTCGGCCAGCTGCGGATCAGTGACGTGAAGGATGGCCTGCGAGCAGCCGGGGTGACGGTGCGGTGATCGGCCTGGATCCCGAGATCGCGCAGCGGCTCAAGCGCAACACCGACGGACTGGTGTGCGCCGTGGTGCAGCAGCGCGACACCGGGGAGGTGCTGATGGTGGCCTGGATGGATGACGAGGCGCTGCACCGCACGCTGACCACCCAGCGGGCCACCTACTGGTCGCGCAGCAGGCAGTCCTATTGGGTTAAGGGGGAGACCTCGGGACACACCCAGCAGGTGCATGAGGTGCGGCTGGACTGCGACGGCGACGCCGTGCTGCTCATCGTCGACCAAACCGGCCCAGCTTGCCATACCGGGGCGCATACCTGCTTTGCTGCGCCCCTGCTCGGGTTCTCCGGTGGAGAGGTTGGCGGCGGTTGAGAGCGGTCCAGCGCAGGGGTTGGTAGTACTCGCAGGGGTTGGTAGTACTCAATCAGGGGTTGGTAGTACTCAATGTCAGAGGAGGGTGCCGGTCAGGTAGCGCTGGAGATTGGGGGCGATGGCGGCCACCACGGTGTCGTGATCGGCGGAAGCCAGTGGTTCGAGACGGATCACGTAGCGGATCATCCCGAGACCGGCGATCTGGGTGCCGCACAACGCGGCGCGCAGCTCGGGTGCGTCCGGGGCCACCGTGGAGACGACCCTGCCGAAGATGACCCGGCTGACGAACTCCCGCATCATCCGGGCGGCCTGTTCGTGGCTGGCCACGCTGCGTAACAACGCGGCCAGCGCGCCCCCGCCGTTGGCGTCCCAAACCGAGAGGAAGGTGCGCAGGATTCGCTCGGCGAGCTGCTCGGGATCTCCCGCGAGCATCCGGGGGATGATCTCGTCGGGGTTGACCGGAATCTCCATGGCAGCGACGAACAACCCATCCTTGCTGCCGAACCAGTGGTTGACCATCGCCGGGTCTACCCCGGCCCGCTGCGCGATCGCCCGTACGGTGGCCCCTTCATAGCCACGTGCTGTGAACTCGACCCTGGCGGCGTCGAGTAGCGTCCTGCGGGTGTCCGCGCCAGCGGGACGGCGCCCACGAGGCCGGCCGTCGCGCCGTTTGTCCACCACGTGAAACTACCTCTTTTCAACGTATGATGAAAAGGTACGCCCGAAGAGGATGCAGTATCCCCGGGGGGTGGCGCGGCACAGGCAGAATGACACCCATGGTCAGCATTTTCGACAGCGGACTTCCGGTGGTTCAGCAGGCCGACAGCGGGATCGGGCAGTTGCGGCCGAACCGGGAACAGTTCCGCGAGCTGGCGGGCGATCGCCGGGTGATACCGGTGACCCGCACGTTGCTCGCGGACGGTGAGACTCCGCTGGGGGTGTACCGAAAACTCGCCGAAGGTCGGGCGGGGACCTTTCTGCTCGAGTCGGCGGAGAACGGTTCGTCCTGGTCACGATGGTCGTTCGTCGGAGTACGCAGCGCCGCTTCGCTCACCGAGGTGGACGGCCGGACGGTCTGGCGCGGAACGCCGCCGGTGGGCCTGCCCGGGGTGGACGCGCCGTGGGCAGGGACCCCGCTGGAGGCCCTGCGGGACACCCTCGAAGCACTCCAGACCGAACCGTTGCCCGGCCTGCCCCCCCTCACCGGCGGGATGGTCGGCTACCTCGGCTACGACGCGGTCCGGCGGCTGGAACGGCTCCCGAACCTCACCGTCGACGACCTGCACGTGCCGGAGCTGGTGATGCTGCTGGCTGTCGATCTCGCCGCGCTGGATCATCACGAGGGCACCGTCACACTGATCGCCAACGCCATCAACTGGGATGGCTGCCCGGAGCGCATCGACGAGGCCTACGACGAGGCGGTGGCCCGGCTCGACGCCATGACCGCGCAGCTATGCACTGCGGCACCGCCCAGCGCCGCGGTGTTCACCCGGCCCCCGCCGAACTTCCTGCGCCGCCGCAGCCAGGAGCAGCACTGCGCCGCGGTGGAAGCCGCCAAGGAAGCCATCCGCGCCGGCGAGGCGTTCCAGGTGGTGATCTCCCAGCGGTTCGAGATGATCACCGAGGCCGATCCGCTGGACGTCTACCGGGTGCTGCGCACCACTAACCCCAGCCCGTACATGTACCTGCTCACGCTGGAGGAGTTCAGCATCGTCGGCTGTAGCCCGGAGGCGCTGGTGACGGTGCGGGACGGACGGGTCACCACGCACCCGATCGCGGGCACCCGCCCGCGCGGTGCTGACCCTGACGAGGACGCCTGGCTGGAGAAGGACTTGCTGGTCGATGACAAGGAGCGGGCCGAGCACCTCATGCTGGTCGATCTCGGCCGCAACGACGTCGGTCGGGTCTGCCGGCCGGGTTCGGTGCACGTCGTCGACTTCTTCCGGGTCGAGCGCTACAGCCACGTCATGCACCTGGTCTCGACGGTGACCGGTGAGCTGGCGCAGGGCCGAACCGCATTCGACGCCGTGGCCGCCTGCTTTCCGGCCGGAACGCTATCGGGGGCGCCCAAGCCCAGGGCGATGGAGCTCATTGAGGAACTGGAGCCCACCCGGCGCGGTGTGTACGGCGGAGTGGTCGGCTATCTGGACTTCGCCGGGGACGCCGACACCGCGATCGCCATCCGCACCGCCATGGTCCGGGACGGGGTTGCCTATGTGCAGGCGGGTGGGGGCATCGTGGCGGACTCCGACCCCGTAGCAGAGGACACCGAATGTCTGAACAAGGCAGGTGCGGTCCTGGCCGCCATCGCCGCTGCGGGTACCTTGCGGGTCGCTGTCGGTGATGCTGCGGAGCCGGTGTGAGCCGTACGACCATGGCCGACCCAGTGCCTCGCCGGGCGTTGCTGCTCGTCGTATCCCTGCTGACCGGGGCTGCGGCGGTGCTCGGCGGGGCGGCTGCGGCAGGCTGGGCGCGGATGTCGTTTCAGGTGCCGCTACGAGGTGATGTCGTGGTCCGGGTGGACGGTTCTGACCTGTTGCCCGCCCTCGGCCCGCTGGCCCTGCTCGCGCTCGCCGCGGTGGCCGCCGTGCTGGCCACCGGCGGGTGGCCGCGTCGGCTGCTCGGCCCGCTGTTCCTGGGCGCGGCGCTGGTCCTGGGCTGGACGGTGGCGCGCGTACCCGATGATCGGGAACTCACCGCCGCCGCGACGCTCGCCGGTGAGCTGCCCGCCCGGTCAGTTCCGGACGGAACGGCCACGTTGCTGTTCTGGGGACCCGCGCTGGCGGCAGCCGGGGCGGCGCTTCTCGCCGCGGCCGGTGCGCTGCTGGCACTGCGTGGCCACCGGATGCCCCGGATGGGCCGCCGCTACCGTGCTCCGACAGTGGTGGTGCCCACAACGCCGGTGGTGCCCACGACGCACCACGAGCTGTGGGAGCGAATCGACGCAGGTGAGGATCCCACAGTGCCGGGCGACCCCCGGTGACAAGGTGCACAGCGGGCCGGAGCTAGCATCGACACCCGGCCGTTAACGGCGCGGAAGGGGAGAGGATTGAGCGTGCTGGAGGCGATCCTCAACGGGGTCAGAGCCGATCTCGCAATCCGTGAGGCCGCCATCGGGTTCGAGGAGATCAAGCGGCGTGCCACCGAGGTGGCACCTCCCCGTGACGCACTGGCCGCGTTGCGTGGCCCGGGCATCGGCGTCGTCGCGGAGGTGAAGCGCTCCAGCCCGTCGCGGGGAGCGCTGGCCGACATTCCGGACCCGGCCGCGCTCGCTACCATTTATGCGGATGCGGGCGCCCGGATGATCAGCGTGCTGACCGAGGGCAGGAAGTTCGGTGGCTCGCTGGCCGACCTCGACGCTGTCCGGGCGGCGGTGGACATCCCCGTGCTCCGCAAGGACTTCATCGTCAGTCCCTATCAGGTGCATGAAGCCAGAGCCCACGGTGCCGACGTGGTGCTGCTCATCGTCGCCGCCCTGGAGCAGAACGCGCTGGTCGCGCTCGTCGACCGGGTGGAATCGCTGGGCATGACCGCGCTGGTCGAGATCCATACCGCCGAGGAGGCCGACCGCGCGTTGGAGGCAGGCGCGAAGCTCATCGGCGTGAACGCGCGGGACCTGCACACCCTGGACGTGGACCGGGAGGTGTTCGGCAGGATCGCGCCAGGGCTGCCGGGGGACGTGTTGCGGATTGCCGAGTCCGGAGTCCGTGGACCCGCGGATCTGATGGCCTACGCCGGGGCGGGCGCCGATGCGGTGCTCGTCGGCGAAGGCCTGGTCACCAGCGGTGATCCCCGGGCCGCGGTGCTCCAGCTGGTCACCGCGGGATCGCACCCCGCCTGCCCGAAACCGGCGCGGTGAGCGCCGAGGTCGGCGTCCAGTCGGACGTCGTGCCAGATGCGTGGGGGCATTTCGGCCGCTACGGGGGGCGGTTCGTCCCGGAGGCGCTCATCGCCGCTCTCGATGAACTCACCACCGCCTACGCCGACGCCCGAGCCGATCCCGTGTTCACCGCCCGGCTGGACGGCCTGCTCGCCGACTACACCGGCCGACCCTCGCCGATCACCGAGGCGAGCAGGCTCGCCGAGCACGCGGGCGGTGCCCGGATCCTGCTCAAGCGCGAAGACCTCAACCACACCGGCTCCCATAAGATCAACAATGTGTTGGGTCAGGCGTTGTTGACCAAGCGAATGGGCAAGCCGCGGGTGATCGCGGAGACCGGAGCGGGCCAGCACGGCGTGGCCACCGCCACCGCCTGCGCCCTGCTCGGGTTGGAGTGCGTGGTCTACATGGGTGAGGTGGACACTCAGCGTCAAGCGCTCAACGTCGCTCGGATGCGGCTGCTCGGCGCCGAGGTGATACCGGTGACGTGCGGCTCGCGCACCCTCAAGGACGCCATCAACGAGGCCTTGCGGGACTGGGTGACCAATGTCGACACCACGCACTACCTGCTCGGCACGGTCGCCGGCCCGCACCCCTTCCCGGGAATGGTGCGCGACTTCCACCGGGTCATCGGGCTGGAAGCCCGCGCGCAGATGCTGGCCCGGTACGACCGGCTGCCCGACGCGGTGGCCGCCTGCGTCGGGGGCGGCTCGAACGCGATCGGCATCTTCCACCCGTTCCTCGACGATTCCGAGGTGCGCCTGGTCGGTTTCGAGGCGGCGGGCGACGGAGTGGACTCCGGCAGGCACGCCGCGACGCTCTCCGCCGGAGAACCCGGAATGCTGCACGGAGCACTGTCCTACCTGCTGCAGGACTCCGACGGGCAGACCATCGAGACGCACTCGATCTCGGCTGGTTTGGACTACCCCGGGGTGGGCCCCGAGCATTCCTGGCTCAAGGACACCGGGCGCGCGGAGTACCGGCCGATTACCGACGCGCAGGCGATGGATGCCTTTCAGCTGCTCTCCCGCACCGAGGGGATCATTCCGGCGATCGAGTCGGCACACGCGGTGGCGGGGGCCTTGCAACTCGGCGCCGAGCTGGGGGAGGGGACACTCGTGTTGGTCAACCTGTCCGGCCGAGGTGACAAGGACGTGGACACCGCGGTTACCTGGTTCGGGCTGCTCGACCAGGAGCGGACATGAGCAGTGCCCGGCTGGCTGCGCTGTTCGAGGCATGCCGGGCCGAACACCGGGCCGCGTTGATTGGCTATCTGCCTGCCGGTTACCCCACTGTGAACGCCTCACGCAGGTTGTTCACCGCCATGCTGGACGGCGGTTGTGATCTGGTCGAGGTGGGAGTGCCTTACTCCGACCCGGTGCTGGACGGGCCGACCATCCAGGCCGCCGCCGAGACCGCCCTGCGCGCCGGGGTGCGGCTACGGGACATGTTCTCGGTGGTGGAGTCGATCGCGACAGCCGGTGGGCGGGCGGTGGTGATGACCTACTGGAATCCGGTGCACCGCTACGGCGTGGACGCCTTCGCCCGTGACCTCGCCGCCGCCGGGGGTCTCGGTGTCATCACCCCCGACCTGATCCCCGATGAGGCGCACGACTGGCTGACCGCGGCACACGCCCACGACCTGGACCGGATCTTCCTGGTGGCCCCCTCATCGACTGATCAGCGGCTTGCCAACACCGTGGCGGCAAGCCGCGGCTTCCTCTACGCGAGCTCTGTCATGGGGGTGACCGGGGCCCGGGACGTGGTGAGCAGTGCCGCCTCCGAACTGGTCGGCCGGGCCCGCAAGCACGCACGAGAGCTGCCGGTAGGAGTTGGGCTCGGAGTGAGCAACGGTGCGCAGGCCGCTGAGGTCGCTGCCTTCGCAGACGGAGTAGTCGTCGGTTCGGCCTTCGTGACCGCCGCTGCGCAGGACGGCGAGCCCGGAGTCCGCGCCCTGGCCGCTGATCTCGCGACCGGAGTGCGCCGGCCTGCCCCGCAACCCGCCTGACGTTTCGCTTCCCGTCATGATGGTTGGGCACGGATGGCGAGATCGAATGTGGTGATCAGTTCACGAGCATAGGCGGCGAGGTCGAACTCGGGATTCCGGTCGAGTTCGGCGAGGGCGCCATCGATAGCGTGGCGCATGGCCACTGCCATTGCGCGAACGTCGAACTGCCGTAGTTCGCCGCTGGCTTGACCCTGCTCGAGCAGCGCGATCAAGCCGGCGCGCCCGGCGGCGGGCTCGGGGCGCACCTGGTCGAGGCGCGCCCCGGTGACGAAATGATGATTCGCGGCGATCTCCATCGCGGCGCGGACCTGAACCCGGTGCTCGACGAAGAATTCCAGATTCGCCTCGATGAACGCGGTGATCTGAGCTCGTGCGCCGCGTTGGGCGAGCATCCGGGGGCCGATGAACGCCGCGGCATCGGCGTAGAAACCGGCCACGACCCGCTCGACGAGGTCGTCCTTGTCGGCGAAGTGATACGAGATCACCCCTCGGCTCACGCCGGCTCGCCGGGCAATCGCGACCAGCGATGCTGCCGCGTACCCCTGTTCGGCGATCTCCTCGGTGGCGCACTGCACCATTTGGGCTCGCCGTGCCCTCTCGATGAACGTCTCACGCTGAGGTCGTCTGCTACCCCTTGCCGGCGAGGCCATCAGCCGCCTGCGGAGTTTTGCATAGCTGCGGGCACCGTCGAAGGCTGCTGAGCGACCGCGACCCGGTGCGTGTCGCGGTCGAAACGCACACCCTTGCGCCAGACCCCGACGATATTGCGGGTCGTGGTGATGTCCGCGGTCGGATCACCTTCGACGAGCAGCAGATCCGCGGCCAGGCCTGGAGCGATGCGGCCCCGGTCGGTAAGCCCGAACCGGGCGGCCGGAGCTGCGGTAGCTGCGGTGAGCGCCTGGCTGGGGGACAGGCCGGCCCGCCCGAGCAGCTCCAGCTCGTGGTGAAGGCTCGCGCCGTGCGCGGTGCCACTGGCCGTCGCGTCGGTACCGGCCAGAATCGTTACTCCGGCCTGGAACAGGCGAGCTCACTTCCAGATCGGGTAACGGATAACGTGTCGGTCGTGATGATGAGCTCCTTCGGCATGCTTCTCGCCACGATCCCCAGCCCTGACCGCGGGATCTGGCACCTGGGTCCGGTGCCGATTCGGGCCTATGCGCTGTGCATCATCGCCGGCATCGTGGTGGCCATCTGGTGGGGAGAACGCCGGTGGCGGGCTCGCGGCGGTGAACCGGGGGCGGTCACCGACATCGCGGTGTTCGCGGTGCCGTTCGGCCTGGTAGGTGGGCGTCTCTATCACGTAGCCACCGACTGGCCGAAGTACTTCGGCCCCGGCGCCGATCCGATCGACGCGCTGAAGATCTGGCAGGGTGGGCTGGGCGTCTGGGGAGCCATCGCGCTCGGCGGTGTCGGGGCCTGGATCGCCTGCCGGCGCCGGGGTATCCCGCTGCCTGCGTTGGCCGATGCTGTGGCGCCGGGCATCGTCACCGCGCAGGCGATCGGCCGGTTGGGCAACTGGTTCAATCAGGAGCTCTACGGCGGCGCCACCACGCTGCCCTGGGGGTTGGAGATCCGCGAGCGGGTGGATCCGAACACCGGTGTGGTGGATCCGCTCGGGGGAGTCGCGCAGGGTCCGCCGCTGGAGATCGTGCATCCGACGTTTCTCTACGAACTGTTGTGGAATCTGGGTGTCGCCGTTCTCGTCGTCTGGGCCGGTCGACGCTTCCAGCTCGGCCACGGCCGGGCGTTCGCGCTCTATGTGGTGGGCTACACCGTCGGCCGGTTCTGGATCGAGCTGATCCGTACCGACGCCGCCACCATGGTGTTCGGTTTGCGCATCAATGTGATCATCTCGGTTGTGGTGTTTCTCGGGGCGGTGGGTTATCTGCTGTTGGCTCGCCGGGGGCAGGAGGATCCTGAGGCGCTGCGCGGTAACGCCAGGTCCGAGCTCGACCCAGCTGATGTCGGGCGCTGATGGTCAGCAGTCCTACTCCGATGCCGATCACATCGGCCAGCACATCGAGGACCGATCCCGATCGGTGCAGCGGCGCAACTGCGTGCACCACTTCTGACAACACCGCGTATCCTGCCAACCCGGCGACCAGGATCTCCCAGCGCACCGGCAGCCTCCGGCCGGTGATCGCAAGGGCCGCGAACAAGCCGGCGTGGACCACGTCGTCGACCCACCACGAGCCTTTCGGTATCTGACTACCTGGAGTAAACAGCATTACCATGCTCAGTAACGCGACGCCTGCAAAGGGCGCGGTTGGTCCCCGCATCGAGCGACAGCCTCCATACCGGTTACCGGATCGGTCCAGATGCGTCCTAGGCTAAGCCTCGTGAGTCGCCGCGCGAAGATCGTTTGCACAATGGGACCAGCTACCGCTAGCCCGGAGAAGATCCGGGAGCTGGTCAGGGCCGGTATGGATGTGGCCCGTCTCAATTTCAGTCACGGCACCCACGCTGACCACGAGCAGATCTACCGGGCAATCCGGCAGGCCAGCGACGAGGCCGGCCGGGCCGTGGGGATCCTTGCTGACCTACAGGGACCCAAGATCCGGCTGGGGAGGTTCGCGGCAGGTCCTGTGCACTGGCGTGAGGGTGAAATCGTGCGGGTCACGGTCGAAGACGTGGCCGGCACCCATGAGCGGGTCTCCACCACCTACGCCGGGCTCGCTGCGGATGCCCGTGAGGGCGACCGGCTGCTGATCGATGACGGCAAGGTCGGTTTGGTGGTGCGCAAGGTCGAGGACTACGACGTGGTGTGTGAAGTCGTCGAGGGCGGTGTCGTCAGCGACCACAAAGGTCTCTCGCTGCCTGAGATGAATGTCTCGGTGCCCGCAATGTCGGAGAAGGACATCGCGGACCTGGAGTTTGCGCTGAAGCTGCGGGTGGACGTGGTCGCGCTGTCCTTCGTGCGCTCGCCCGCGGATATCGACCCCGTGCACCGGACAATGGATCGGATAGGTGGTGGTCGGCTGCCGGTGATCGCCAAGCTGGAAAAGCCCGAGGCGGTGGACAATCTCGAGGCTGTGGTGCTGGCTTTCGACGGCGTGATGGTGGCCCGAGGCGACCTTGGGGTGGAGTTGCCGCTGGAGCATGTGCCGCTGGTGCAGAAGCGTGCCATTCAGATCGCCAGGGAGAATGCCAAGCCGGTGATCGTGGCTACCCAGATGCTCGACTCGATGATCGGCAGCTCGCGGCCGACCCGGGCGGAAGCCTCGGATGTGGCCAACGCGGTACTCGACGGCACCGATGCGGTGATGCTGTCCGGCGAGACCAGCGTCGGTCGCTACCCAATCGAATCCGTGGAAACGATGAGCCGGATCGTGGCGGCGGTGGAGGCAGGATCGCCGCACGTCCCGCCGCTCAACCATGTGCCGCGGACCAAGCGGGGGGTGCTGTCCTACGCGGCCCGAGACATCGGGGAGAACCTGGCGGCCAAGGCGCTGGTGGCCTTCACCCAGTCCGGCGACACCATGCGCCGGCTGGCCCGGCTGCACACCCGGCTGCCGTTGCTGGCGTTCACCCCGGAACCCTCGGTGCGCAACCAGCTCGCGCTGACCTGGGGCACCGAGACCTTCCTGGTGCCTAAGGTGGAGTCGACCGACGCGATGGTCCATCAGGTGGATCAGGCGATGCTCTCGATCGGACGCTACCAGCCCGGCGATCTGGTGGTGATCGTCGCGGGGTCCCCGCCGGCCACTGTGGGCTCCACCAACCTGGTTCGGGTACACCGGCTGGGGGAAGATGATCTTGGCTGAAACCGGCCCATGACTGAGGCCGCGCGGGCCGCGGCCGTTGGGCACGCCGATGAGGGCG
>JBOHHE010000416.1:0-1980 GCA_050700355.1 Pseudonocardiaceae bacterium
TCTTCGTCAAATGTGACAACGAGACCAATCCCAGCGAGGTCATCGACGCCGGAATGGTCGTGACGCAGATCGGCGTGGCGCCCACCGTGCCCGCCGAGTTCATCATCGTCCGCGCCATCCACGGCGCGAGCGGAGTCACTGTCAGTGCAGCTTGAGATGCTCATGAGGAGGTTCAGCGATGACGAGAGTCGATCCCTATGCCGGCTATAATTTCTCGGTGGAGTTGGACGGCATCACCCGGGCCGGTTTTCGTGAGTGTTCCGGGTTGGAGAGCAGCCAGAATCCAGGAGAGTATCGCGAAGGCACCGACAAGAACCTGAGCGCGCGGAAGATCCCCGGCCTCAACACCTACGGTGACGTCACGCTCAGCCGCGGGATCACCAACGACGACAAGCTGTGGAAGTGGCGTGAAAAAGCGATGAAGGGTGCGGTGGAGCGGCACAACATCTCTATCACGCTGCTGGATGACCTGGGCACCCCACGGATCACCTGGAACCTGTTCGACTGCTGGCCGAGGACCTGGACAGGTCCCAGTCTGAACGCCACCGCTGACGAGTTCGCCATCGAGCAGCTCACCCTCGCATGCGAACGGATCGAGGTTGATCAATGGAAGTAGGTGTCGATAACGGCGATGGCGCAGCCCGCCGTACCGAGTTCCCCTTCACCTTGCCCCAGGGGCTCGTCGCGCCGGACGGGGCAGTGCACCGGGACGGCGCCATGCGTCTGGCCACAGCATTCGACGAAATCGAGCCGATCAAGGATCCGCGGGTGCGGGCGAACCCGGGCTACCTGGTCATCATTCTGCTCACCCGGGTGATCACGCGACTCGGCAGCCTGGACTACATCAATACCAATGTCATCGAGAATCTGTACTCTGCGGATCTGGCTTACCTTCAAGATTTCTACCAGCGCATCAATCTCAACGGGCACGCCCGGCTCCAGGTCGACTGTCCGCACTGCAGCGGTGCATTCGAAGTGGAGACCGCCGGCCTGGGGGGATGACGCGCTACCCCACGGACCGGCTGCACGAGGAGGTAGCGTACATGGCGTATCATTTTCACTGGCCTTATCACGAGATCATGCAGTTGGACCATCGGGAACGGCAGCGGTGGGTGGCCGAGATAGCCCGTATCAACCAGCGGCTCAATGACCAGGGAGGCGCGCTGCGATGATATCCACCGGGGTTCCTCTCGGGTTGAGCTGGGCGCCCGCCGCAGTGGGTAACTGGGTGCCTGGAGCCCGGCCGCTGGAACCATTCATGACCTTCAATTTCGCGGTCGAGATCGAAGGTCTGCTGGTCGGTGGATTCACCGAGGTGAGTGGTATGGAGAGCCAGATCGAGGTAGAACCCTACCAGGAGGGCGGGGTCAATAACTTCGTGCACCAACTGCCCGGACCGGTGAACCATTCCAACCTGGTGCTGCAGCACGGGCTGACCGCGATCAGCACGCTGTGGAATTGGCACTACAACACCGTCCAGGGCATCATCCAGCGCAAGAACGGCACGATCATGCTGCTCGACCGGCGCCAGATTCCGGTGATGTGGTGGAACTTCCGCAATGCCCTGCCAGTGCGCTGGACCGGTCCGGTGTTCAACGCGAGCAGCGACGAGGTGGGATTCGAATCATTGGAGCTGGCTCACGAGGGCCTGACCAAGCCGCTGCTCGGCCAAGCCGCCGCTCTGGCGCACGGCGCCGCCCAGCTGGCCGGAGCGTAAGGAGCCGACGTTGCACGAGAAAACCAGGCAGGTGAAGGTGGTGCAGTCACTGGATCCGGTACTGGTCCGCAGGCTGTGGCGGCCCGTCGAGCGCCCAGGCGTCATCGACCCACGGCCGGCGCGGGCCATGCTCACCCGCCACCAGCGGATGGTGGCCGGGCTGCCGCTGGCTGAGCTGGTGTCGCGGCACACCGGTTCGGTGCTGGACCCGGTGGTGCCGATCGTGTACGTGCTGCCCAGCCAGTCACCACCCATCCCCGACT
>JBOHHE010000417.1:0-49686 GCA_050700355.1 Pseudonocardiaceae bacterium
CCGTCGGCCAGCAGCGCCGCCCACAACAGGGTGCACACCCTTCGATGACGCGGTGCTCAGCTACCCGCGCCCATACGTCCCCCGCCTCGTACCAGTCCAGCCCTGCTGCGCGCAGCAGGGTGGCGCACAGGATGAGCGACAGTTCGCGGCGGTGCCCGTTGCCCGCCGGGCGTTGGGTATCGGTGAGGTAGGCGAGCAGGTGTCGGCTGTCGAGGTGGAAGAGGCGGTGGGCGGACGCCATCGCCTCGGTGCCGCCGAAGGCGTGGGTTTCCGGCTCGTAGACGACCTCGGTCACGGTGTCGATGTGCTCCTAGCTCTTGAGGTCCTCAAGGTGGCGGTGGAGATACGCCCGCGCTGCGGCTGCGTGGGGGCGGGGCAGGTAGCGGACCCGCCAGCAGGGCGCTTTGCGGATAAAGAACCAGCATGCGACGAACCCTTCAGCTTCGGCCTTACCCAGCAGGGGAGCGAGATGAGCCACGGCACTGTGCTCGGCGCTGGCCCAGTCGGAGAAGGCGACGTTGACCTGGCGCCACGGGCAGGGGTCCATACGGGTCGGCTCCTGGTCAGGCCAGTAGGAGAAAGGCGTCCCAGCCCGATACCGGGGCGACGCCGGTACCGACGGTGTGCAGGGCGAGCGCGGCCCCGGCGGCGCCGTCGAGGAGTTCGGGGTTGGGCACGGGGTGGGACAGCTGCGCGGTGAGCCTGGCGGCCAACTGGGGCAGTTCGGCGGCGATCTGGGGGGTTCGGGCGTCGGCGGCCATCCGCCACGCGGCTTGGAGCAGCCCGGCCGTTCCGTGACACAGCCCGACCTCGGAGAGCAGATCCAATTGCGCCCCGTCTCGCAGCGCCGCGAGCAACGCGTTCTCAGCGGCCTGCTGCCGTGCGGCATCCCCGAGCGCCATACCCGCGAGTTGCTGGGCGCGGGCCGTGCCGCCGATCCCATAGCACCATGACGGCCGAGGCCGCCGCGCCGGCTCGACACGCTGTTCACGGACCTGGTCGGCGGTGATGAGTCCCGGCCACCACGGACCCGCGCCGTAGTGCTGGCACCACAGGTCGGTCCACGCGCAGATCCGTACGACCGCTTCGTCCGCACCGACCACCGATAAATTGCGGAGCAAGGCCAGCGACAGCAGGGCCAAGACGGAACCGATGCCGTGCGCGAGGCCGAAGTTCCCGTGTCCGTCTGGATAATCCGGGCTTGGCTCGCCGTTGGGGGCCACGCCCGTCCACCACGGTGGAAGCTCGCCCCCCGCAGGCAGCGGTTCGGTCAGGCGCACCAGGTAGGACAACACCTCGCCGGTGATCTGGTGGTCCGGGTGGCGCCTGAGATGGTAGGCGCCCAGCCCCGCTAACCCACGGATCAGGTCGAACTCCTTCATCGCGGGCCGTTCGCCCCGCTCGATTCGCGCGTGGGCCGCAGTAAGGCGGGTGCGGGTGACCGCGATGACAGCGTGGTCCAGATTGGTCAGGGCGCGCCGGTACCTGCCGGACGAGCCGGCAGCCACATGCGTGACGAAGGCCAACGCCGGAGCGCCGAAGAACAAGCCCCCGTTGGCCGCTGCCGTCAACTCGCTGGAAGCGGCCACCGACAGCCAGGTATGTGCGGTGTTCCAGTCACCGTGGCCGCAGCGAGCACGTTCGATGTGCAGCAGGGCGATGCCCGCCGCGCCGCCGGCCAGCGACTGCCCCCGGCGCCGGCCACCGCCTTCACCATTGTCTGCGCCGCGGATGGCGTGCGGGTCGGCCAGGCGCTCAGCGATGGCCGAAGCGGCGACGAGTGCGTGCGGGTCCGGACGGCTCATGGGGCTGCCTGGGTTCGGGTGGTCCAGCTCAGGGCGGCGGCACGGGCCAGCCGGCGGCAGGCCCGCTCGTTCTCGGGACAGATTCCGGCCATGCGGGCGTGGTGCAGGTGCAGCATCCGCTCCGGACTGGGGGGTCGCTCGGGCCGGTGAGTGGCCGCCAAGGGAACGACGATCTCGTGGACACGACCGGCGAACCACCCGAACGCGGTATCGGGCGGTGCCTCGCGCACGGTCGCGTGTCCGGTGCGGTCCACCTCGCGGCGCAGCAGGTACAGGTGGGCGGGTTCCTCCAGGTCCAACCGGATGCGGCGATCGCTCTCCCCGAGGTACACCGCCTCCGGGACGCGGCACCGGGCCCGCCACACCGCCAGGCTCGCCACCCATTGCGGCCAGGCGGCCGTGGGACCGGGCAGGTCGGTCGCGGCCAGAATCCAGCGGGCCGGAGACAGGATCGTGCGCCGGTAGCGGACCCGGGGCACAAACGGCAACCGACTCGCAGCACCCCAGGAGAACGGGACGCACGCGGCGGCGCGCGCCGTGCTGATCTCGCAGAGGAACCGCAGCAGCGGATGGGCGGCGTGGGTGAACTCCACCGTACTGAACACCACCGGTTCCACCCGCCGCCCCCGCGACAGCGAGACCAGGTACAACCCCCGGGCATCACCGCTCACCGCGAGATCCTCCAACGGGAGCACCCCGGCGCCGGGTGTGTGGTGCTCGCCCAGCGAAACCAGCTGTGGCAGCACTGCGGGGCTGCGGGCGACGTTCTCCGCCCGCACGGACAGCGATGGACACGCTACCTGCACCAGCACCGCGTCCTGGCTCACCGTGGGCAGCCCTGCGTACGCGCTGAACATCCGCTCACGGTCCGCAGGGTCGAACAGGTCCAGGAACCGCCCGGTCGTGGTTCCGGCCGCGCGGGACACACCCGCGAGGGCGAGGGTGAACTCGCCCCGCTCCAGCGCGCCCGGTGTCGGTGCATGAATCCGGAAGCGCAGCTCAGTGTGCGGCTGCACCGCCGCCGTCGCGACGTCGGCCACCGCCAGGTCCGCGATCGCCGCCTCGTCGAGCACGACTTCGACGCTGTGGTCCCTCGCGGCGTTCTGCGCCAGTGCCAGCAGCCGCACATCCCGCTCGGACAGACCCGACATCGGGGGCGGCGTCAGGCGCGCATCCCGGTACCTGGCGGGAAATCCCAGTCCCGCATCGGCGTGCAGAATCTCCAGCAGGGGGACCAGCGCGCCGATCCCATACCGTTCCAGAAAGAACCTACCGTGGTAATCCTGCCAGGCCGGGATGCCGAACGGATACCGGGTCAGCCGGACCAGCGCCGTAGCCGCGGTCTCCGCTTCCCGCGCCACCACCTGTGGTAGCACCAGCGTGCAGTCGGCCCGGAGGTCCACCGTGACCGGCCGCTCGCTGGTGAAAAGGCATGCCATCCTCGCCGACGCGGAGGTTCGCAGCTCACGCCTCTGAGTAGGCGAGGACAGCCGATCGTGCCGGGATAAGCTGAGATGGATGCCGCGCAGCTCGTGGAACAGTTCGGTCACCTGCGGTACCGCGTCGGCGCCCACCGCAGCCAACTCCTCGACGACACGGCCCAGGGGATCGGTGACCCTCATGGGCGGGCGCAGGCTGGTAACCAGGACCCGCCGCGCCACCAACTCGGCCAGCATGGCCTCGATCACCGACTCCGGTGTCCCGGGGAAATCGGCCGTCAGCTTGCCGGCCAGATCACCGACGCGAATCGGTGAGCCCGCAGCCTGGATGGCGGTCTCGACGGCCCGGGTGTGCCGGACCGACACCTCCGCCGGCTCGGTCCGACCCGACTCGGTGGGCTGCTGGCAGCCCACCACGAGCCTGCCGTCGCGGACGAACGCCAGGTTGTTCGCCACGACCGGCAGTCGACACCGCAGCTCGGGGCACCGTTCCAGGCGTGTGATCACGCCCACCAGCCACTCGGTATCCACCCGCACCACGACCTGGTGCTCCCCGCCGTCGCGCACCCGCAGTTCAGGACCAAACCGGACCGGCGCCACCCCGGCGAACAGACCCAACGGCGTCGCCCGGCTCGTCATCCGCAGCAGATACCGCATCACCGACACCACCGCCCCTCGTACCTGACGCGCCCGCTGCTCACGGCCGGCACACACCCCCCGGACGCGGCGAGCCAGCACAGGGCTGGCCACCTCGACCGCCGCCGCGACCACCTCGCACGCCCAGACCTGCCGCAGCCAGCAGCGCCACCGCGCCACATCCTCACTCGTCGTACCGGTGAGATCCGGCCACGGCGGAAGACCTATCCCGGACGGCAGGGCGGCTACCCGCACCACAGCCGCATCGACGAACCTGTACAAATCACATCATTCCCAGCACCGGAAGGTCGGCCCGGTGCTGGGAATGATGTGACAGCCCAGGGCGCCGGCCCGACGGATATCGAGATTAGGCGACTTAGCAGCCGGTGGCGGGGCAGGCGGTTTCGCAAGTACTGCCACAGTTGTCATCGGTAAGCCGTATCAGCTCGTCGATGACCGGACCGGACTCGACAATGCTCACGTCGAGGTCGAACTCCGAGTCCGCCGCCGTATCGGTCGGTATTACAGTGCTCGGCACTGCCACCATTTGGCCCATCTGAGTTTCCACAGTTTTCTCCTTGGTTTCATAATGCTGATTTCGGGAGTTCCCGACGTTGGTCAGGGTGTACGCTGCGCGGCCAGGAAATGACGACTCGGGTGTGCTTCTTGTCGAGGACCCGCCCCGGAGGAAGGCCCACGTCCGGGGTTGCCGCAGGATAGACCTCGATGCGCGCTCCTGGGCCACCGCGGTGGTCCCGGTCCCACGTACGGATCAGCTCCACATATTGCTCGGCGAGGGCCTGCGCCTGCGGACCCTGGGCAGACACACCCAGCTCGAATCGAGTGCGATCCGGGTCGACCGGTCGCGCCGGGGTCCGGTAGGCGAGCGTCTCACCCGTCAGGATCGTCTTTGCCCCGACACGTGCCGCTGCCGGGAGACGTCCACTGTCGATGGCGGCCTTGTTCGCGGTGAGGAGCCCGAAGCCGTCCACAACCGTGGCCAGCCACAGGTCCAGGTCATCGATCGACTCGACTCCGCCGAGGTCAACACCCGACCACCGCTGCACCCTCGGCGCGAACAAGGCATCCCGCAGACGATCGGCGTCCACCGGCAGCGTCTCATCGACCCGCAGGGTGATTTCGTCCCCGTCGAGCGAGATCAGGCGCTCGGTGTAAGCACCGGCGCCCTGCATCGGCACGAACCCACACAGGTGATGGCCCCGGCTGACCAGGTGATCCCTGTCCCGCTCGAAGACCACCGAACGGGTCAGACCACGCATTCGCAGCGGCACGACCATCCGCCCGCCCTCCGCAAGCTGAGCAGTCCACGCAGGCGGCATGTCCGATACACCCACGGTGACGATCACCCGGTCATAGGGAGCATGCTCCAGCACACCGCCCTCCGCGTCCGCCAACACCAGATTGACCCTGTGGTACCCGGCTGCGGTCAGGCAGCTCCGCGCCCGGTCCACCACGTCGGGGTCGATGTCGACCGTGGTGACCTGCCCGGCCTGGCCGACCAGCTCGGCGATCAGCGCGGCGTTGTAGCCTCCCGACCCGATCTCCAAGACCCGCATACCGGGGCTGATTCCTGCTTGCTCCACCATCATGGCCTGGATATAGGGCGCGGAGACCACACTGGTGACTTTGCCGCGTTCGTCACTTTTAGTCATCACGGAATCGTGTGTGGCGTAGGCGGTTTCCAACGGCGTCCCCGGCGCAAAGAGGTGCCGCGGCACAGCGCGGAAGGCCTCGGCAACCCACTCGCTGCGGATCCAACCCGACTCGCGCAGTTCACAGACCATCGCCTCACGTAGCGCGTCAGCCCGCGTGCCCTCGTCGGCTATGCTGATGTTCGTGTCTCGGAATGTGCTCACGTAGTGACTCTTTCAGCCGTGGTTCGGCGGGTCGGGGTCATAGGGCTCAGTTGACCCGCCCGGCAGGCAGGGCAGACCTGTTCCGGGTCCGGTGCTGCGCCGGGCAGGATCGCCAGCGGACAGAACTGTCTGCCATCACAGTGCGCGGCGACCGGCTGCCCAGGTGCCCTGGGCTCGGCCAGGTGGGTGTCGCCGTCGGCGAAGGAGGCCACACACCAGCGCATCAGGACCGCGTCGCCCGATGCCTGCCCGCAGCCAGGGAACGCGAACCAGCGCGTGACTTGCCTCGACCCAGCAGCTGCGCCATCAGTCCATAACGGCGATACGAGGTGCTATCGCCGACGGTGACGCGGTGCAGTGCGGTCTCGCAATTGAAGCACGTCGGTCCCGGCGGGACCGTCAGCGACGCGGCCAGCACCAACCGCCCACACAGCGCCACCGACGTCCCATGGCCCGCGCCCAGCCCGACCAACGCCGCCGCGCTGACCAGATGATCACGTCCATCGACGGTACTGGTCACGGTCGCAGGCCGAGCACTGCCGCCCGGAAAACCTGTGGACATGGTCAGAGCGTCGTTCATTGCGAGCTCCCAGAGGCGTGTGAGACCGTCTCGATTAGTTGAGGCCCCCAACACCACGACGCGCAACTACCTCGGCCCGGCGTCGGATCTTGGGTACCCAGCTCAATCACTGCGTCGAGGGGTAACGACGCTGAGGGGTGGCTCCAGGTGGTCAACAGCATCATGGTTGCAGTGCACCGTGCGCGGAAGCTGTAGCCGAGGACATCGCATGAGGACATACTTGGCGGTCTGGCCAGGGGACGCGAGGGGCGGCTCGGTACTCGCTGCCGTCGGTGGGACGTACGATGTGGCGGTACTCGGGATTGAACGAGAGGGTGGCGACGTGGCGCCCTTGACTGGTACGCGTTCACGGATTCCTAATCTGATACTCCCGTCATTGCGTATGCAGTGGCAATATAGTCAGCAAAATTTGGCGGATCGCCTTACGGAAGAGGCGGTCAAGCGGGGTGATAATCAGACGGTGTGCGACGTACGGATGGTCAGAAGGTGGGAGAATGGCGACGTCGTCTGGCCACAAGAGAAGTATCGTATCTTGCTGGAGAAAGTGTTCGGAAAGTCCGCTTCGGAACTTGGATTCGTTCACAAATGGACGCGCACTTCAACAGGATGGACACTCGTCTCCGCAGTGGCCGGCCACGATATCAATTCCGACGAGGCGACACGGGCGGCAGAGCGAGCATTTTTCGGGGACGGTTTCGTCACAGTTGCAATCCCACTCCGCAAGGGCGTCATTGAGCGAGAACGTGTTCTGATCGCGGCAGAGGATTCCGCGGCCGTGGACCAGTGTGAAAGCATCCTCGCGTGTCACGCGCTTCCCTCTATCCGGACCACCCTCACTCCAGATACCATCCAGCTGCCGGATGGAGACGCTATCGTCATCTGCGGACCCAAGTCCGCTCCGGTCGGTATATGGCTACTCGACCGTGACCCGCGCTTGGGAATGATCGAAGATCAGGGACAATGGTGGATCCTCGATCGCAGCACGGGGGAACGGCACCCCTCACCCAGCGATGGTCCTGACCACCCGCGCCGCGATATCGCCTACTTCGCTCGGCACCTGATCGGCGGACGAACCCTCCTACACATCGCAGGTATCCATGCCATCGGCTCACTCGGCATGGTGCACTACCTCATCCGCAACCTCACCGAACTATCTGCCACATTTGGCGATGGGCCGTTCAGCCTCGCCATTACGTCTGACTACGACGGTCTCATCATCACAGACAGCACCCTCTTTCTCGGCCCCCACCGCTGGTGAACACATGAGGATCAACACTGCGCAGCTACCCGGACCTCACTACAGTAAAGACCGAGTGTTCATCATGGCCAACGCCGCCATTGTGCTCGACGGCGCCACTGCCTTCGCCTCCGTCGACCTTGACCCCGGCACCTACGCCGAAGCCCTAGGACGCCACATCGTCGCCGAGTTGCGCTCCGACGATCGTATAGACCTGGCCGAGGTAGTCAGCAAAGCTATCGATATCGTGGCACGCCAATTCGAACTTCGACCTGGCCGCTCCCCGTCGAGCACCGTCACGATTTTGCGTGTTCACAACCAGCAGGCGGGCCTTTTCGTCCTCGGCGATTCACCGCTCTACTACGGCACAGTCCACCATTCCCGTGTGCTCGCTGACACCCGTCTGGCTGACCTTGACCTCCCCGAAAGCCGACACTACCGGGACCGGCTGCGCGACGGTTCGGGCTACGATGACCAGCACCGAACACTGCTGCGAAGGTTGCAGGAACATCAGCGCGCATGGCGCAACGTCGACGGTGGATACTGGATCGCCGAGGCCGACCCGGCCGCAGCATACCATGCGATTACCGCCACCCTCAGTGTCCATGACCTGTCGTGGGCCGTACTGGCCACCGACGGCATCAGCAACCCACTGAGGTACCTCGGTCGAGCCGACTGGGCCACCGTCGCCGCCCAATCCGACCGTCAACTCACCGGGCTGCTGGCCGCAGCCCACCGGTGGGAGAGCGAAGACGACCCCACGGGCAGAACCTTTCCCCGCGCCAAGCGCCACGACGACAAAACGATCGCGGCTATCCCGTCGGTCTGGCGGTAGATATTCGCTCAGCCGTGGGAGGGACACCATGAGCTCGGAATGATCACAGGTTCCTCCTTGGGTGATGGTGCTACTTCCGAGAGCTTGTGCACTCGGCCAACGGCGCCCGCTGTCAGGGCCAGGAAATGACGACTCGCGTGTGCTTCTTGTCGAGGACAAGAGCCCCCTGGGGAAGTTGATCATCCGATGTATCTACCGGGTACGCCTCGATACGGTGCATTGAGGCTGGTGCCCGTCCCAGGACTGGATGTGCCCGACGACCTGGTGAGCGAGTTCCTCGGCATCTGGTCCGTGCCCGTAAACCCCGAACTCACGTGTCTTGCTGTCCGGGGTGACTGGGCTCAGGCCCAGGTAAACAAAACTTCCCCCTCGACCGCAGTCGGTATACCCAAAGCCCAAGCGTGGGTGACGACACCACGAGCGACGGCACCTTCTCAGGCTTGATGCGACGGGTCGGGGTCGCCAGGCTCGGCTGACCCGCCCGGCATGCGGAGCAGACCTGCTCGGGGTCCGGTGCCGCGCCGGGCAGGATCGCCAGAGGACAGAACTGCCTGCCATCACAGCGCGCGGTGACCGTCTGCCCGGGTGCCCCAGGTTCGGCCAGGTACGTGTCGGCGTCGGCGAAAGAGGCCACACACCAGCGCATCACGCCCGCACCGCCCGATGCCTGCCCGCAGACAGGGACCGCGAACCAGCGCGTGAGCTGCGCCGACGCAGCAGTCGCGCCATCAGTCCATAACGACGATACGAGATGTTACCGCCGACGGTGACGCGGTGCAGCGCGGTCTCGCAATCGAAGCACGTCGGCCCCGGCGGGACCATCAGCGACGCAGCCACCACCAGCCGCTCGCACAACGCCACCGACTTTCCGTGGCCCACCGCCAGCCCGACAGACGCCGCCGCTGGGCTGACTAGATGATCACGTCCGTCGACGGTGCTGGTCACTATCGCAGGCCTGCCCGAGTTCGTAGCTTCGGGGAACACGGCGGCACGCCAATACAGATGATCCCGGTAAGTCCGGGGCATGGTCACAGCATCGTTCATTGCAAGCTCCCAGAGGTATGTGAAGGCCGCCTCGATCAAGTGACCACCCGCGCTGCCCGTAGACGAATAAGTCGGCGCCTGCTGCCAGCAGGCGACTAGATCTGTTCATGCATTAACTCCTGGTCCACTGTGCGGAAACCTCCTGGAGGAACCGATCCAGCTCGTCGCCGTCCACCGCGCTTGCGCGCAGGGCGGTGAAGTGCTCGATGTACTGGCGGATCTCGTCGGTGCTGCGGATGGTCAGACCACGGGTCACGGTTTCGGTGAGCACGAGTGCCTCGTCGTCGGCATCGGGATCGCCGAGCACCGCGAAACCGTGGTACTGGTGCGTGTGTACCTCGCCCATGAAACGGATGATGGCCAGGTCGATATGGGGCCGTGTCGCGAGGTTGCGTAGCTGCTCGATCTGGGTGCTCATCTGCTCCGGGGAGATCAGGCGCCGCCACAGCGCGGTCTCTCCCATCACCAAAAGGAACTTCTTGTTCTCGTCATCGGGCACGGCCTGGCGCGCGAGCCGGGCGCCGACGACGTTCTCGGCGCGGCCGATATCGCGACCGAGGCGGAACATTGCTGCGGCGTAGGCCGGGGTTTGCGCCAGCCCGACGACCACGTCGGGGGAGAACACCCGCACTACAGACGCTGCCGCCTCGAACCGCTCAATGTCCTGCTGCATCCGGCGTCGGCCGGGTGCCAACTCGCGCCGCCACGCGGTCAACCGGGTCGCCGCCCGCTCGGCGAGGACCCGTAGTTCCTCGCGAGTGGCGGACGAGGCACCCGTGGCTCGAGCCCACGCGTCCACGTCCTGCGGCGACGGTGTGGTCCGCCCCAGCTCTGTCTTACTCACCTTGGACTGCGACCAGCCGAGCCGACCGGCCAGTTGTGGGGTCGACAGACCCGCATCGGCACGTAACCCTTGCAACACCGCAGCCGCGCGACGTCGGTCCTTGTCTGCTTCTCTCATCCGGATCGTACGGTGATTTCAAAGCCTCGACCGGCCACGTACTCATCGAGTGGTTCGGCGTGACGCACCACGGTGTCCCGTTTCCCGAGGTAAGGCCGCACGTCCTCGATCAGCTCGGGCTGTTCAAATTGGCCTTGCACATCGTAGATCATCCGGACTGCGGTTGCGTCGTCGACAAGCCAGAAGTCCTCACGCAGCAATTCCAGATCCGGATGCGAACCTCGGTCCGCGAGGTAGATCTGCTCGCCGGCGGCTTGATTGGCCGCGTAACCCCAGATCTCATACCGGCAGTACTCGCTCAGTGGGTGATCGAGGACATGGACCCGAGACCACCGGACCCCACTGGTCACCTTGGCAGCCACCTGGGCCAGCCACGGACTGGTCTCGGGGGTGGGTAGCACAACGGAGCGCCCGGACCGCCACGCGGCAAACTCCTCAGCTTCCTGCGGACCAGGTACTGCGCCAGCGTCTCCAGGCGAAACACGGAGAATCGTGCTCCGTCGACAATCCGTGCGAGGTCAGTGATCTCCATCGCACTTCCTACAGGTTCGCGTTGCGCACGATCTGGCGCCGGATGCGGACAGCCCGCTCACCCATGCCCAGTGGCACCGGTGACGGGTCAAGATCCTCACCGACGATCACGACGGCCTCGATGTCCGGATCGTCATCCACCCACACCCCATGGCAGGTGTACCCGTCCTTGCACAGCTCGTCCGTAGCCACTCTGTGTAACACCATCGCGGTACCTCCTCGGATCAAGTCGTGGACTTAGTGTTACACGGCGATTAGGCTGCATCAAGATCTACTCACCTTAATCTGGAACAACCGCCAGGCAGGCGCGGGCGCACACGACGATCTCCGCGTCGATATCGACCGAGGTGACCTTCCCGCCATCGCCGACGAGCTCTATGAATCAGGGCGGCGTTGTAACCGCTCGCGCCTACTTCCAGAACCCGCATACCGGGTTCGATCTCAGCCTGCTCCAACATCACCGCCTGAATGTGGGTGGCTGAAAGGAAGCTGATGGCCGCGCCGCCCAGTTCGCGCTAAGGGCGCCTGGTTCGCAGGGCTAGGAGTTTTCACGAGTTTGCAGAAAACATCGTGCTGCTTCGATCAACTCTCGCGTGGCGGCACCGTAGACGGCTAGGTTGCGCAGCATGGTGAAGATCTGCACGAAGTAGGCAATCTGGTCGGGCCGTCGCGTCCGGAACCTGCCCGACCACATCTCGCTGCGTACGAGCTGTTCGTCGAAGAGGTAGAAGCCCTCGCCCGGCCGGATGGCTCGACTGCTCGAGGGAGGGATGATCCCGAATGCCACGTTCGGCAACCCAGTCACGCGCAGCAGGAAGTCGAGCTGCTCGTGCATCACCGCAGCACCCCCGAAGCCGTGCTCCAACGCACTCGCCTCAATTCCGAAGCTGTAGGTGTTGTCGCCGGTCGGCTCCGTCACCAGGTGCTGGCGGGAAAGCCGGGCATCCGCTGCCGCCTCCACATCCTCAAGGGGAAGGCCATGGACGCGCGCGCTGGTCATCAAAGCCGCCACCACGTACCCGCGGGTCTGGAGAATGCCGGGCACGACGTTCGATTCATAGGCGCGCAGCAGCCTGGTGCTCTCGTACAGCGGTGTGCTGCGCGACTGGATGTGCACCATCCCAGCGCGCATCTCGCGCCGGTGCTCTGCCCACATCTGCTCGACCTCGCGGTGCACGGCGATCAACTCGGGGATCCGCCGGGCCACGCCGCAGGCAATGCACCATGCCCGGATGTCATCCTCCGACGGATCCTGCTGAGCATGCTCGATCCTGGAGATCTTGGTGTTGTGCAGGCCGGTGAGCGCGGCCAGTTCCCGCCCCGTCAGATCCGCGTCCTTGCGCATATCCCGGAGCCGGATAGCGAACGCTTGCCGGGCGGCGACTGCCTGATCTGCCACAGGTCTAGCGAGGTTGGTACTCGCGGTGCGGGATCGCCACCCCCCAGGCCGCCTCCACGGAGTCCCGGCACAGCTTCACCACGTCAGCATCCCGGTAGAGCTGTTGCTCGACCCGGTCGTGTGCGCCATCGAGCACGTTGAAGATCACAAACTCGCCGTCCACGACAAAGCAATCGTTGCCCGGCAGCAGGAGGGTGGAGACGAGCCGCCGGGGAACCCACCGAATGTCCTCCCCAGCGTCCACAGCGTGTGCGCTGTAGTCGAAGGCGAACCTTTGGTACTCCGACAGTGGCTCGGACACCACCTTCACCCGCCGCAGGCTCATACCCGCCACAACACGTGCAGCGACCTTGTCGCGCGAAGCTTTGGCCGCACGAGCCACGGCATTGGAGTCGCCCGCCTGCCACGCCGCGAACAGCTCCCGGTCAACCGCGTAGTGATCCCTCAGCTCCACCTTGAGGACGCTCCGGGCGCTCTCGATCAGCTCACCCCGCTGTGCTACCGAGATCAATTCCATACCGCTCCTTGACGTACCGGCGGACAAACAGCTCCACCAGCTGCTCAGAGATCTCCGAGAACGTCTCACCGTCCCCTAGCGCCTGAAGCTGCGCTGCCACCTTGGCTCCGCGCCGCTTGCCCTGCACGATCCAGGTACGCCGGTCAGTGTGGTAAAAGGCCGCGCAGTCGTCGGTGTCCACGGAGTCAGGGTCTTTGCAGTAGAAGGTGGCCAGCAGGTCATCGCCAGCGTCAGCGGATTGCATGAGTTTGCGCCTCCAGGAAGATTATCTTCACCACGAGTGTCACCTACCCCGCGACGGCTCGAGGTCACTGCGGCGATCCGCGCAGGCCGCTCCCCCGGCCGTTACCAGAACTGAGGTCTACCAGATAACGGCGGCCAGCTTGTCGATCGCACAGGCCGGCACCGGGCTCGACCGGGGACGGCGGGGTGACGAGCCGTTCTGGCTGGACTTCTGGGGACCGGCCGACCTGGCCTGGCACGAGACCCGGGTAGCGCTGACGTTGGGGAGGGCACCCTCACGGCGGAGGCCGCCCGGGACGTCTTTCGCCGCCGCAGCCCGCCAGATTCTGCCCGCATCGGCGTGACAGTCGATCCCTGAACCGCGCCGTGGTTATCCAGACGCTCTCTGATAGCGGTGAGACTCTTACGATGGCGGCCTGGCTGAGCAGCCGACGTCATCGCGGAGCACACGAGTTGCGGCCGTGCGTCGGTCGAGGCCCCAATCAGCGTGATCGAATCGATGGCCGCAGGCGTCCCGGTCGTCACCACCAACTGCGGTGCCCTGCCAGACATGATCACCGATGGGGACGAGGGCTTCCTGGTTCCGGTGGGCGACGCGGACGCCCTCGCCGACCGGATCGCACGCCTGGCCACCAATCCAGCACTACGCACCCGGCAAGGCACTCACGGCCGCTCACGGGCCGAACGCGACCACCGAATCGAGACGACCACCGAACGCTTCCAAGAACTGCTGACCACGCTGGTGGCCGGATATTGAACCCTTCTCGGTAGCCATTGGTGACATTGGGTGAGATCACCCCGGCGGACTGGTCCATAAGTTCACGCGATGAGAGGAGCACCGCCCCGCCGGGATCGGCGAGGCGGCACTGGAGCACGGGCTAGATAATCACATTGACCTGATCCTCAGGTAACGACGAATATCAGGCAAAGACATGACACCCATGACGATACCGCCGAGGCCCATTACCACCGCAAGGGCTGTGGCGACATAGCCGACGTAGGTAAATCCTCTAACCTCATGTGCTCGGTTGACCACGGGCACTACCCCCTCATCGCACTGATCTGCCATCTCATGCCATCCAGGGCTCAGGCCTCCGGAAGCTGATGACTCTAGCGTAGTGTGACATACAGCTCCGAATCAGTAACAATTGCGTGCGGTGAGCCGTGGCGTCAACGTCCGACGAAGCCATCCAGGGCGGCGACGCCGGCGGCAACAGCGTCGATGTCAGGGATGATGTGAGCCATGCGGCTCACACGAGATTGGCGTGACACTGTTCGACGATAAACGCCAGGAACTCGTCACGCTCTTCATCGGAGTCGAACACGTCGTTGATGCAAGATCCTCGACGATCCGTACGGCAGGTACCCCTTGCTGGCGGATGAGCTCCTCGATCGGCCAGCTCATGCGTGGACCGGAAGTCTGCGCTACCCGTGGTCATGATCGCTCGCCTCTCCGTGCTGCCGTATCAGGTTGCACGGAGGGCGCGGGCTGCGGCGTCGAATCGTTCGCAGAATTCGGCTGCGCGGGCCGTGGCGGCGGCGTCGCGGACCGGTTGCAGGCGTTGGAGCACACGGCCCGAGGCCAATGTGGTGCCCAGCTCGGGCAGGATCAGCAGACCGTGTGCGATCGCCTGGTTGAGGTCTCCGGTCTGCGCGAGGACGCCAGCCAGATTCGCTCGGTTATTGGCCTGGTCACGCGGGGCTTTAGCGGTGTCGTCGAGGACGGCTTGTCGGAGGCGGATGGCCTGGGTGGTAGCCCCGAGTTCCGTCTTACCGATCGCCTCGAACTCGGTGATCTCCGAGTCGCTGACGGTTCTCGTCCAGTGTGGGTCGCTTTCGTGCGGGCCACGGTCCAGCTCCCGGCGAGCTGTCGTGATAGCTGCACGGAACGCCACCTTATCGCTCAGTTGTGCGTGCGCGACGGCTTGACGCAGCGCGACGAAGGCGTGCAACGCCGGGGACGGCTCGTGCCGGGCGGTGTCGGCGGCCCGGTCGGCGAACTGCAGGGCTTGCCGGGCTAGGCCCCGGCCACCGGCGTGGCGAGCCAGGTACGAGCACTGCTGGGCCATATTGGTGTAGAGCTGTACGCGCTGCGTGGCGTCACCCGCGCTGTCGGCCAGTAGCGCGGCCTCCCCGTACAGCTGGCGGGCCAGCCCCTGCTCATCGGCGTCATGGGCGAACCAGGCGCTCTCAATACCCAGATCCGCCGCGACGAGCAACAGCTCCCGGCCGATCGTCGCGGAGTACTCGCTCTCGTCGAGCATCCGGCGGGCATGCGCGAAATACCGCAGGGCCTGGGTGAGCACGGCGCCACCACCTGCGGTGTCGTCCAGGGTGCGCAGCCGGGCCAGCGCCGCCTGCAGATACCGCACATGCGCCTGGCCCACCCGCTCGGGCACCGGCAGGACCGCCGCCGCGGCAAGCCCGGCGGCCAGGAAGCTCAACTCACGGCGACCTATGTTCACGGTATCGACTCCCTGGAGCGCGACGACGTCATCACCCTCCAGGATGGCATCCGGATGACCGAGGATCAGCGGCGCGAGCGCCACCCGGGGCATACCCACCGCATCGGCGAAGGCCAACAGCTTGCGGATGTCGTAGAGGGTGTCGCGTTTGCCCTGTTCGGTCAGGCAGACCAGGGTCTGCGACCACCCCTCGATCAGGTTGCCCAGCTCCATCTGAGAGAGCCCCGAGACAGCCCGGAAGATCGCAACTACCGCTGGGATGTCGACCCGGGCCAGTGCTTCGCGCATCGGGTACGAGTCCCACAGCCACGTCGGCACGATCCCCGACGAGTCCCGCGCCGCACGCATGCATACCGCGCACAGCGGATCGGTGTTGTACCGCGACAACACAGTCACCCGACATGCCGGGCACATCCCCTCACCGGCACTCGTCCGCTTCATCCCCTGTCCTCCCATTGGCCCGCCCGGTTCTCGACCCCACACTGATGATGAAACCGGCCCGACCCTAGCCAGATCGCCCGCTCCGGCGATTCCGATCCGTCATCGCACCCCGCTGACCGGCCATGCTAGTCAGCGCAGATCACAGTTCATCCGTACTCTGGACACGCCCACGGGGTGGTCCTATCCCCAGCGTCACCGCTACTGGAGTACAGCGAACCCACCCCCGTCCCGGCTCGCATCGAGCTGCTACATCATGTCGGGCCGCAGCCGTGAGTCGCGGTCGAGAAACTGTCGTGGGCTATACGCCAGCTTGCTGCCGGCGAACCGCTCCAACGCGCTGGTCATCTCCTCACGTGAGGCACCGAATTCCCTCAGACGCAGGCCGACATAACCGAGCTGTCGGTGCTCGTGAGAAAGTACGTTGAAATACTGTGGGGGTGGTGGAAAATCTGACCTCAGCCGTATCACGAGAATATTTTCAACCGCACGGACAGAATTCCCGTAGACCGCTGTAAGAGATTTACTTACGGGTTGCAGTGTGCCGACCTGCGCGATGGCTTGCCAAGGGAAATGGTATCTCTTGCGATTCCGCTGGACAGTGAGCCCCGACCGGTCGAGAGTGAGTTCGTTCGGGCGGGGTTCGCGCCACCCTTCCACCCATTTTCCTATCATCGCACCGAATATCATCAACGGAATGAATACCGAGATTCCTATCAAAAGTTTCATATACCATAATTCATCCCACGATTCGGAGTAGTTTATGGCTATTACGCTAAAGAATAGGATGCCGATGCAGCCGGTAGTGATAAGCCCTGGCCACCCGAATGGAATCGGCTGTTCGGGAGCAAAACCGAGTCGCACGGAGCCGGAATCGAGTTGCTCGGTGGGGGGCACCGGAGTAGGCCCGCGGGAGAGGGCGAGGTCGCCGGCGGCGTTGACGGCGTGGCGTTGCGGGCGTGGCAGATTGCGTGCCGCCAGGTCGCGGTCGACTGCGGCATAGATCTGGTCGAGGGTGAGCGGATCGGCGTGGCCCAGCGCACGCAGCAGAGCGCCGGTAAAAGCCGTATACCGATCTCCAACCGGGGCGTGTGAGGGGGCGTTCGCGGTCGTGGAAGTGAGCGTGTACGTACCGGCCACATCGAGTTGACCGGTGATCACGCCCTGGTTGTCGGACATCGCCTCGATCGCCCGGCCGGAAAAGCAACAGTCGAGTACCAACACACGGACGGCGGCGGGACTGGTCGCGATCTCCTCCCGAAGAAGATCGACCGGAAGCGCCGTCCAGCGGGCGTTGCGGGGGTGGGTGCGTGCGAGCGCCAGGTGCAATCGACCACGGTCGTCCACCAGGCCGTGCCCGGCGTAATACACCAGCAGCAGGTCGGTGGCCATAGCGGCCATGTCCGCGAGCGCGGAGCCGACCTCGTCCACGCTGACCGGATCAGCCAGCACACGGCAGAATTCAGGTCGCAACACACCGGAGTCCGGGCTGGTCAGCACTTGCCGCAGATCCGTCAGGTTCGCCTGCACAGCAGGGATGGCGGGCAGGTCCGGCCCAGCCACAGGGAAGTGGCCTGTGCCGATCAGCAATGCGCCGGATCGGGTCGGATCGGGAAAACGCGGCTGGTTCACTGCTCGGGGGCCTTCGGTCCGAGCAACCGCTCGACCTCGCGCAGCACGACAACAGGATCCCGGACGCGGTGCGCGTCGAGTTCGATGTGGCGGCCGTCCTCGGCGGTGATGGTCAGCTTCACGTCCGCGCGGCGCGGCTGGCTCAGCCAGGTCGACACCGAGGTGGCCAACACCGCGCCTGCTCCCCCAGAACCGAGAGCCACCATCAGCACATCGAGCACCCCGCCCATCTCGCCAGGCCGCACTGACGCATGCACCGCGCGCACCCGGCCGCGAAGGGTGTCCTCATGCCCCAGCCAGTCAAGCAACGACCGGAGCACGTCGCCGTCGTCGGCCCTGATGCTTAGTTGTGGATCAAACGCGGAACGTGACTGCACGCGCTCATCTTGACGTAGGCGGTCTCGTCAGAAAATCCCGCACCAGGTTGGGAAGGCGGTGACCGCGTCCGATCGGCGCCGGTCCTACCGGGCAACCATGCGAACGGTCTCATGCACCATCGGGTGGTACGCGCTACGGACAGGGACATTGCGACCTACACGGTTCATGATGATTAGCAGCAGACACACCGGGCACGAAAGGCAGACACACCGGGCATAGGTGACGGACACGCAGGCGGTTAGGGGGGATCGCGGAGCAGGATTAGGCCGTCGTGGGAGGGGATCGTGAGAGTCTGCTCGACGCGGCCGTTGTTGGTCGCCGGATCCAATGCGCCACGCAGCCTGCGGTAGGGACGGTCGAGGGTGATGGTATGCGGGTTTGGGGCGGCGTTGTGCAGGACGATGCCGCGCTCGAAATCGCGTCGGAACAGACCGTCGGCGAGCTGGCCGATTCCGTCGGAGAACGGCTTCGTCAGCTGTTCGAAGGTGGGGTTGACGACGATCGGGTGACCGAGGTATCCCGGGCCGAGACCATTCCCGTCGAGTTCGTCGTAGGAGGCGAGGCGGCCGTAGTCGGGACCCATCGGCGCCCAGTAACCATCCTGGAGCAGCGTGCCGGTGAGGAAGAAACGAGCGCGGCCGAAGTCCTCCGGTGAACCGGGGGTCACCAGTTGTTGGTTGATCGTGATTGCCAGCCCGGGGCGCCGGTGTGCCCCCTGCGCTGTCTCGTCCATATAACTGCGCAGGTCATCGAGCGGATCCCGGTCGGCCTGCTCATCGGCGAAATTTTCCCAGACCCGCCCGTCGAGTTGCCCGTCGCGCAGCGTGCGGTCCGAATTGGCCACCAGGATCGCCTCCGGCATCCGGTGGCGCAGTGCCCGCTCGGCGGCATCGATTCCCCGCTCCCATGGCCGGCCCAGCCCGTAGATCGCCGAATCCGGTTCGTCGGTACCGTCGCCGTCGATGTCCCAATGGTCCAGGCTCGCGCCGTAGATACGATCACCCCAGACGTCCAGGAAGATCCCATCCCAGCTCCCTGACGACCACACCTGCTCCACCACCCAGTCGGCGGCGTACTCCGCGAAGGTCTGGCCGTTCACGCGCGGGGCCTGGTCGGTAAGGTTGGTCATCGTCGTGTCGGCCCACTCACCCACCAACGTCCCATCGCTGGACCGGGCCAGCCACTGCTCGGGGAACCGGCTCTGGGTCGGGTTGGTGAACTGCCAGAGGGCGTAGCGGTCGGCCCACCGATCGGGCGAGCCGAGCCGGGGCGAGCGATCGACGACGTTGACGTAGGCCAGCAGCATGACGTCGGGATTGAGGGTGCGCAGCGTCGTGAAGAAGTCCCCGGGCAGCCGGTTGTCCCACTCGCTGTCCAGAATGACGACGTCGTAGCGGGCCAGGGCCTGCGGGCTCGGCAGGTCCTCGTGCGCCAGGAAGTACACAGCGGTCCTCGGGAATGCGGGACCCGCTCCGGTCGGCGGCGGACTGGCGGACTGCGGTGCTGTACACGCGACGATCAGCAGCAGAACGATCCAGCCGACGGTGGCAGCCGTTCGTCTTCCCACCGCAGGCATCACCCATCTCTCTGCTCGGCCGGCGAAACGTTATAACCCGAGGCGTTCTCAACGGGCCTGGTCAGGCACAACCACGGCGGCCTTGATCTTACCGCTAGATTCGGGGACAACACTGGGAAGCGCAGAAGGGTTTCGTCGATGCAGCAGCCACCACCTGGCCAGGGCTTGGCATTCGAGCGGTCCGGGACGTTGACCTCCGCGCTCGTAGGGGTGGCGGTGGCGTGGACCGTCACCCAGTGGCTCGTAGTACTCGCGGCGCCCTCAGCGGTCCAGACTTATCAGGATGCCATCGTCAACCGCACGCCAATCTCCGAGATCTCCACGACCTACGATCTGCTGGCGATACCGTTATCACTCATCGGAGTCGCTGCCTTCGTACTCACGGGAATCTGGTTGACCCGAGCGCGACACAATGCCGACCGGATCGCTCCAGACCAGCAGCGCCGCTCGCCAGTCTGGGTCTGGCTGGGGTGGGTGGTGCCTATCGTGTCCCTCTGGTTCCCCAAACAGGTCGTCGACGACGTGTGGCGCAGCACCGTCCGCCAACCCGATCGGCCGGACACCGGATTGTGGTGGGGCACCTGGATAGCCGCACAGGTGCTCAGCGCTCTTGCGGCTCAGGCCTTCGGGCTCACCGGAGAACCCCGTGCCGAGTTCCTGGAGTTCCTGGTTCTCTTCGAGGGACTCGCCGCCCTGTTGACGACGGTCGCCGTGCTGCAGTGGATCCGCGTGGTGCGAATCATCTCCCGGGCACAGGACGAGCTCGCGGATACCGCCTCACGGTCCCCCTGGGATCCGCGGCCGGGGCACCCCGACAACTATGGCTATCCAGGTAACTATCCGGGTTGACCTGGGCGCGTCTCATGAGTCGTAATCAGCAGAGCTCCCACCGCATCAGATCAGCAATGCCCACAGAGCCGAGTCGCTGCGCTATCACCCTCGGTGGTCGAAACCACGTATCGTCACGAATGCGGCGCGTCACGGTCACCACGTTCGGGCAGTACCGTACGAGGAATTGTACAAACTGCCAGGGGATACCGCCCTATCCCACCTCGGACGACAATGGGCATGGAAGTTCTCCCCGGTTCGGCCGCCGCCAAATTCCATCGGTGACGCGGCAGCCGACCGGAGACCCATACCGACCGCCAGCGGTAACGCAACTCACCTCCTCCCCCGGTGAATGCGTACAGCAATCACGGCGGTCCCCGGTCGGCCGTTGGTTCTCCCCCCACCAGCGGCCGACCGGTCCCTCATGATCTCGGGGCTGTGTGGTCGGGCCGAGTGGTGCCCGGTCGCTCGAATGTCCGTAGAGCGACATAGCAGACATCGTGTGCTGTGAGATTTTTGCGTAATTCGATTATCCGGCCGAGATAAGGGTGCACCGGATACCGGCGCGCTGCTACAGCACTCCGGCGCGGCGCCAGAGCAGCTTTCCCGGCCCGGCGATGAGCCCGACCTCGCCGAGGAACTTGATGACCTTGGCCGCAGCGAACTGCTTAGTCTGACGCCAGTGCGGGTTCGCGGCAGCCGCTGCGACGGCCTCCTTGACGTCCAGCCCGACTGCCGCGTACACCTTGGGATCGATCAACCTGGTGGTGGCGATGTAGACCACCAGGCCGAGGATCAGCCGACTGTAGGCTCGGCCCAACCTGCCCAGCCGAGGCCATTGCCGAAGCGTCTCCTCGCGGGCGTAGCGGATGTGGCGGGCCTCCTCAATGACGTGGATCCGGGACACCTTCTGAACCATCGGCTGCAGCGACTCGTCGGCCATCTGCTCCCGCTGCAACGTGTCGAGGATCTCCTCGACGTAGATCGTCGCCCCGAAGGTCAGGGTGCCGTTGGAGATCGTCTTGAACAACCGTCCGAGCTGGTGGGCGAGCCGGTCGGGACCGTACTCCGGACCGTCGAACTTCTCCGCGGCGCGCGAGAACATGATCGAGTGCCGACACTCGTCGGCGATTTCGGTCCACGCGTAACGAGCATGTGCGCTGCCCTTGGGACGGTCGTAGACGTGCCGGACGAGCATCTGCATCAGGATCGTCTCGAACCAGATGCCCATGCTGTAGATGCTGGCCACCTCGTGCTTGGTCAGCTCAATCCGCTGCGCTTCGCTCATCCGCTCCCACAGCGCTGTGCCGTACAGGGAACTGCGGCGGGGATCGATGAAGTAGCGATCCGGCTCCAGCGGCGCATCCCAGTCGACCTCGACGGCCGGATCGTAGGAATGCTTGGCCGAGGTCCGCAGCAGCCGCGTCGCGGTGCTCTCCCGGTCCGGAACGAGACTGGTCATTGCCTCAACAGTGCTGGTTCCAGACATCGGTGGCCTCCCTACTGAATGGACTATCGCAAAGTAACTGACTCGTCAGTCACTTGTCAAGGGAAAGCCACTCACCTCGGCGGATCCGGTCCAGTCCGAGCCATCCGAAGTCCACCGCCCGCGCCTCGACCTTCGCCCTCGGCACCTCCGGGTGCTCCAGCCACCACGACATCAGTCCCTGCAAAGCGCCGACGAGCAGCGGAACGGTCAACCGAGCCTGCTTGAGCACCTCCTCCGCAGCGGGCGCCGGACCTTGTTCGGGGGCGTAGTAGCTGGCCAGAACTGCCGCGAACACCTCGTTGATCTGCTCCCGGAGCCTGCGCAGCGGCGCGCCAAGCTCAGGGTTGTCCAAGTGCCGCGCGACCAGCGCCCAGGTCTCCGGGCGCTCACTCACCACATCGCAGAGCAGCCCGACCACCCCACGCCACGCCCCGAGCGCGTCACCGGCCTTGCCCAGCACGGCGGGTAGCCGCGCCATGAAGTCCTCCACGATCTGCTCGGTGACCGCCGCGAAGAGCTCGTCCTTACTGGCGAAGTGCTGATACACCAACGCCTTGCTCACCCCAGCGGTGACCGCGACATGTTCCATCTGGGTGAGGTAGTAACCCCGTCTGCTGAACTCCCGCAGCGCCGCATCCAGCAGCTCACGCCGCCTGGCCTGCGACGATATCCGGCGCCGGGCGCCTGCTGTGCTCGGGAGACGCTGCGGGGACGGCCGGCTCACGCCGACCAGTGTGCTCGCTACCGGCGCGCTGTGCGTGCACAACACTCCCAAACCGCGAAGCTGAGTGGGACCCCGGGGGCGGCCTCGTCCACATCGGCGAGACGGTCTCTCAGCACCCGAAAGGACCGGTCATAGGGTAGGCAGCTGAGGACCTTAGGAGGCGCAGTGGGCACAAGCGGCACGGCAGAAACCCCGGCCGGTTCCGACCGGGACGGAGGCGACGACGTCAGCTGTCGCTTCTGCCGGTCGGGGCAGGGTGAGATCGTGCTCGACCTCGGCAACCAGCCGGCCAGCGACCATTTCCCGCTGGCCACCGATCCGGGGCCGGATCCGACCTATCCCCTGCGGATGTGGCTATGTGCCCGCTGCGGGCTGGCCCAGCTCGCAGAGGACCCGACAGTGCCCGCCGAGCCCCGTGGACGTGAACCGGACGCACTGGTCACCCAGGCCGCCGAGGCCGTGTCGCGGGTGGCCGCCGCCGGATTGCTCCCGCCGACCGGCTCGGTGGCTGAGTTCGGCAGCCCGCACGGGGGCTCGTGGCTGCCCCTGCTGACCGATCGCGGCCTGCGTGTCGCGGCGGACGACGAACCCGCGGACGTCGTCATCGACTGCTTCGGGCTCATGCACGGCGCCGACCAGCAAGCGGCGCTGGCGCAGCGGGCGGCCCGGCTGGGACCCGGTGGGATACTGCTGCTCCAGTTCCACTCGCTGGCCACGATCGTGCGCACCGGCCAGTGGAACGCGTTGCGCCACGGCCACTACGCCTACTACTCGACGCCTGTGCTCACGGCGATGCTCGAATCGGTGGGGCTGACAGCCCGCACCGGGTGGCGCTTCCAACTTTATGGCGGCACCGTGCTGATCGCCGCGACGCGGGACGGCGAACCCAACGACGCACTATGCGCCCTGCTCGCCGAGGAACTCGCCGTGGGCGTGCTCAAGCCCCACGTGGTGGGTGGCCTGCAGGCCACCGCCCAGGACGCCGCTTCGGCGCTGACCCAGTGGGCGACGCAGCAGCGCGCCGAAGGCCACCGGGTGCTGGGCTACAGCGCTGCCTCCCGGTCGATCGCCCTGCTCTGCCGCGCCGGGCTGACTCCCGAGCTGCTGCCCGCAATCGCCGATGCCGCACCGGCCAAACGCGGCCGCCGAATGCCGGGAACGGGCATCCCGGTGATCACCACCGACGAGCTGATAGCGGCCCGCCCGGACGCCGTCCTGCTGTTCGTCCCTGATCTGCTCCCCGAAGTACGCGCATCCCTGCCGCAGATCGAATCCGAGGGCGGTCGCTGGGTACTCGCCGAAGGCTCCGCAGGCCTCTGACACCGACCTGAGGCTGACACCATAAATCTGCCGTCATGGTTGCGATAGGAGCGCCGGTCGCACCTCGCAAGCGAGAACGCGCCCGAGCGATCTGCCTGCGTCGCCTCACCTTCGAGCTGAACGGGCTCGGGGTAAGGCAGCTGTTCATAGAGTCCCGGCAGCAGGTGCTTCTCGATCACGGACGGCAGCGCCTCGCGGCGCAGCGGACGCAGTGTGTAGGTATGCGTCGGCAGCCCGGCCAGAGCGGGGTCGGTCAGTAGTTGGTCGAGGAACTCCGGGCGCAGCGTGGCCAGCACCTGCACCGGGCCGGTCAGCGCCGGGCGCAGCAGCTCGGCGAACCGGGCCCGCTGCGCGGGGGCGGTCTGGGTGAGCAATTCCTCGAACTGGTCCACCACGATCAACAGGCGATGCCGCCGAGCGCCGGGAGTCGCCAGTAGCAGCTCATCGGCCAGGTCCGGCAGACCCCCGTGATCGAGCTGGTCGCGGACCTGCGCCGGTGTCCAGTCCAGGCCGGACTGCCGGGACGCGGCAGCCAACTCCCGGGACAGCGCCCCCACCGGATCGGCCCCCGGCAGGATCGGCGGCAGCGTCCCCCAGCCCGGCTCAGCGGCCAGCACCGGCAGCACCCCGGCCCGGACCAGCGACGACTTGCCGCACCCGGACGGACCCACCACCAGCAGCACCGCACCCTCAGCCCGCTCCGCCGGAGACCGCAGCAGCCCGGCGAGTTGCCCGATCTCCTCGGTGCGACCGAAGAACACCCGCTGCTGGTCGCTCTCGAACGGCCGCAGCCCCGGGAACGGCGAACGATCCTCCGGCCAGGTGCCCTCGACCTGGCGCAACGCCTCGACCAGCGCGGTACGGTCAGTGGCCGGATTCCCCGTCAGGTCACGGTGCTGGACCGAGTTCAGCAGCGGGCTGGCCACACCCGGTTCGGCGTGCAGGGGCAGCAGCCGGATGCCCCGAGACCGGGCGATCGCGACCTCAGCCGTGCACCACTGCGACGCCAGGGAAGCCGAGGTGACCAGGGCAACCACCGCGTCGGCCCGGCGCAGCTCCGCGTAGAGCCGCCGCTCCCACTCCTCACCGAGCCCGACACCGTCACGCAGATCGTGCGCCAGAAACACCTCGTGGCCGGCCTCAACCAGCCACCCGTGCAGTTTCTCAGCTAGCGCGAGGTCCTCGCCGGCATGACTGACGAAGACCCGGGCCACCGCACCTCCCCGCCGACCGGCACAACGAACGCCACCGACTCCACGACCGGACCGTCACAGAAAGCACCCGGCCAGTCACCGAGCCTCCCACATTCTGTCGTTCGCCTCACAACAAAGCGTTACATCCGCCGTCCCCAGGGCCTGCCAGTCCTCAGTTGTTGCCCCAGATGTTCCAGGTCAACAGGCGCAGCATGCCCACTCAGTCGACATGTCGGGCCGGGAAGTCCTGATGAGATGCCCCTCATGATCCTTTAGCTACATCAGAAAGCGGATGCCGGTCCAGCACCTCACCGATGGTGGTGTGCTGCCGCCACCAGTTCGCGGCCTGCGGATTGATCCACTCACCAAGCTGAAGCAGGTCTGTGACCCGCTGCCGCAACTCCGCCGGGCGCGAGAACACCGGCTCATGGTGTGCGATCCGGTTCCGAATACGGATGATCTCCAGCAAACGTGCGTCGATGTCCCGCTACTCCGGCCGCCGTGGTGCGTGCGGAAACACCGACTTCAGGTACGGCGCCCACATCGTGTTCCGGTAGCCGTTGGTGGTGAACCGCCAGAAGCCCAGCGTCAACTCCGCCACCACCTGACCGGGCGCCGGGTGCGCCAGGCCACCACGTTGGACGTTGCGAATCGCCTGCTGAACTTTCGCGCGTGTCGCCGGCTGAAGAGGGAAAGCAGGATCGAACAGCCAATATGGCTGGCCAGCCGGACGACGCGAGGTCACCGCAGCGTCCACTACGTTGCGCCATGCCACCTCGAACCAGCCGACCAGCTCGAATAGGGCGCTACTGGCCTGACAGTTCCAGTGGTACAAGTCCAGCGCGTCCGACACGCCGGCCGCTCGGATGTAGGGGGCCAACGACCCGGCGACAGCCAGGTCGTCACCCACGTCGGCGGCTGCGCCATCCAGCAACTCTCTGTTCGATCCGGACCGCCTTGCGGCGAAGCTGCTACGCTGGTCCACGCGAGCCCCGGAACGATCCCTGTCGCCCTGGTAGCGGCACATCACCGGGGCACTTGCTTGTCTGACGATCGCCGCGACCGCCATCGTGCACAGCGCAATCGTGCTGCACTATGACGCAGACTACGAACATATCGCCAAAGTCTCGGCGCTGGTCTTGGTCTTGATCCTCCTCGGCGTGCTTACCGGGCCCGGGCTCACGCGGGATCCAGCCGACATAACCATCACGTTTGAAGCGTCCCGGGACGCTCCACCCAACCAATGACCACGAGACCGGTCACCGCAGTGGTGATACCGCTTTCGAGGGCGCCGGCCAGGTCGATGACGTCGCGGGCGGGTCGGTGATGGTGCTCAGCGTGGTGCTTACCCGTTGAGCGGCCCTCGAACGCAGGCTCGACCCGTTTTTCTTCACCGACGCACGGGCCTTCTTGCCTCGACTGGCCGCGGCCGAGTACGTCGAGGCATACGCGGCCTGCGGCGGTTACCCATTGCACCTGCGGAGATGGGATCCGGGGGCGTCACCCGAGGAGAACCTGCGCGAGCACGCGTTCACCCCCGGCGGGCTGCTGCTGCGCGACGCGCTGGACATCCTCAGCGAGGATCTCGACTGGCGGGGTGGCTACGAGCGAGTTCTCGGTGCGCTCGGCGCGGGCACGCGCCGCCCTCGCGCATCGCCAGCGGCGCCCAGCAGCGGATCGACTACACCCTGGATCGGCTGTGTCGAGCCGGTTACGTACGCGCTGTCCGGCCACACGGAGCACCCGCCACTGCAAATCCGCTGTACGAGATCACGGATACCTACCTGGCGTTCTGGTTCGCGGTGCTGCGGGAGGACGCGGATCTCGTCGAGGGTGGCCAGGGCCGGGGGGCGCAGACGTCTCCCTTTCCGGAGGGACCGGAATCCAGCTGTTCACCTGCGACGACATGGTGAACTAGATCTTTCGGGCCAGGAAGGCTCTGGCGGCGCTGGTGAGGACCGTCACGGTCGAGGGGGCGATCAGGCGGAGCACGCCGAGGTAGATCAGCAGGAATCCCAGCGATTCCAGCGTGAGCAACCCGAGTGCCGCGAGTACGGCTCGCTGGTCCGAGTGCACCACGAGGTGCTCCAGCGGGGCGATCACCGCCATCGCGATGAGTGCGGCGAATACCGGTGGGACCAGCCTGCGCAGGAGGTCGGTGATCGAGACTCCCACCACCGCGCGGGCCAGCAACAGACCGGTAACGCCAACGATGATCGCCGCACCGGAGATGGCCAAGCCGACGCCGGGCAGCCCGAACGGGAGCAACGCCACCAGCAGCCCGACTCCGGTCACCAGGCCGACCAGGGTCATCCAGTTGATCAGGTGCGATCGCCCGGCGCCCTTCATCGACTCGGCGCTCACCGCGTTCATCGCCTCGCCCAGTCCGTAGCCGGCCATTGCCACCAGGGCTACCCCCGCCCCGCGCCACCGCTCCCCCAGCAGCACCACGACCAGCGGCTCCCCCAGCGCAACGAGCAGCGCCGCCGCCGGGACGGCCGCGAACCAGATCCAGCCCAACGCCCGGAGGAACGCCGCCTTGAGACGCGCGGGGTCACCGGCGATCCGGGAGAACGCGGGAAAAAGCACGTAGGAGCACACCTGCACGACGGCGACGCCAGGCAGCATGGCGATCCGTCGGCCGTAGCGATAGTGCCCGAGCGACGCCTCGCCCAGACCCCGCCCGACAACGGCGGTGTCGATCACCTCGCGAAACCGGTCGACCAGCCCGTCGATCACCAACGGAAACGCGAACCGGGCCATCTCCCGCCACAAACGCAACGAGAAACGCCCGGCGCCCGGCCGCCACTTCGCCAGCCACCAGGTGGTGCCGATCCACACCACCAGGGAGGCATAGCTGGCGATCACCAGACCCCACACGCCGTAGCCGATCGAACACAGGGTGACCGACACCGCCGCGAAGCTGATCGCGACACTCGGATCCACAATGAGCCGGCGCTTGAAATTGAAACGCCGCTGCATCAGCGCGTCGGGAACATTGGTGAACGCGTGCAGCAGCAACGTCCCCGAAGTCACGGCGGCGATCAGACCCGCGGTTCGGCTGTCGAAGAACAGCGCGACCAGCGGTGCCGCCGCGAGCATCACCAGGCCCATCAATGCACCAGTGATAATGGTCGCCCAGAACACGGTGTCGGCCGCGTCATCGACATCGTGCTCCCGCTGGATCAGCGCATGGCGCAAACCTCCCTCGGAGAACGCGATGAAAAACGTGCCGAGTACCGTCCCGGCCGCGAAGATGCCGATTTCGGCGGGGCTGAGCAGCCGGGCCACCACGAGGGTCTGCAACAACGACACCGCCTGGACCACAATCAGGGTGCCTGCCGAGATGACCGCCCCCCGACGCAGCGTCACTCCGAGCGGCCCAACCTGCGGCTCAGCCACAGCAGTCAGCGGACCCGCGAGCGGACGAGGCGCCGCGCAGTGCTCGGCAGATGACGTGCAGTGCCCGCTAGGCGGGCGGCCTGCGCCGACACCCGGTATTTGACGGGGTGCAGCCTGCACAGCACGGACGGTGCCATGGTGAGCCCGGCCAGGATCGCGCCGCCGCGAAGGGTACGGCGCTGCCGGAACCCGACGGCGGCGGAACACCGCGCCGTCGTGAGGTCGCCGTCGAGGAAAGCGTGGCGAGCCCGCCGCCACGCCTGTTGAGAGCGCAGCCGAGCGAGGGCAGCGGCGATGGCGTCGACGTCCTCGGGTCTACCGGCGGCATCCGCAGCGACGAGCAGGGCCCGCTCGGCGCAGGATTCGACAAGCTCAGCACTGCGCGGATTCCGCGATGTGGACGTCGGCTGGATCCGTTCCCTGGCCAGCACGTCGGGAATCAGGCGCACGTCGCACCCGGCTGTCAGCAGCCGTAGCCACAGGCTCAGGTCCGGGCTCAGATCCTCGGTTTCGGGAATCCCGTGCACGTATCCACCGACCCGGTCCCAGGCCGAACGCCGAAACGTGCCCCCGTGGTAGAGGTGCTGGCGGCGGGCGTACTCCGCGAGGGTGATGCGCCGTTGCGGCACCGCGAGCCGGCGTGCCTTGATGGACTTCAGAAACGTCCGAGGCGGCTCATCCTCGCCTGGATCGGCGAACAGGTACGCGTCACACGTCACAGCGTCGATTTCCGGGTGGGCGTCGAGTATCGCGCCGATCCGGGCGCAGTAACCGGGGGTGATCTGATCGTCGCTGTTGAGCACGGACAGGTACCGTCCCCGGGCGGCCCGAGCCGCGGCCTGCACGCCACCGGCTACTCCGCGGTTCTCCTGGCGCACCAGCCGAATCCGGGAATCGGACGCGTAGGACCGGACGATTCGCGCGATCTCGTCGGATCGCCCGTTGTCCACCACCACGAGTTCCCAGTCGCCCCGGGTCTGGGCCAGCACGGACTCGATGGTCTCGGCCAGATAGGGCTCGGTGCGGTAGGCGGTGCACAGGATGCTGAAGGCCGGTGCCGACGGGTCCGGATCGCGGCGGGTGCCATTGGGGAACGCCTGCGGGCTCGTCCGGTCCACGTGCACCGGCTCAACGATCCGAGCCGGGTGGCGCGACAGGGCACCCAGCCGTGGACCGCGCACCCGAGCGGTACGCACCACCCGTGCCAGCCGCTGCTTGACGGGGTGCACTCGACGCAGCGCGCTCGGCGCCACCGCCAGACCACAGACCACGGCGGCGCTGCGAAGGGTCGGGCACAGCCGGAACGCGCGAGCGGATTGCGCCCGCGCCACGGTGAGGTTCCCGTCGAGAAACGCCCACCGGGCCCGGCGCAGCGCCTGAAAGTAGTGCTGGTGGCGCAGTGTCCGGTGCAGCGCCGCGTAATCCTCCGGCTTGCCGGATTGCCGGGTGGCCGTGGTCAGCGCCTGCTCCATCGCCTCCTCGAATGACTCGACACCGGCCGCGTCGCGGGACTCCGAGTCGCTGCGGAGCCGGTAGCGACCCAGCCGCTCGGGCAGGACCCGAACGTCGAATCCGGCCCCCAGCAAGCGCAACCACAGGCTCAGATCACCCACCTTGGGAGTTTCGGTCGCGAAACCGCCGATCGCCTCCCAGACCTGCCTGCGTACGGCGCCGGTGCCGTAGATGAACTGGCCGCCGATCAGCTCGGTGAGCGTCACCCGATGATCCAGCGTGGGCGTGCCCCTGGCCCCGACATGGCGACGGAAGCCGCCGGGCAGGTCATGGTCCTCGCCGTCAACGAAGACGTAAGCGTCACATCCCAGGGCGTCGATCTCGGGACGGGCGTCCAGCACAGCACCCATACGAGCACAGAAATCGGGCCTGATCTGATCATCGCTGTGCAGCACCGAAAAGTACCTGCCATGGGCGACGCGCGCGGCGGCGTCCACCCCGCCGGCGATACCGCGGTTCTCCTGGCGCACCAGCCGGATCCGGGGATCGAACGCGTACCACCGCACTAGCCGGGCGATCTCGTCGGAGCACCCGTTGTCCACAACGACGAGTTCCCAGTCGCCCCGGGTCTGGACCCGCACCGATTCGATCGTCTCAGCCAGATACAGCTCCGTCTGGTAGGCCGTGCAGAGGATACTGAATGCCGGGTCCGGGGGGCGTCCGTTCTCGACGCTCACCAGCCGATCCCGACGTAGGACGGTTCGCCACGGCAGCCGAACCAGGCCGATAGCGTCGTCGTCAGCACACTCGTGTCATTACGCACCGCGATCTCCCGACCGATCTATCGGTGGTCATATCACCACGGAGCGTAACGCGTTGCAGCTCTTAAGGGGTCAACGGGCGGTGCGTAACCGAGGGTCGTGCTCAAGGTGTGACAACCCATTCCAAGCCAGGTTGACCAGATGCACGGCGACCTCTTCCTTGGGCAGCGTGCGCTCATCCAGCCACCACTGCCCGGTCAGCGCCACCATGCCGACCAACGACTGGCTGAACAACCTGGCGAGCTGGATGTCGTAACCCCGAGAGGCGAACTCGCGGCCGAGGATGTGCTCCACCTGGCTGGCGATGTCATTGAGAAGGCTGGAGAACGTCCCCGAGCCGCTGGCCACCGGGGAATCCCGGATCAGGATCCGGAACCCGTCGGAGGAATCCTGGATGTAGTCGAGCAGGCTCAGCGCCGCCTGCTCGAGCAGCTCACGCGGGTGACCAGCGGACAGCGCAGAGGTGATCCGCTGGAGCAGGTGGCGCATCTCCCGGTCCACCACGACGGTGTAGAGCCCCTCCTTGCCACCGAAGTGCGCGTAGACCACCGGCTTGCTCACCCCAGCACGGTGCGCCACCTCCTCGATCGAGGTGGCATCGAACCCTTTCTGCGCGAACAGCGCCCGCCCCACGTCCAGTAGCTGCTCCTTGCGCTCTTCACCACTCATGCGAATGCGAGCCACCGGCTGCTGGCGTCCCAGCGCCCCGGTCGCAGGGACCGGTCTGCGCCCCACTGCCACACCGGTGACCATAGCCCCCGTGCACCCCACCCCCCGGTGCGCGTGTCCGTCTCTGGTGCACACCGTGTCCGCCGCTGGTGCACGCACCGTGCGCCGCGAACCCGGGTGAGCCACATCAGCGAGCCATCACGCATGCCTGCAACGCCCGTATCTGTAACGCCCCCGCCCGTACCGAGCGATCAGCATAATGACGGCACCCCGGAGCGGACAGCCATTTGGCCGCAGTGCCATTTCAGTATCTCCTTCCTGAGAGGATCTTCGCATGTCCGCATTCCGTACTACCCTCGCAGCGGCATCCACTTCCGTGGTTGTGGCGGCATTGTTCGTCGGAATTTCTGGTACCGCGCTAGCGGCCGACGATTTGGATTGCAACGATTTTGCAACCCAGGAGCAGGCACAGGCTGCCTTGGATTCCGACCCATCGGATCCGAACGGCCTTGACGGCGACAACGACGGCATTGCCTGCGAATCGCTGCCCCGAGCGGGAACACCGGAGCCGACGGTGCCACCGACGACAGCACCCCCGCTGCCCACGTCACCCGCGCTGACTACACCGCCCGCCCCGACCACGCCACCCGCCCCGGAGCCGCCGGTGCGGGCAGACCGCGACTGCCCCGACTTCAGCTCGCGAGCCGAGGCGCAGGCGGTACTCGACGCCGACCCGTCGGACCCGGAGCGGCTCGACGCCGACAACGACGGCGTGGCCTGTGAGGCGCTGTCCGACCCGGGTGCTACCGGTCAGCAGGTCAATGTCCATCCCGTCGGCGGCGTCGCGACCGGTTCCTGAAGCGATGTCCGACCGATCCCACCGGCGTGGTGGCCGCAACAAGTTCGTCGCGGCCATCACGGCCGGCCTCAGCGCACTGCTCATGGTGGCCTGCACGTCGGGACCGACGAGCGCCACCGGCTCGCCCACGTCACCGGCGACCCCAGCGCCACCTCCGCTCGCCCCCGCCGCGGCGTCTCGACCGATCAACGCCGCTGTGCTGGCCGAGTCCGCGCCACTGTCGGTACAGATTCCGGCCATCGGCCTCGCTACCGACAGACTCATCGACCTGGGACTGGCCGAGGACCGCACCCTGGAGGTGCCCGGTGACGCCGGCACAGCCGGATGGTTCACCCTGAGCCCGACACCGGGCGAGCTCGGGCCCTCGGTGCTAGCCGGTCACGTGAACTACAAGTCCGTGCCAGGAGTGTTCTCCCGATTGCACGAAATGCACCCCGGGGACACCATCACGATCGACCGGGCGGACGGCACCAGCGCGGTGTTCACTACCTACCAGGTTGACCTTTACCCCAAGTCCGACTTTCCCACCGAGCAGGTGTACGGCAACACCGACCAGCCCGAACTCCGGCTGATCACCTGCGGCGGCAGCTTCGACCCCGCAGCCAGGTCGTACCGCGATAACGTAGTCGTCTTCGCCAAACTAACCAGCGCCCACTGGCGATAGCCCATCCTCGCCCGGTGACGTGGGCTACCTCGACCACGGCCGTTCTGACGGACTCGCGACGAACCGTGGCTACCCGGCCCTTCTCGGCTGCGTCCAGCAGGTCCTTCAGATGCGCGCGCGCATCGGTATAGCTGTGAACAGCAGCCATGGTGGCGCCTCTCCACACAGATCGTCGCCATCATTTCGCGCTCATCATGAGTACGTCGTGTACACGACGTACTCATGACCAACATCGAGTCGGTCAGCTGCGGGCGGTGAGCTTGGCCAAGCGCTGGGGGGTCGGCCAGCGCACGTTCCACACCCAGCCGAGCTTTTCGAACAGCCAGATCACCCGAGCAGAAATATCGATCTGCCCGCGCAGCACACCATGGCGAGCCGAGGTCGGGTCGGCGTGGTGCAGGTTATGCCAGGACTCCCCAGCGGACAGGATCGCCATCGGCCAGAAGTTCGTGGCCTTGTCCCGAGCGGTGAACGGTCGGTTGCCGACCATGTGACAGACCGAGTTCACCGCCCAGGTGACGTGGTGCAGGAAGGACACCCGGACCAGGCCGGCCCAGAACAGCCCGGTGGCCACGCCCCACCACGACCAGGTGACCAAGCCGCCGATGACTCCGGGCAGCAGCAGCCATACCCCGGTCCACAGCCAGAACAGCTTGCTCACCCGTACCAGCGTCGGATCGGCGAGCAGATCCGGCACGAACCGGCGCGGGTTGGTCAGGTCACGGTTGAACAGCCACCCCATGTGGGCATGCCAGAAACCGCGGGCCACGGCCAACGGTGAGGTGCCGAACAGCCACGGCGAATGCGGGTCACCCTCCCGGTCAGAGAAAGCATGGTGGCGGCGGTGGTCGGCCACCCAGTGCAGCAGCGGCCCCTGCATAGCGGTGCTGCCTAGTACCGCCAGGCTCACTCGCAACCAGCGCTTCGCCTTGAACGAGCCGTGGGTGAAGTGCCGGTGGTAGCCGACGGTCACCCCGAGCAGGCTGATGAAGTAGGTCACCACGAACAGTGCGACGTCGACCCACCCCAGCCCCCACCCCCAGGCGACCGGGACCGCAGCAACCAGCGCCGCCAACGGGAGAAGCACGAAGGCGTAGACCAGTAAATGGGGACCCAGCGTCCGCTTGCCGGCCAGGGCAGGCTCAGGGTCGATGCGCGGTGAGCGGCCGTCGGCGATGATCGTCATCAGATCGTGCTCCTCGTAGCGTCAGGGGTCTCACGAGACCTCAGCCCGTACCCCCATGCTCATGCCCGTGTTGAACCGCAGGTGATGGTTGGACCTATAACCTACGCAACCGTAGGTTACGCTAACGTAGGTTAGCGGTTCCTCGCCCGTCACGTCACGCCCAGGTCGGGTGATACCCAGCCGGGTCATACCCGTCGCCGGAATGGGAGTAGAGACCTCGACCCCCCTGACGCAAGGATGAGAGCAGGGGCGCGCGGCGTCCGGTCTCCCAGCTGCGGGTGACATCACGGCCAGGGCGTTCACGTCTGGGTCTGCTAGGCCAGGACCTCTGTAGTCTCCGACGTGGGGGCCTAACGCTGAGGTCTCGCGGTCTACGCTGAGCGCCGCGTTGGGGGATGAGGGGATGGCGCGCGAGTGAGTCGGTCAGTGACCGAGCACGGAGTACAAGAGCAGGCCTGGCTGTTGCTGGACCAGGCTCAGGACGGGGACCCGGGACTCCGACGGATCGCGCTGGCCGGGGTGGATCCGCTGCTCGCGCACGGCCGGGCTGTTGCGGTGGATCCTGCCGGATACGCTCGGCTGCTGCGGGTGGGGGTGTTGGTGCGCGAGATGGCGGCGGAGCCGGCCTACCCGGTCGACCCGCTGCTCGACCAGCTGCTCGACCATGCCGGTCGGCACAACCTGGTCGACTTCGTGGCGGGCGCGCACGCGCTGCGCGGGCAGATCGCCCTCGGAACCGGACGACCGGATGCCGCGCTGGGTTCGGTAGCGAGCGCGCTGGTGGCCCTGGACGACTCCCACTCGTCCTATGAACGAGGTCTCGCGCTCAGCGACGTCGGAATTCTGCTCGTGCACTTGGGCCTGGAGGATTTCGCCGAGCCGCTACTCGCCGACGCGCACGCGGATATCTGCGCCTACGGCAGACCCCGTCACATTGTGATCAGCATCTCGAACCGGGTGCATGCCACGGTAGTCCGGGTATTGGGCCAAGAGCGCGCGGCAGCGCCCGAACAGGCCAGTGAGCGCTACCGGGACGCGGCGGGATGGGCAGCCAGCGGGTTACAGGAGTGGGCCGCTGCCGCCGAGACAGGAAATGATCAGGTCCCCGGAGACGAATACACCAGCGATCTGCACGCCGCGCTGGCGTTGCACGCCGTTGCGACGGCATGTTCGAGCAGCCCTCGAGACGTGGCACCCGGCCCCCGCATCGCGTTGCAGGCCCTACTGCCCCGGCTGAACCGCACTGATCGCAAGTTGATCGCGGGTATCGCGCTCTCGCGACTGTGCCACCGAATCGGGGACGACAGCACCGCGCTGGACATGCTCCGCAGCGTCGCGAGCGCAGCGCCGGACCGCGACGTCGAACGGCAGCTCCAGCTGGCCGCAGTGCGGGAGATCGCCGCGCTGCGGGTGGGCCTGGACCCCGACGGCGGCCCGGCGGACCCGCTGCGCGACTACCTCGCCAAGGTGGAATGCGAGCTGTGGGCATTGCGCCGGGCCCGCGCGGAAGCGCTGGTATCCCGGCTGGCCAACGAACGACTACGCCGAGAACACGGCCGGCTCTCGGCCCAGGCGAGCCAGGACCCGCTCACCGGGCTGGCCAATCGGCGGGCGATGCAGGAGACCCTCGATGCCCTGCTACGTCCCAGTGGGGCCGCCTTTGACGTCGCGGTGGCGCTACTGGACCTCGACGGACTCAAGCGGGTCAACGATGTGGGCTCGCACGCCGAGGGGGACGAGGCGTTGCGGGCCGTGGCGGCGGTGATGTCAGCCGCGGTCCGGACCGACGACCTGGTCGCCCGTTACGGTGGAGACGAATTCGTGATCGTGATGCCCAGGACCCGGACCGCCGAGGCGCTCGCTGCCGTGCAGCGCCTCGTGGACGCGGTGGCTGTGCTACCCCCGAGCCGTGGGTTCGGGGTGACCATGTCCGCTGGAGTGGTGGCGGTACGGTCCGGGGCAGCCATCGACACTACCGGTATGCTACGTGCCGCCGATGCTGCGATGTACCGAGCCAAGGAGGCAGGTGGCAATCGGGTGATGGCGGCAGCACACCCATAAACGCGTCGTCCAGCGCCTATGACAACGCTTGTCCACCTCCCCCTATAGCACCCAGAGCCACGTGCCGATACCTACCCATGTCACCATGAACCCGCGAGGGCCGGGCTCGTCTGTCCGCCGTGGTGTAAAGGCAGCACCTCGGATTTTGGTTCCGATGGTCCAGGTTCGAATCCTGGCGGCGGAGCGCACGGCGCGCGATATCGCGAGAGGGGGGAAGCGGTGTCTGTCACCAGCACCCGTACGTTGACCGGCGTCCTGCTGGGCGGACCGGCGGCCGACGGGCTGCTGACCGACGCCTTCCTCTCCTCGGCACTGGGCCGCGTCGCGGCCTGCCCTGCCGACGATCTGCTCGCCCGCGCCCGCGAGATACTCATCCGCACTCAACGGGAACGCCCGAACCGTCAGCAAGCCGGCGTTTCGGCCACCGACGTGCTGCTCACCGAGGCCCGTCGACGCGGCAACCCAGATCTGCTCGGCGCGCTGCTGCGGTATGCCACGGTGATCAGACTGGTCACCCGAACCCCGCTGGTGCAGGCCGATCCCCTGATCGACGAACTGACCCGGCACGCGAACCGGTACGGCATGACCGTGCTGCAGGCTGACGCGCATGCGTTGCGGGCCCGTCGGTCGGTGCTGGCAGGCAGCGACGAGTCGGCGCTGACGGACGCGGCCACCGCGCTCGCCCTGCTCGCCGACCCCGAACCCCCGGACGGCCAGGCCGGGCCGCAATGGGAACACGCATTGGCCGCTACTTTGACCGACCTCGGCCTGGTACTCACTCCGCTGGGCGCCCACGAGCTCGCCGATGAGGTACTCAAGCGCGCAGAACAGCACCTGCGGTTGTCCTCAGGCCCAGTTGAACTCCTGATCAACGGGCTGAACCGGCTGCGATTACTGCTGAGCTGGGGACTGCGACTCGAGCGTTCCGGTCGCCGCGAGCAGGCGACCGAGCGGTTTGGCAGCGCCAAGGAGATCGGCCACGAGGTGGAATCGCTGTGGGTTCGCACCATGCTCAACGCCGGGGATCGGCCCCCCGTCGAGCAGTGCGCGGTGCTCGCCGCGTCCTTCGCCTTGGCCGATCCGGGCCCCGAACACGTCCGCCGCCTGCGCGGATTGTCCAAAGCCGCGCTCTTCGCCGCTGAGCGCATCGTGGTCGGCATCGCGCTCAGCCGCTGCCTGGAACAGGTCGGCTTGACCGGTTCGGCATTGAACGCGCTGACCGCCACTCGGGACGGACTGGCCGACGGACCGCCCCGCGCCGAGCCCATGTTGCAGCTGGCGCTGACCAGGGAGGTGGCCCGGCTACAGCAGGCGATGACTCCCGTGGGGCCCGGCAGCCGACCGATCCGTGACTACGCCGCCGCCCTGGAAGCGGAGATGTGGTCGCTGCGGGAAACCCGGATCGCCGCGATCCGCAGCCAGGCTGCCCACCTGCGGCTGGCCAGGGAGCATGGGACGGTCACGGCACAGGCGCTGTCCGACCCGCTCACCGGACTGCCCAACCGCCGCGCCCTGGATCAGCAGCTCAGTCAAGCGTTGAGCAGCCCGACCGCGCTGCCGTACTCGGTGGCGCTGATCGACGTCGACCGGTTCAAGGACGTCAACGACCATTACTCGCACGCCACGGGCGACGAAGTGCTCCGAACGGTGGCCGATGCGCTTCGTTCCGCACTGCGGGCCGACGACACAGTGGCCCGCTACGGTGGTGACGAGTTCGTCGTGTTACTGCCGGGCACCGCCACCCCTGCGGCCAGCGCCGCGGTGGAACGCGCCGTCCGGGCGGTCGCCGAGCTCCCCGCCAAGATCGGCGCCAGGGTCACCCTCTCCGCGGGCGTCGCCGCCGCGCGCGACCAGGACAACGCAAGCGCGGTGCTCGGCCGCGCCGACTCGGCGATGTACCGGGCGAAACGCCGAGGGGGCAACCAGGTGAACGTCGAGGAGGACGAGAGGCTCGAAGGCGGCCCCCGCATCGACCGGACGGCCCCGTAGGATCACAGTCGGCCAGGGACCCCACCGGGATCGAGGGGAAGGGGATAGCCGATGATCCCAGGCGGGAGCCTCACGGCAATCGTGCTGGCAGCAGGTGAGGGCACGCGGATGCGCTCAGCGGTTCCCAAAGTGCTACATCCGTTAGCGGGTCGGCCTCTGGTGGAGCATGCGGCACGAACCGTCGCGGGGCTGGACCCCGAGCATCTGATGGTCGTCATCGGGCACGGTCGCGATGCGGTGGCCGCCCACTTGCACGGCGTCGCCACTGCCCTGGGCCGGGAGATCCGGACCGCTGTGCAGGCCGAGCAACATGGCACCGGGCACGCGGTCGTGTGCGCGCTGGACGCCCTGCCCGCCGGGCTCTCCGGAACGATCCTGGTCAGCTATGGCGACGTGCCGCTGCTGGACACCGCCACACTCGCGGAACTGGTCGCTGAGCATGACAAGCTCGGGCAGGCCGTGACGGTGCTGTCCGCGGTCCTTGAGGACCCGACCGGCTACGGACGGGTCCTGCGCACGCGGTCCGGTGCGGTCATCGGCATCGTCGAGCACCGTGATGCGACTGCGGCGCAACGTGCTATTCGTGAGATCAACTCGGGGATCTATGCGTTCGACTCGGATGTGCTGCGCACCACGCTGAACCGGCTGGGCAAGTCCAACAGTCAGAACGAGCTCTATCTCACCGACGTGGTGGGGCTGGCCAGCGCCGAAGGGCAAGCGATCGGCACGCGACCCTGCACCGACCCGTGGTTGGTGGCCGGGGTCAATGACCGGGTGCAGCTGGCGGCGCTGGGCGCGGAGTTCAACCGGCGGCTGCTGAAACACTGGATGCTCGCCGGGGTCACCGTCATCGACCCGGCATCGGTGTGGCTGGACGCGGACGTGCAGCTCGCTGCCGACGTCGTACTCCATCCCGGGGTGCAGCTACACGCGGGCACAACGGTGGGCCCGGGTGCCCAGATCGGGCCCGATTCGACACTGTCCGGCTGCACTGTGGGAGCGGGCGCAACGGTGGTGCGCACCCATGCGGTCGGCGCGGTGGTAGCGCAAGGAGCGCAGGTCGGCCCGTTCGCCTACCTGCGACCAGGTAGCCGGATCGGCGAACGCGCCAAGGTCGGCACCTTCGTCGAGACTAAGAACGCCGAGCTCGGAGCGGGGACGAAGGTTCCGCACCTGAGCTACGTCGGAGATGCGACGATCGGCGAAGGCAGCAACATCGGCGCCGCGACCGTGTTCGTGAACTACGACGGGGTATCCAAGCACCGTACGATCGTCGGCTCGCACGCCAGGACAGGTGCTGACAACATGTTCGTGGCCCCGGTGACCATCGGCGACGGCGCGTACACCGCGGCCGGTTCGGTGATCACCCAGGATGTGCCTCCGGGTGCCCTCGCCGTAGCGCGCAGCCACCAGCGCAACGTCGAGGGCTGGGTGGCAGCGCGCCGGCCGGGCACAGCGGCGGCCCAGGCGGCGGCCCAGGCAAGGGGGCAGGCACCTGGCGAAGACGATGGGGAAGGCGGGCCGAGTGATGGGAGCGGGTTCGAGCGGCGGGACGACAGACACCAGGAGCAAGCATGAGCCTTTCCACCATGTCGGCGATCCCTAAGAAAAGTCTGATGCTGCTCTCCGGGCGCAGCCACCCCGGGCTGGCCGAGGAAGTGGCCAAGTATCTCGACGTCACCATCACCCCGCAGTCGGCCTACACCTTCGCCAACGGTGAGATCTTCGTCCGGTTCGAGGAGTCGGTCCGCGGCTGCGACGCCTTCGTGTTGCAGAGCCACGCCACACCGATCAACGACGCCATCATGGAGCAACTGATCATGGTGGACGCGCTCAAGCGCGCGTCCGCCAAGCGGATCACCGTGGTGATGCCGTTCTGGGGCTACAGCCGCCAGGACAAGAAGCACCGAGGCCGAGAGCCGATCTCGGCGCGGCTGGTCGCTGACATGTTCAAGACCGCAGGCGCCAACCGGATCATGACGGTGGATCTGCACACCGCGCAGATCCAGGGCTTCTTCGACGGCCCGGTGGACCACCTGTTCGCCCTGCCGGTGCTCGCCGAGCACGTCAAGAACACCTACGCCAGGCATGAACTCACGGTGGTGTCCCCGGACGCGGGCCGGGTGCGGCTGGCCGAGCGCTGGGCCGAGATGCTCGGCGGCACGCCGCTGGCGTTCATCCACAAGACCCGTGACCCACGCAAACCCAACGAAGTCGTCGCCAACCGCGTGGTCGGCGACATCGAGGGTCGACTCTGCGTGGTGATCGATGACATGATCGACACCGGCAGCACGGTGGCCAAGGCCGTGCAGGCCCTGATTGGGGGTGGCGCCGCCGACGTGGTCATCGCCGCCACCCACGGGGTGCTGTCCGGCCCGGCCACCGAACGGCTGTCCGCCTGCGGCGCACGCGAGGTCATCTTCACCAACACCCTGCCCATTCCGGATGAGAAGCACTTTCCCGGATTGACCGTGCTGTCGATCTCGTCGCTCCTCGCTCGGGCGATCCATCAGGTCTTCGACGACGGCTCAGTAACCAGCCTCTTCGACGGCAACGCCTAACCACCCCGCCTGCCCGCCCTCGGTCTCCCGCCTGCCCGGCACTGGTCTCCCGCGTGTCCGGCCCTAATGGTCGGTGTGTCCGGCCCTGATGCCCGACGGGACCCCGGTGTCGAGTCGAGAAACCAAGCGCACCTATACTTCAGAGGTTGCCTCGGCGAGGGAGAGTCCCACACTCTTCGGAATCGACGCGGTGGTGTCAGTTTCGAGCCCCGTAGTCGATGACGAGACCGGGCGCCGCCACCGCCGCAGGCCTCCCTCACCACCGTCTCCCGACTTGGCGTACGCCGTGCGGTGTTGCGCCCCGGCCCCAAAGGAGCTCCATCGTGTCCGAGGTCCGTCTCGCTGCCGAGCCGCGCACCGAGTTCGGCAAGGGCGCAGCCCGCCGCACTCGACGCGCGGGCAAGATCCCCGCCGTGCTCTACGGCCACGGCAACGACCCGCAGCACGTGGCGTTGCCGGCCCGGGAGTTCGCGCGGGTGGTCCGCGAACAAGGCAGCAACGCCATTCTGAGCCTTGATCTGGGCGGCCAGCCACAGCTGGCGCTGACCAAGACCGTCACCGTGCACCCGATCCGGCAGTACATCGAACATGTCGATCTGCTGATCGTGCGGCACGGCGAGAAGGTCGTGGTCGATGTCACCATCATCGTCACCGGCAATGCGGCGCCGGAGACCCTGGTCACGCAGGAACTGACAACCGTGCAGATCGAGGCCGACGCCATGTCGATACCCGATGAGATCGAAGTCTCCGTGCAGGGCGCTGTAGCGGGTACTCGAGTACTCGCGCGCGACGTCGCCCTGCCTGCCGGAGTGGAGCTACGGACCGACCCGGAATATCTGGTGGTCAACGTCGTCGCCGCGCAGGCAGCAGCGGATCTCGGCGTCGAGACCGACACCGAGACCACGGACGAGGACGAGGCGGGCGCGAAGTCCGGCAGCACGCGGGAATCCTGACGTCCGTCGGGAAAGGCGATCGGCTCGGTGGCGGGGAATATGGACACACGCCCGGCTTCGTCCACCACGCCGTCCGGCGCACCTGGCATGCCTGCTCATGAAACCATCGACGGGATGTCCGGCGAGATCGCGCTCGTCGTCGGGCTGGGCAATCCCGGACCTGGCTACGCGGGTAACCGGCACAACGTTGGATTCATGGTGGTCGATGAACTGGTCCGTCGGGTCGGTGGACGCCTCAAAGCGCATAAGGCTGGGGCCGACGTCTTGGAGACCCGGCTGGCCGGACGGCGGGCCGCACTGGCTCGGCCACGTTCCTTCATGAACCTCTCGGGGTCGGCGGTGGCCGGAACGGCGAGGTTCTTCAAGATTCCGACGGCTGACGTAGTGGTCGTGCACGACGACCTGGATCTCGACTACGGGGTGCTCAAGCTCAAACGCGGCGGCGGCGAAGGTGGGCACAACGGCCTGCGCTCGATCTCGACCTCGCTGGGCAGCCGGGATTACCTGCGAGTGCGTTTCGGGATCGGGCGTCCACCCGGCCGGATCGATCCCGCCGACTTCGTACTGCACGACTTCTCCGCCGGACAACTCCGCGAGCTGGGTTTACTGGTAGACCGCTGCGCCGACGCGGTCGAGCACCTACTTACCCAAGGGCTAGCCGCCGCTCAGAACCAGTTCCACTGACCTCCGGCACTGGATCCGAGCATCACGGGCAGACACAGGGTGCACAAACGCCGGACACGCGGTGTCAGGGGAGCTGCTTGGCGATCTGTTCCTTGGCGGCAGCGCGTCGTAGTTTGCCGGAGGGGGTTTTGGGCAACGAACCGGGGCGCAGCACCACCACAGCTCCGGGTCGGAGCCCTACCGCATCGACCACGCGGGAGATGACCTCGCGGCGCAGCAGACGCTCAGCATCGGCGTCTCCAGCTCGGCTCGACTCGACGGCTACCGCGAAGGACTCCCGCCGGGCGCCCCTCTCCAGGCGCACCGCCACCACGTTGCCCGCACGCACCCCCTCAGCGAGGCCCGCGGCCCGCTCGATGTCGGTGGGATAGACATTGCGCCCGCCCATGATGATGACGTCCTTGCGCCGCCCGCAGACCACGACGTCACCCTCGGCGAGATAACCCTCGTCCCCGGTGTCCAGCCACCCATTGGAATCCTGAGTCAGTTGCGGACCTGTGACGGTGAGGTACTCCCGGGTCACCGACTTCCCCCGCAGCTGGATCCGGCCAACTTCGCGTTCACCAAGCAGGGCGCCGTCGGGGGCCACCACCTGCACCTGCAGTCCCGGTAGCGGCGGCCCCAGCCGGGGAAAGGCCCGGACATTGTCCGTCGCCCGAATATTGCCAGCCGCCGGGACGGCCCGGCGTTGCGTTTCGAGCACGTCGGCGTCGACAGTGTCCACCTGCATGCCGATCCCGCGGGGCGCGAAGGAGACCCCCAAGGTGGTCTCCGCCATCCCATAGGCACACACCATGGCGTGCTCGGCCAGCCCGAACCGGGCTCCCGCCGCGGTGAACGCACGCACCGCCGCCGGTTCGATAGGCTCCGAACCGTTGAGCGTGAAGCGCAGACTGGACAGGTCGAACGTCTCGTCGGTTCCGGCCAGCCGCCGTGCCATCAGGGCATAGGCGAAGTTCGGCGCCGCGGTCACCGTTCCGCGGTGTCTGCTGATCAGCTCAGCCCACAGCAGCGGATGGGAAAGGAAGTCCGTCGGGGTGATCTTGACCAACTCCAGGCCCAGAGCCATCGGCAGGGTGAGGAACCCGACCATGCCCATGTCGTGGAACAGCGGCAACCACGAGACCAGCACATCGGTCGCCGGGTCGAGTGCGGCGGCCTGAGCCATCGCGGTCATGTTGGCATAGAGGTTGCCGTGCGTGATCCGGACCGCTTTGGGCTCCGCGGTGGAACCTGACGTGAGCTGCAGCAAAACGGTGTCATCTTCGCCGACCGGCACCGGCGCGGTGAGCGGGGTCACGGCGGGGTCGTCAAGGTCGGCCAGCATCCGGTAGTCGATACCACGCTCATGCAGCAGTGGGGCGAGCCCGTCGAAGGGTGGACCGAGCAATACCAGCTTGGCGCCGATCATGCCGAGCGCCTTGACGGTATCCGCCACCCAAGCGGACAGATCGGCACGGGCAGTGGGTTGATGCAACATGGTGACGCTGCCGCCGGCCAGCCAGACGCCCTGCACCGAGGGAGCGATCAACGCGGGGTCCCCGGCCAGCACCGCCACCGCGTTCCCGCTATGGACTCCTGGCGTCGCCCGTTGCAGAGTGCCCGCCGCGTGCAGAGCCTTCTGATGCACCTCCACCCAACTCAGGCGGCGCGGTGCCGTCGGTTCACCGGTGGTGATACCCCGCTCCGACCGGAACGGTGAATCAGACGCGCAATGCCCCATCAGGGTGTCGATGAACCTACTCACAACCGCCTACCTTACGGGCTGTGGCCGTTTCGGAGCTCAATGGTCCAGAACTGTCGCCGCAGGTTGGATCGCGTCGGCGAGCCGCTGCACGTCCGGCAGCCCTTCCCGGTCGGCGAGCAGGGCGACGTAGGCGCTGTCCCGATACCAGGACAGCCCGACAACCAGGGCCTGGCCGGCCGCCAATGGCGCCAGCGGAAAAACCTCCTCCAGCTCCGCGCCGTCCAGCGTAAAGGGGATCCCCGGCAACGGAATGCTGGTCACCATGAGGTCGAACAACAGTGAAGCACCCTGACCGGCCACTGGGGCCGCCACCCGGTGCGCCGCAGGTGGCAACCGGTCGGCGAGCAACGGTATCGCGCCAGCGCCTCGACCGGCCCCGGCAGCCTTGCTCCGCTGCATCGCCTGACGGATCTTGAGCAACCGCTCGCCAGGATCGGGCTCGCCGACCGGCAGCTCGCAGAGGTAACCGGACAGCCGATTTCTCCCGATCCGGTTGCCCGGCCTGGCCCGTTGACTGACCGGGATGAATGCCCGCAGGATCAATCCGTCGACCGGGTGGCCGCGGGCAAGGAGCCAATCCCGTAACGCCCCGGCCACCACCGCCAGCAGGACGTCGTTCACCGTGCCGCCGTAATGCGCTCGGATCCGACGTATCTGCCGGAGATCGAGCCGTGCCGTCGCCAGTGCCCGCCGGCCCGAGGATGAGATCACCAGTGGGGAGCCCGGTGCAGGTAATCGAACGCGACGAAGCACGGAAGCGGCGATGCCGGTCGCCTCGGTCAGCTGCTCTACCGCGCCGTCGACGACGTCACGCACCTCGCCTGCGACATGCCGTAGCCGGGACAGCACTCTCGGCTGATTGGCGGGCGACTGCGTAGCGGGTGGCTGTATGGAGTGTGGCAAGCCGTTGTCGACAACACCGCGACCTCCAGCACCACCATCGAGCACGCTGAGCTCATCCAGCATTCGGAACCCCGTTTCCAGCGCATTCAACCCGTCACCGAGAGCGTGGTGCATCTTGGCCAGCAATGCGAAACGGCCCTCGCTCATGCCCGAGATCACATGGAACTCCCACAGCGGGCGGGTTCGTGAGAGCGGTCGGGCCATCAGCTCAGCGGCCAAGGCGGCCGCGTTGTCGCGGCTGCCTTCACAGTCGAGGCGATGCAGGTGAATGTGGTCCTCGGCACGGAAGCCGGAATCGTCCACCCACGTCGCCGCAGCAAGCGGAAACCAGGACGGTTGCACTCGCTGACGCAGCTCTGGGAGGCGCTGTGCCCGCGCGACCAGCAGGCCGACAACCTGCCGGGGATCGGCTGGGGAGGGCGGCCGGAAGATCGCCAAAGCGCCGAGGTGCATCGGTGACAGGTCGTGATCCAGGCAAAGGAAAGCGGTGTCGAGCCCGCTGAGCCGTCCTGCTGCCATCGCGGCCCTCCTAAGATCACGGTTCCGATGCCTCGTCGAAGCTTTGCATATCTGATCAAGTAGTGACAGCGATTCTGCTCCAGCACCTCATTAGTTGAGATCTCAACTTTGAGCGACACGTCCTGGCAGGTGTGCTTCGCCGAACTCACCGACACGATAAGGGTGTGGTAATCGACTCCGGTAATGCTTTCCGGCAGCATCCCGGATGCATCCCCTGCGCTTCACATCGAGCGTCCCGACATGGACGACATTTACACACCGATCATGGTGGTCACCGACGAGACGGTGTGCGTGACCGGCACCATATGGACCGGAGCTACATCGCTGCCTGCGGCTACGACACAGGCGGGTGCACGAGGTCGGCGACCTCCAACCAGCGATCCTCCAGGTCATCCTTCTCAGCGAGCACGGTACGCAGCTCGCCGTCCAGCTCACGGAACGCGGCCGGATCCGCAGCGTGTTCGGCGATCCGGTGCTGCAGGTCGCTCTCCCGGCTGGCCAGCCGCGCCAGCCGGCTCTCGAGGCGAGCCAGCTCCTTGCGCGCGGCACGTGCCTCAGCGGCTGCGGTCGGTGATCCGGTGCTGGCGACAGGTGGCGCGGCAACCTTCGAAACGGCCGACTCAGCATCCCGGCGCTGCAGGTATTCCTCGATGCCGCCGATCAGGTGGGTGATCCGCCCGTTCCCGAGCAGTGCGACCACGGTGTCACAGACCCGCTCGACGAGGTAGCGGTCATGAGAGACAACGACCAGGGAACCCGGCCAGCCGTCGAGCAGGTCCTCCAGCTGCGCCAGGGTGTCTATGTCCAGGTCGTTGGTGGGCTCGTCGAGCAGCAGGACGTTCGGCTCGGCCATCAGCAGCCGGGTCAGCTGCAGTCGGCGTCGCTCCCCGCCGGACAGCTCGGCCACCGGGGTCCACTGCCGCGAGGGTGGGAATCCGAGCCGCTCGGCCAATTGCGACGCGGACAGCTCCTGACGACCCAGCACGACCCGGCGAGCGACCTCCTCCACCGCCTCCAGCACCCGCAACGACCCGGGCAGATCCGCCAACTCCTGATGGAGGTACGCCAGCCGGACAGTCCGGCCCACCACGCGCCGACCTCGGTCGGGCGAAAGCTCTCCGGCGAGCAGCCGCAGTAGCGTGGTCTTGCCCGACCCGTTGATCCCGACCAGCCCGATCCGCTCCCCCGGTCCGATCCGCCAGGTCTCTCCCGCCAGCACGACGCGGTCGGCCACCTGCACCGTGACGTCCTCAAGCTCCAATACGGTGCGACCCAGCCGACGACGGGTGAACGCGAGCAGCTCGACGGGGTCACGAGGCGGTGGCACGTCGGCGATCAGTGCCTCGGCGGCCTCGATGCGATAGCGGGGCTTGGAGCTGCGTGCTTGCGGCCCCCGACGCAGCCAGGCGAGTTCCTTGCGGGCAAGGTTGCGCCGGCGGTCCTCGGCTGCCGCAGCCATCCGGCCGCGCTCCGCGCGAGCGTAGACCCAGTCGGCGTAACCACCGTCATAGCCGTCCACCCGGCCGTCGACGACCTCCCAGGTTCGGGTGCACACCGTGTCGAGGAACCATCGGTCGTGGGTCACCACCACCACTGCGGCCCGGCGCGCCTTCAGGTGCTCGGCAAGCCAGCGCACCCCCTCGACGTCGAGATGGTTGGTCGGCTCGTCGAGCACCAACAGATCGGGCTCCCCTACCAACGCGGCGGCCAGCGCCACTCGGCGTCGCTCTCCGCCGGAAAGCCTGGCCACCGGCCGGTCCAGGCCCAACGCGGGCAGACCCAACCCATCCAGTACCCCGCGCACGCGGGGGTCCGCAGCCCACTGGTGCTCGGCAGTGACACCCAGCGGGCCGAGCACCGCATGGCGCACGGTGGCCCCCTGCGGCAACTGGGTGCGCTGGGTTACCACCGCGATGCGCAGGTCCCTGGCCCGGCTGACCCGGCCGTTGTCCACCGACTCCAGTCCAGCCAGCACCTCGAGCAGAGTGGTCTTGCCGCCACCGTTGAGACCTACGACACCGATCCGATCGCCTTCATCGACACCGAGTGAGACGCCGTCGAGCAGCGGACGAACCCCGTAGGACTTCGACACGGCCTCCAGGTTGACCAGGTTGGTCATCAGGCGCGCGCGAGTGGCTCGGGGGGCGGAACCGGGCGTGGGTCACCCACCACCCGGGCGCCGGGCACCGGGCCACTGGCCACCCGGACCGTACGGCAGACGCCGGCACCCGCCAGCTCCGCGGCGACCCGGACCGCAGCGTCGGCATTGGTGCACAGGAAAACACAGGTCGGGCCAGAGCCGGACACCATCCCAGCCAGCGCACCGGCGTCCACGCCTGCCCGGAGAGTCCTGCGCAACGCGGGACGCAGGGACACCGCAGCGGCCTGCAGATCGTTACCGAGCAGCAACGCGAGCTGGCGAGGATCCCCGCAGGCCAGTGCCTCAAGCAGCGGCTCGACGTCGCCGAGTCGCTGCGGCGAGGAAGCCTGCGACGAGGAGGTCTGGGCGCGGAGCCGATCGAGCTCTCCATAGACGTCCGCAGTGGCCAGCCCGCGCCGGTCCAGCGCGATGACCCAGTGGAAGGTGTGCCGGGCCAGCACAGGTACGAGGTTCTCGCCACGCCCCGTGCCCAGCGCCGTGCCACCGTGCAGGGCGAACGGGACATCGCTACCCAGTCCGGCAGCGATGCCGGTGAGCTCCTCCCGGCTCACCTCAAGCCGCCAGAGCCCGGCCAGCCCGACCAAGGTTCCCGCTGCGTCAGCACTGCCACCGGCCATCCCACCGGCCACCGGAATGGCTTTGCGCAGCACGACGCGCACAGCCGGATCGCGTCCGGCGTGCTCAGCGAGCGCGAGTACCGCTCGCCAAGCGAGATTGCGGCGGTCGGTGGGTACGGTCCCGGCACCTTCGCCGTGCACCTCGACGCCCGGCACATCGGTGGCCGCGACGGTTACCTCATCGGTCAGGGACAGCGCCTGAAAGACACTGACCAGCTCGTGAAAGCCGTCACGGCGTGCGTCGCCTACGCTCAAGTACAGATTGACCTTGGCGGGCACGCGCACGGTGACCGGTTGCGGCACGACAGCGAGCACGCCCTCCAGGGTATGCGCTGCGCAGTCGTGAGTGGCTTTGGGTGCTATAACACTGTTACGCACTCACGAGTGCGATCTGCGCAAACTCATTGACGGTCAGCTGCTCACCGCGGGCAGCGGGATCGACCCCGGCCGCCCGTAGTACCCGTTCAGCTTCCGCGGCCGATCCGGCCCAGCCGGCCAGCGCCGCCCGCAGCGTCTTGCGACGTTGCGCGAATGCCGCATCGACCAGAGCGAACACCCGACCTCGTTCGATCGTGGATGGCGGTGGACGCCGGGTGAACGCAACCAGGCCGGAGTCCACATTGGGCACCGGCCAGAACACGCCCGGCGGCACTGCGCCCGCGCGGCGGACCTCGGCGAACCAGGCCGCTTTGACGCTGGGCACGCCGTAGGCGCGATCGCCCGCCCGCGCCGACAGCCGGTCGGCCACCTCGGCCTGCACCATCACCAGACCACCGCGCAGGTTCGGCAGCTCGGCCAGCAAATGCAACAGCACCGGAACACCCACGTTGTAGGGCAGGTTCGCGACCAGCACAGTGGGCTCCACGCCACCGGCCGCCTCGACGAGCTGCGTCCGGCGCACCCGCAGCGCGTCGGCCATCAGGACCCGCAACGCCCCGGCACGTGTCGGGGCGCGTTCGAGCACTGTGGCGGGCAACGCGGCGGCCAGCACCGGGTCCACCTCCACCGCCAACACCCGGACCGCCGTGTCGAGCAGCCCGAGGGTCAACGACCCCAACCCCGGCCCGACCTCGAGCACCACGTCGGTGGCGGTCAGGCCGGCCGTGGCGACGATCCGACGCACAGTGTTGGCGTCGTGCACGAAGTTCTGCCCGAGCCGCTTGGCCGGCCGCAGCCCGAGCTGGTCCGCCAGCCTGCGCCATCGCTCCCAGGTGAGTCCGTCCTGCCCTTCGATCATGATCGCCAGTTCCACGCGGCATCTCCTCCTGGTGGGCGGCACGCGGCGCCGCAC
>JBOHHE010000418.1:0-3232 GCA_050700355.1 Pseudonocardiaceae bacterium
GAATGAACCGCGCACAGCGCGGTTCATTCTCCCCAAACAACGATCACGGGAGGGGTGGGGGGCTACCCGAGGTCGAGCTGCCGGTGAAGGTGGGTGGCGGTGGCATCCGGCGTGGACCTCTTACGCATCGTCACGTCGAAGACTGATCTCGATACCCTCCGCATACCGGCTGAATGTCTACTGCACGAGGTGATCGAGATGCTGGCCACCACGCTGGGGACCTGGGCGAGGCCCTGGCCCGAGTGAAGGATGAGGGCTGGTCGCATGTGATCCTGGACGGCAAAGTGATCACCACAGACCAGCTGCGAGTCAAGACGACTAGCAAGAAGGGTAAGACGATCGATGCCTGGTATTCGGGAAAGACTCACGGATTCGGCGGCAATATTCACGGTCTGGGTGTCCGACGTCGAGCCGGGCTCGGTCCACGACCTGACCGCAGCATCGTAGGGCGGTCGCCACTGATCACGAGCTGGTCGGCTTGATCCGCGCGGCGAGTCGCGGCATCTCAGTCCGCCCGTCTGTCAGACTTCTCGAGCATGAGAGTGCGGGCATGGGACCAGGCGGTCATTGTCGTGAGTTTGGCCCTGGTGGGTGGCGCTGTCGTGTGGACGGTGTGGGCTTACCGTCTACCGCTGGCTGAGCGGAGTAATGTTCTTGTTACTCCGGGGTTTGTGTTGGGCTTGGTTGGTGCTCTGGTCTCGGCGTTGGTGTATCTCGGACGTTGGCGTAGTCCTGATCCCCGGCCGGTAGATGAGCTGGCGAACTTGTTGGCCGATGTGGTGGATAGGCAGTGGCGGCAGGAAGCGGTTGAGAGACAGTTGGTGACGCCTGCGCCGATCCCGGTTCGCTGGGCGCTGAGCGAGCTGGCCGTGGTGGGGTCAGTCAAGGCCACGATCGGCGCATCGGATAGCACCCCAGCGTCCCCGCCTCTCCACCAGCAGAGCTTGATCACTGCCATGTGACAGCGGTAGCCTGCTCGCTCCAACGGGTGACGAGGGGAACGGGTGACGAGGGGAAGGGGGCAGTTATGTCCGAAGAGATTGATCCTGAGCTGTACCAGCGTGATGACCTGCGCCGCATCCTGGCCGCGCTGGACATCGCAGCCCTATACCGCTTCCTCAAGGACCAGGCCGGACTCAGCCAGCGGAAGATCGCGGGGCTAACTGAGCAATCCCAGTCAGAGATCGCCGACATCGTCGCGGGTCGCCGCACCGTGGAGAACTACCACCTGCTCCGGCGCATCGTCGGGGGCCTGGACGTCCCTCCCCACATGATGGGGCTGTCCTGGTACGGACCTGACGGCACGTGGTACGGCCCACCCGACGCCTACGCTGAACTGGAGACACCACAGTCGGGGGCCGTTAGGGAAGTTGATGAAGAGATGCTTCGCAGGCAATTCGAGCGCTTGCTGGGCCTGGGCACGGTCGCCGCATTTGGGGCGCCCGTCCAAGGTATCGGTGAACTGGGCGACGTGGCCGTCCCGCCTCTGGTCGAGCTGCCTGGCCGGATCGGGAAGGCCGACGTGGCCATGATCCGCACGTGCCGCGAGCAACTAGCCGGTCTGGCGCGCACCGACGGCGGTCAGGCGCGAGCCTCAGTGGAGCTAGCCCAGTGGGCCGATCAGTGGCTGGCTGCCGATCAGTCCGAGGCGGTACGCCGTGAGCTTCTGGCGGAGCTGGCGCATTTGCACACCATCACCGCATGGTGCTGCCACGACATGGGAGCTGTCGCCCGGTCTCACCACCACTTCAGCCGCAGTGTCGAATTCGCCATTGACTCTGGTGACAGCTACCAAGCGGCGTTTGCGTTGCGCCATGCCGGGATGATGCTCGTCGAGCGAGGATCGCCTAACAACGCCCTGAAAGTGCTTCAGCTCGGCGGTCTGCGGTTGAGAGCCGCATCGCCCGAAGACCCGCGAGTGCCCGTTCTGCAAGCGGGGTGCCACGCCGTTTCTGGTCTTGCGCTGTCCAGGCTGGATGACAATTCTGAATCTATCCGTAAGCAAGCCCGTGCACAGTTGGCTCAGGCACGGGACGGATGGGAACCACCACACGCCCATGCTCGGGCATGTATGGACCTTAACACTGGGCACACGTATCTACACCTGGGCCAACTCGACACCGCCCAGGCAACCTTGGCGAAGTCAGCGCACACTTTCCGACAGAGTGGTGACCGGCGTGAGGGTGTGGTCGCCAACATCAGCCTCGCCCGTTTACACGTGCAGGCCGGTGACTCTCGCGGACTCGTGCTGGCCAAGTCGGCCATCGAAGCGGTAACCGAGACGCGATCAGGAACCGCGCGACAGATTTGGTTGCCGCCGCTAGCCGTTGCGCTCGAAGCCCAGTCCGGTTCCGACGCTAAAGAGCTCGCACGAATGGCGAGGCGAGTGGCCGCGTAACCGCGAAATTAGCCCGGACCCTCCAGGGGTTCCCGTGCCCCTGCCAGGCAGGAGCCCGAGCTTCGGACGGGGGACGTAGTAGGCCGCCTAGCCCGCGCCAGCCCCGATGCGCGGCGGTATGGCGCCTCGGACCGCCCGGACTGCATCTGCTGACTTGCGTAAGCGTCGCGCGGGAGTGCGGTCCTGCGTGGGAGTTAAGGGGAGACTACAGACCAACCACACAACATCACACTGCACTAAATATCCGCACAAACTCTTGACAGGCCGGAATAGAACAAGACTGTCAAAAGCAACCCGGTGCAGTTTGGCGAAGCTGTGTGATGGCTGTACTCGACAGCTATTGGTTCACCCCCTCCTGTTTATTGCGGCTCTCCTCGTCCTTCAGCAATTGCCGTTGTGGCTGAGGCTGCTCATCCTCCGCCGGTAGGATCGTGTACCCGATGCCGAACTCGCCAGGTGGGCGTTGAAGGAAGCCAGCTCCGGGCGGGTGGTCGAGCTGGTCCGCGCACTGCTCGGCAAGGAGCGCCGCGCTCCTCCTGAGAACTAACCGGGTACCCTCCCATCGTGCAGCAAGCACCGTACTGGCGTCCGGGTGAACCTGGCATGGGTGACCGGCCAGGCAACCGCGCTGCTCTGGTCTGTCGGCACGGGCACCCTCGTGACTCTGATATCTGGTTTCCTCCAGGGAATGACCTAGGTATGGCCGCAATTAAACAAAATCGATCTTCGATGAATTGTTTGCTATGATTACCAAGTGATCGTAACAGTCGAGTCTTCCGAGTGGGAGGTTCTTCAGCGTTGGAAGTGGGATCGTAGTTCGTTTATTCTGGTTCG
>JBOHHE010000419.1:0-1872 GCA_050700355.1 Pseudonocardiaceae bacterium
TCGCTGGCCTGCGCAGGTGCAACACCCTCACGAACGCACAAGGCCGGCGGTGACTCGACATCCGGGTGGCTCCCAGCTCGTCATGGGGTAGTGGTGGATCGCCACCCACTCACGACCCCGGGACAGGTGGACGACTCGACTACCGCTTCCGCTAACGTCTCGCCGAGGTAGATCGGCGGGTGGCGGCCCGTATGCAGCGCCAGAAGCGGTTACCGAACCCAATGCGCTGATCCTGTCAGCAATCATCTCCGAAGCCGCATTGCGGCGCGTGATGGCTCAATCCGATCTGGCTACTGGACAGCTTCAACGCTTGGTATCCGACGCGTAGCTGCCCAATGTGAATCTGCTGGTGCTGCCGTTCGGTGCGGGTGTGCACGGGAGCATGTCGGGCTCGTTCGCACTGCTCGACTTCGGGCTCGAAGTCGCTCTCGACGTCGGCTACCAGGAATACGCAGCCGGAGGGCACCTGGTGGACGATCAAGAAATCGTGCGGTTGCTGAGTGATCTGCACGATATGCTCCGTGGTCAGGCACTCGATGCCGACGCAAGCCTGGCCCTGATCGCGGAGCTGGCCCGGTGATAGCGGTACCACCCGCCCGCACGATCGAGCGGCGCAACGAAAAGATTGGACCGCTCAAGGGTGTCGAGCATCTGCGATGAGCCGGACGTACCGGTCACCGCATCGCACAGCGGGCCGCACATGCACTCGAGAATCGAGGTCTGCAGCAGGAAATTCCGCACGACGGCCGGCTGCGGGTCAAGCACCTCCGCGGTGAGGTAGTCGAAGACATGACGGTGGTCGTCGAATACCTCGGCAGTTGCGGAGTGATCCGGGTACCTCTCTATTGCCTGCGCTCCCAGGTAGAGCCCGGCCGCCCAGCCCTCCATGTGCCGCCACAAGCGGGAGACATCCCCTTGCCGGAGCCCGAGCCCAAGAACGTCGGTGATCAGGGCATCCATTTCAGCCGCGGTGAAGCGAAGCTGCGCCGGACCGATCTCGAGGAACTCTCCCCTGGCGCGGAGCCGCGCCAGGGGCAGCGGCGGCCGGCTCCGGGTGGCGATGGCGATCTCAAGGGCCGGCGGGAGGTACTCGAGCAGGAACGTGAGCTGCTCGTGGATGTCTGAGTTGGTGATCAGATGGTAGTCATCAAGCACGAGGGTGACGCAATCCTGGACAATTCTGGTCTCGTTGAGCAACCAGGGCAGCGTAACCTGGATCATGTCCACGCCCAGAACCCCCAGACAGTCGAGGGCAATTTCACCTATCTTCGGAGCGGCGGTGCGCAGCGCTTCAATGAGATGGTTCCAGAAACGGATCGGGTCGTTGTCGGCACGGTCGAGCGATAACCAGCAGAACAGCCGTCTCTCGCTATTATGAGCGTGCCAGTCGGCGAGCAGGGATGATTTACCCCAGCCAGCAGCCGCACAGATCAGCGTCAGCTTCCGGGACGGGCCTCCGGTCAGCTGCTCAACCAGCCCGGCACGCGGCACCAGCTTGCGCGGAACCGGGGCTGCCAGCTTGGCCCGGACAATCGGCGGCAAGACCGGTATCGGAGCTCGCTGCGGGATGCCGGCCCGCGTGGGTGGTGGCTCGCTCTCTCCCGCTAAGAGAACCGGATCATCACGGAGGATCTTGCGCTCGAGCTCTTGCAGTTCTGGTCCCGGATCCAGGCCGAACGCCTCGATCGAGCGGTCCTGCCCCATCCGGTAGGCGGCCAGTGCCTCCGCCCGGCGCCCGGACCGGTACAGCGCCACCATGAGCTGCCCTCTCAACCGGTCGCGAAGCGGCTCGCCATAGGTCGGCAGCCTCCGGCAGATGACCCGCAGCACTCTCTTCCCGGGCTTGGCGGGTGAGCCGGTCGAATTCGTACC
>JBOHHE010000420.1:0-23520 GCA_050700355.1 Pseudonocardiaceae bacterium
GAACCGGGGACACTTCCCGTCGGACGAGGCGGCGATGAAGTTGATCTACCTCGGTTTGCGGAACATTTCCAGCACGAGAGGAGGCACGTCCGGTACGGGCACGTATGGGTGGAAAAAAGCCTTGAATACTCTGGCTGTCCTCTTCCCAGGACGACTCCCCCTGTGATAGACTAATTGTATTAGCCATTCCGTGGCTTACACGGAAAACGTGACAGGCTCGAGTCAACACCGCCGCGGCCATCAACGCAGATCTCATCGCCGAGGACACCCGCCACGCCGTGGCCGCTCACCGCAGCCAGCGCGAGCCCTGCTCCGCCCACGCGGTGAACGTGTTCGACGAGCAGTTCTGGGAGCAGCGCTACCGTTCCCACGCTGCAGTCTGGAGCGACCGGCCCAACCCTCAGCTCGTGGCCGAGGCTGCCCACCTGACCACTTGGGCACCCGCCGAAGGACCCTTCGACCTGGTATCCGCCCAGTTCATGCATCTGCCAACGGCCTCACGCCAGGCGCTTTTCGCCCGACTGGCCACCATGGTGGCCCCCGGCGGCACCCTGCTCATCGTCGGCCACCATCCCAGCGACATGCAGACCACAATTCCCCGCCCACACATACCCGACCTGTACTACACCGCTGAGGAGATCGGGGACTCCCTGGACCCCGACCAGTGGGACGTCTTGGTCGCCGACACCAGACCACGGCCGGTCAACGACCCCGAAGGCCAAGAAGTCACCATCCACGACGCCGTCCTCCAAGCCCGCAAGCGTCCGTGACGGTCGATCATTTTCGGACAGCTCATCGACGTCGAATTCCCACAATCCTGCACGCCTCATCCCAGCATCGTTCGCAGGTCTGCCACAGCCATTCCATATCTCCGTCAGCTCCCCGTGGATGGGTAATCCCACACAGACACCGCATCGGTGTACCGAGCGGCACGTTCCGGTCTCTCCGATCGATGGCATGCCGCTGCTCGGAAAGGGGGAACCAGGTAAATGGATGGGATGCCGGGTATCGGGCAGGCACATCCGGCATCGGCGCGACACCCCTTCGTCATACACTGTTGCCGTACCCCCAGGCTCGTCCGCATCGCATGGAGACGGCGCCCAGAGCCGGGGCGGCATCACCAGGTAGCGACGCTCGGGATCAGTGCCCGGCCAGTATCTGCGTCACGTTGGGGGGAGAAACGTGAGGCAGCAAACCTAGCCAGGCACCACGCCGCAACCTCGGGTGACTCGTACATCCCGGCTCCGGGGCCTGCGAAGTACCTTGCCCGACCCTTTGCTTGTCACTCATCCGAAGCAGCAGCGAACTTTAAGATCACTATTCGCTCCCGAATTTTCCTAAGACGTGGGGAACTTCCGCACAAGGTGGGGCAGGTTCCGGGTAGCAGGTAACGTCGCGCTGCCGGAAACGGCAGCCTCCGGGCGAGGTAATGCCATACGAACGTGAGGGAAGGTGCCATGGGCAGGGGAGCACGCAGCCAGAAGCAGGAGCGTGAGCTGCTGGTACGCACACTGCGCGAGTCAGGCTCATCCTGGGTGGAGGTAGCCGAAGCGCTCAGGCAGTCCTACCGACTCAACGCCCGGGTGGCCTTCCGCTACGCCCATGGCTGGAGCCAGACCCGGGCGGCCGATGAGTGGAACAAAACCTGGCCCGACGAAATGAAGAACTTCAAGAACTTCTCGAATTGGGAATCCTGGCCCGGCCCTACCGGCCATGCCCCGACCTATGACAATCTCAGCAAGCTGGCCGAGCTCTACAAATGCTCGGTCAGCGATCTCCTCGCTGATCTACCCAACTTCCGCCACCTGGATGCGGCCGGCGCTGCAAAGCCTGATTCGAACAAGAAAAGATTGATCCTTCCCGATGGGCGTATACTCGACCCTGGCGCAGGAGGATCGACCCAGGGTGACCCAGACGCATGGGAGGCACTGTCTCCACTTTTATTGACGCAGGAAACCGCCCCGCTCGTTCGGCGGCTACAACAAGTCAATTTCATTGAATTAGCGCAGGTGATTCTGATGTGGATGCAGCGACTTGACCCGTCCGTGAACCGCAGAGTACTGCTGACCAGGCTGAGTTCGGCATTCACGCTGGCTGCCGTGTCACCCTTGTTTGATGTGCTCAAGCCGGATGAATACGAACCGGTGGCCCGTTTCTTGCAGCATCCCGACACCTTCGACCTGCCAGCCCTGACCTACGCCGAGCGCATGATCATTAACCTGCGTCAGCAGAGTGACGTCCTCGGTCCCCAGCTCACCCTGCACAGCGCCATCGGGCACCGACAACTGACGCAGCAGCTGGCCAAGGCAGCACCGGTCGACTTCCAGCCCCGGGCCGTTTCCGCCTACGCCGAGCTGACCCAGTTCCTCGGGTGGCTCTGCTTCAACATGGGCGATTACACGAGCGCCCAGCACTACTACGACGATGCCCGCAGCGCCGCCCATGACGCCCACAACATCGAACTGGTGACCTACATCCTCTGCACCATGAGCCACTTGGCCACCTGGCAGGGCAAGCCCCGGGTAGGCATCGATCACGCCGCCGCTGCCGCTGTCTGGGCCAAACAAACCCACAGCCCCATCGCTGAGGCGTACGCCGCCGACGTAGCCGTGCGGGCCTATGTGGCAGATAACCAACCGGACAAGTGCCGTGAAACTCTAGACCAAGAATACTCCGCCCTACAAGCTGCACGCACCGACGAACCTCTACCTACCTGGTGGTACTTCTACAATGAATCCTTCTACTGGACCACCGAGGGAAAAAGCGCCCTCAAGCTCGGACGGCCCGAGGTCGCAATGAAAGCCCTGGATAAGTCACTAGCCCTGGCTGATCCAGCCAATCTGCACAACTACACTTTCAGCTTGCTGTTCCGGGCTGAGGGGCGCATCCAGCAGCAGGAGATACCCGAAGCCAGCAGTATCGTGTCAGAAGTCCTCCGGCTCACGGCCGGGAACGCCTCACAACGGATTATCGAACGTGTCACAGACATACGCGGTCTGCTGGCTCCTTGGAAACGCACTAAGCCGGTCCGCGAACTGGACGAACAACTAACTGCTTACCACTCGGCCACGGGCAGCGGCAGCATGAAGCAGGCATACTCGCGGTAATACGCACCTGATTTACCAGGTATAATGCCGATTTTCTGCCACCCCCAGCGCTCATACAGCGCATGGGTATCCGTGGCCTTGGGATTACTGGCGAGCGTGGCCCGCTCTTCGGAGCGACTGACCAGGAACGCGTCGTGCACCGCCCGGCCGATGCCGTGACCCTGCCAGGCACGGCGTACCTCGATCTCGGCCAGCACCACCGTGCGGTCGCCGGTCTCCTCGGTGAAGCCCTCGGGAGGCTCCGGAGACAACCCGTCCCACCAGCCCCGTCCGGAGCGCAGGCTGTAGCCGAAGACGAAACCCACCAGCTGACCGCCCACCTCCGCTGTGACGAGCGAGTAGTTCCGGGCCGCCAGTGCCCCAGTGGCCCGATCCCGGAAGGCGTCAGACTTCTCGCGGATGTCCTCACCGGGTACCGCGCCGTAGGCATCGGCATAGACCTCGCACAGCTCGTCCATGAGCCAGCCTGCTTCAGTGGCGGTGTGGGGGGTGAGCGTGAGGTTGGAAGGGGGCATGGGGATGAGGATATGCGGTGCGGCAGCAGGCCAGCTCGAGCCGCTGAGCTCCGGCCCGTCTCTCGAATCAACGGGGTTCTCGCGCGTTCACGTCAAATGTAGGTACTTCCAGAAGTCCGGGTAGAACAATGACAGCGGGCTCTCGGTTGGGCCTTCTGCCTCGATAGCGGCCCGGCACTGCTGAGCAATTTCAGCCCGGTAGCTGTCAATCTGAGAAACCAGTGAGTAGATGTCCGTCATATCAAGGACGAGGGTTCGGAACTGCCCTACATCGAAGGGCAGGTGATCCGATGCACGAATGAGCTGAACCGCAGGCTTCCGGCAAGCATGCCGGAAGCAAGTTTATAGTACACATTCGGGTTGCCGAAGGATAGGTCGGCGACTACGAGTGGTGCTTTGGCAATGTACTCGATCACCTGTGCTGTGATCATCGCTGGCTGACTGATCTTGTCGGCCCGCACAAGCTCAAGTCCGAGGCTATCCAGCGCCAGCTCCAGTAGCGAGCCCAGCACAAGACTCGCGTGGCGACGCTGAACCAGATCCTTCACTGCCGATCGGCGAAATCAGGAAACAGGTATCAGCCAGCCGAGCCTCCGCGTCGGATCCTGCACTAGACTGCACAACGACACACAGCTGGGCACTTCCGGCCTGCCCCCGGACGCGCAACATCCTCAAATCGACCGATCTGGGTCGATCCGGGCACCCTCATCGACTTCTTCGAGCACGTGCTCGAAGGTCAGAAGCCGCTCGGCGCCAGCGATATTTCGAGCAAGCCCCAAATCCCGGGCGTTGGCCAAGAAAGTCTGCACACTCGTCCACATTTTCGGCCGTCGCGCCGTTTTCAATTGCCACATCTCGTAGCACAATCATACTTGGCAAACGGCTCCCAGCATACCTCGCATAAAGGGCACTGAATGACTCAATTCGAGCTATAGCAAGTTCGAGGCGCGCTGTCCGGCGATGCCGTCCCAGGCTCGGGGCTCGTCCAGCAGTCGGATCACCTTCAGCGCGTCAGCTGACGAAAGCTCAGAATGGATCACGGAGGGGTGATCGAGGAGTCGCGACAGCAGGATGTTCGGGTACACCGCACACACCGTGCGGACCTCGATCACTGCCAGCGCGGGGACGTAGTGCACGATGCCGAGTTCTTTGGCCACGGCCAGCCACGAGTCCATCGCCACACCCCCCGGACATAGGCGACCAAGGCGCTGGGATCGACGACTTTCCCGCCGATCACCCGGCGAACGCGGTATCAGCTACCGGGTAAAGGCGTCGGATTTCGTCGGCACCGGGCCAGTCCACGCCGATGCTGCGGTAGACCCGGCGGTAGTGCTCCAGGGTAGGTGCTCCGCGTTCGGAGACCAGCTCGGCCAGAATGGCGTCAGCTTTGGCTCCCTGTGCCGGGGCAGGGGCACCCCAGGTTGGGGTTCCCAAGTGTCGGTGGCGTCCACCCGGACAGCCTGTCCGACCCTGATCAGCGTTCGTCAGCGCGAAGACCGTCAGCGTGCACGCCTTCATCATCTTGGCCAAGGCGTCGGTTACAGCCAGCCGTTGTCGTGGGCGGTGCGGATGGCTTCCGGATCACATCCGCCAGTGCGCCGCCCGGAGAGCCCTTGGGCAGGAAGCCCTTGGCGCCGGCCGTGAGCGCCGGCTGCAGGTGCGGCGGGCGACCGCGCCCGGTCAGGATCACCCCCGCGCACGACGGCAACGACGTCGCCAGCTCGGTCGTGACCTCCAGGCCGTCCAGCGCCGGCATCTCCAGGTCGACCACTGCCACGTCCGGGCGGTGGGCCAGTGCAGCGTCCACCGCGGCGCGCCCATCCGAGGCCTGCGCCACCACATCGAGATCGGGTTCCAGACCCAGCAACGCGGCCAACGCGACCCGGATCAGGTCCTCGTCGTCGGCGAGCAGCACCCTGATCACGGCGCCTCCGGCAGGGGACCGATATGCGCATCCGCCACCGAGCCGATACGTGTCTCCGGCACGGTGGCCTCCAGCGTGAATACCCCGTTCTCATCCCAGGTGTGCAGCGCGCCACCGACGTCGGCCAGCCGGTCGGCCAGCCCACGCAGCCCGAAGCTGTAGCGGTCCGGCCCGGCACCGGTGGCACCGTCGTTGGCCACGATCATCCGCACCTCGCTCCCCTGCCGGACGATCTCGATCGTGCACCAACTGGCCCTGCTGTGCCGGAGCACGTTGGTACTCGCCTCCCGCAGCACGGGCGCGAGCTGGATCGCAATCTCCGAGGGCAGCTCACCGGGTGGTTGGGTGACCGTGCAGCGCACCCCGGACGAGCGCAGCACCTGCGCGACGGCGCTGAGCTGCTCGCGCAGGTCCACCGCGCGGTAGCCGTGCACGGCCTCCCGCAGCTCCGCGAGCGCCGATGCGGCGAGCCGCTGCACCTCAGCGGCTTCTCCAGCGGCGCGTTCAAGCTCCACCGGCGCGAGGCAAGCCGCCAGTTCGGCCTTCAGCGCGATCACCGACAGATTGTGTCCGAGCAGATCATGCACGTCCGGGGCGAACCACAGCCGCTCCTCGGTGGTGGCCAGCCGGGCTTGCGCGGCCCGCCCCGCCTGAGCCTGGGCCAGCAGATCCCACAGCCACACCGGCAACCCACTCATCGCGGCGACCGACAGCCCGATGCTAAGGGTGATCAAGGCTTACTTGGCTGGGGAACCGCCCATCCACCATGCCACACCCATCGCGACCGCGAGAGTGGCCAGCAGCCGACGCCGGCTCGCCTCGGTCAACCACGGGGTGACCACCGCATACAGCACACCTGCCTGGGCAGCCACGAAAGCGACGATGCCGAGCGCCCCGAGGCCGATCCACAACAGGCTGCGTTCGAACAGCAGACCGATCCCCGGCATGATCAAACTGGTGAGCAGGGCGGTACCCAGCGCGGCGAGGGCGGCGAGCCGGGCCCGACGCAACTGCGGATCGGGCCCAGGCACCTCGGCGTCGATCACCACTCGCACCATGCTAGAAGGAAGGACCATCGCGGTGGCCATCTCCACAATGGTGAGCCAGCTGTGTTTGCGGTAACGCATCCACAGCGACATTGCGCTGGTCATGTCAGCGGCCATCGCCAGCGCGCCCGGTTCAGGACGGTCGAGATGACGGGCGTCTCCCCATCGGTTCTCGGGCTAGAGCGTGGGAGCGACGATGAGGGCGGCACCGCCCAGGAGGTCGATCACGAAGCAGGACTCCACGTACCACCGGGGAACGACCTTGTTCGCGTGGTGATGGGTGAGGTCGGGGTGGTGGGCGACGTCCCAGAGGGCGTGGCCGAACCAGCCGGCGGCCACCACGTAGTGGCCCACGGCCGGGTCCAGGAACAGAGCGAACAGGGCGAGCGCGGCAAACCCGAGCAGCCCGGCGATCTGGAGCCGCAGGACGCCGGGTCGCCGAAGCTGCCCCCGGGCCGCTCCGAAGATCAGGTACGCCAGCGCGAATACGGGCAGAATCCAGGTCGTGCGGCCGGACGGCGACCACGGCTGCATGTCGAGCAGGCCAGCCACGCCGAGCGCGAGACCGCCGAGCAAAGGGCACCATCGCAGCACGGCGCGAAGCCACCCCGACGATGCTGTTTCTACGTCCCGATGCCCAGATCCACGAGGCCTAGATCCACGAGTTCCGATTGCTGTGTCTTCCATGAACCCAGCCTGCGCGGGGCACTGTGCAAGTCCCAGCCTCGTGCTGTCACCAAGAGACCATGCAGATTGCACGGTTCAGTCATGCATCAAATCAAGATCGAGATCCCGTGACGCTACGGCTGGCCGAACCTGAGACGGTCTTGGGGTGGGAGGACTCAGCGGCAGTTAGGCATTGCGACGAATACGGTGACTGGGCCATTGGGCTGACCGGCGGCGACGATGTTGCAGACCAGCATGGTGTTGATGATACCGCGATCGAAGTTGCCGATAGGCCCCGTGCAGTTGGTGGCGATCCACCTCAGGTTTCCGAAAGGTTGCGACTGGAGTATGGATCCGCAGGTGTAGGAAGGCAGGTTGGTGTCGGCCTGTGCGGTACCCCCGGAGAGGACACCGAGCCCTACCGCCATCAATATCACTGCCGAACTCACACCGAAACGCCGTCTCCATGAATTATTCATGATCGCTTTCCTCTCTCCGGAAGCTCATCGGTAAGAGTCTTCCGGCCGACGTTAGGTGCCGCCACCAAGGTTGGGAAACACAACCTGCGGGGAAGGCAGGTCGGCCATGGTGGCGGCGTTGCACGCTACCGGAAGGGGGCTAGAAATTCCGGCAGCGGCATCGAGGGCGGAATCAAGAACACCGGGCCTCTGCGATCGGAGCGCGCATTGCGCGGGCTACCGCCACGGCACCGGTGGCCGAGAGTATTATGTGCTCGGCTCACCGTCCAGCACCTCGTTAAGTTCATGTCGTAGCACGATCGATTCATCACCATCAACGTTTCCAACTCCGGATCTATACCCCTTCTCACTCCCTACCCCGGCAACGAAGCAATAGTCGCGGCGCAGTGCCCTGACGCAATAGTGGCTTCTATCATGGGTTTGACATGCAGTTATCATCACTCGGCGTGTGAATTCCACACCTCTGCATCGTCCGAATCCCGCAGGCCCGGTAATCCGGACTCCGACGCGGCGAAGGCTCAGCCGACGGTGGCCGGCTCGGTGATGGCCTCGGCGTCCAAGCGGGCGCCGAGCCGTTCGAAGCAAGCTCGCGCGGCGCTCCGCTCGTGCCGGGCCACCTCGGGGTGGCCGGCCCGGTCCAGCGCGCTGGCCAGCAGCGCCTGGGCGCGAGCGCGCTCGTACGGCGCGTACGCCTCCCCCCACAGCGCTACGCTGCGGCGCAGCAGCGGCACCGCATCATCGGTGCCGGTGGCCAGCGCCAGCTCCCCATTGGCACCTGCGGCTGCCGCGAGCAGCGCCTTGCTGCCGTAGATCTGTGCTGACTCGGCCATCTCTGTCGCGGCGGCGCGGGCCGTGTCGAGATCGTCGTTCGCCAGGGCGATGGTTACCTGGTCGGGAAGGAGCCGCGTGCGGGCCAAAAGGTCCCAACCGTTGCCTTCCAGCGCAGCATTAATCAGTGCCGCCGCCTCGGTGGGGCGGCCGCGTAACAGCTCCAGCCGGGCTCGGCCGGGCAGCGAGCTCGCAAAGCGCTCCTCAGCTCTGGCAAATGCCTCCTCGGCGCCGGCCAGATCGCCGAACCGCAGACGGACATCACCGATGCTGGCGAAGGCCATGCCGACGTGTTGCAGCTCGAAGTGCTGGGTAGCTGCGCACGCCTGGTGGGCCAGCTGCTCGGCGAGTGCCCACGCACCACCGACGACCAAGATCGCAGAACGGTGGGTCTCGCAGTCACCGGGCCAACTGCTCAGCCCGGTGCGCGCGAAGCAGTCTTCAGCAGCTTGGGTCCACTCCTGTGCCCGGCGGTAATCGCCCAGCTCGTAACAGGTACGGATGAGCTGACAGTAGACCTGCGCGGTGGCAAGTTGCGACAGACGCCCGGCGACGACCATTGTCATCCCCTCGTCATGCAGGGCCAGTCCCTCCGCGACCTGCCCGCGGCGCAGGAGTACCGCGCCCTGGAACACCAGCCCGATGGCCTGGAAATCGGCGACGTCGTGACGTATTCCTGCCTCGTAGGTCGATGTCGCGGCAGCCAGACACTTGTCCTGATCGTCCTCCAGCAAGGCCATGGTCATGGCCCCCCAGAACAGGTAGCCCTGCTCGGGACAATCGGGCTCGGCCTCCAGCAACCGCTTCGTGTTCTGGAACCAACCACCGGCCACCGCGAATTGCTGGTGCGAAAGGGCGTATAGGGTGAGCAAGAACGCGACCCGGGCGGCGCGGCGCGGGGCACCAGCCTCCAGGTAGGCCTGATGGGCACGTTGCCAGGTGGACTGCGCTTCGCGGTCGCGCCCCAACCAGTATGTGGCTTCGGCCAAACCGTCGATGTCCTCAGCGCTCAGCCATCCGGCCCGGTCCGCGCGGGACAGCAGTTCGAAGGCGCCCTGCCAATCGTATGCCGCCAACGCAGCGTGCGCCTGGGGCAGCAGGTCCTCTGCGGTCGGCAGCTTTGCCGGAGCGGACGGGCCACGCACGGGCGGTGGATGCGGCGGTTGCGCCGGTTGCCAGTCCAGATCGGGACGCTGGTTGAGCACAGACTCGTGCAGCCGGGCCAGCTCGGGGCTCGGGTCGATGCCGAGCATTTCGGCGAGCTGATCGCGCAGTCGCGCGTAGGCCGCCAGCGCATCAGCCTGCCGCCCACAGCGATACAGCGCCCGGATCAGCTGAGACCACAGCCGTTCGCGCAGCGGATGTTCGAGCACCGCCTGGCTCAACTCGCCGCACAGCGCCGCGTGCCTGCCCAACGCGAGATCGGCCTCCACGCGGTACTCCACTGCGGCGATACGCAGCTCAGTTAGCCGAGCGATCTCAGCCTGCGCAAAAAGCTCGAAACCGAATTCGGCCAAGGGCTCACCGCGCCACAACGCGAGCCCCTGAAGCAGCAGATCGGCGGCCCGCTCCGGATCGCCGGGCAATGCATTTCGCCCGGCGTGGATCAGCTTCTCGAACCGCACGGCATCGACCGCATCGGGTTCGATGGTCAGTGTGTAGCCCTGACCGCGGGTGCGGATCAACCCGTCCTTGGTCCGGGCGGCGCGGCTGGGCTCCAACGCTCGGCGCAACCGGGAGATGTAGGTCTGCAGGGTGTTCGCGGCGGTGGCCGGCGGCTCGCCGCCCCAGAGCACCTCGACCAGCCGGTTGGCTGATACCACCTCGTTGGCGTGCACCACCAGCATGGCGAGTGTTAATCGCTCCTTCGCGCTGGACACGTCGATGCAACGCTGGCCGGCCAGCACCCGCAAGGGGCCGAGGATCGTAAACTCCACCACTGCCTCCAGAACCCACTGCCTCCAGAACCCACCCGAGCGGCACTTCAGTAATCGCCGTCACGCTGCTCGCGTCCAGCTCTCGAGGACCTCGGGAGTTGACCGGATGCGAAAGCGTAATAATGCAGTTGGTATCAGGTGGACCAGCACAGGCAGGCTGATCACCCCGGCAGCCTAGCCGATCTCCCCTTGGGTAGATCGATCCGCTACCGGTAGCGGGTGCCCACCGTGGTCGGCGCCCTTAAGGGGAGGTACGGGCTCCTGGCAGCATAGGGCTGGTGGGCACCGGCGGCACGGCGATCGTCCTGGGCGGGGGCGGCGTGCTCGGGGCTGTCCAGGTCGGAATGGTGCGCGCATTGGTCGAGGCCGGAGTACGGCCCGACCTGGTGCTCGGCACATCGATCGGGGCGCTCAACGGAGCGGTGTTCGCCGCGCTGCCGGCCGACGAGGTCGCCGACCGGCTTGATGCGCTGTGGCGCTCCCCCGATGCCCAGGCGTTGTTCGCGGCGGGCACGGTGCGGCGACTGCGCGAACTCGCCCGCAGTGGGGTGGCCGCGCATCCGTCGGGTCCGCTACGCCGGGTGGTGACCGCCGTGCTGGGTCAGCGGCGCATCGAGGATCTGCCCGTGCGGTTCGCGTGCTGCGCCGCGGACATAGAGGAGGCCGCAGAGCACTGGTTCGACCGTGGCCCTGTCGTCGACGCCGTGCTGGCCTCGGCTGCGGTGCCTGGGTTACTGCCGCCCGCAGTCGTCGACGGCCGGTACTACCTGGACGGCGGCCTGGTCAACAGTATCCCGCTGGGCCGCGCCGTCGAACTGGGTGCCGCTCGGATCTTCGTGTTGCAGGTCGGGCGTGTCGATCAGCCGTTGCGGCCGCCGCGGCGGCCTTGGGAGGTGGCCCTGGTGGCCTTCGAGATCGCTCGCCGGCATCGGTACGCCCGCGATCTGGCCGCTATCCCTGATGACGTGGAGGTGCACGTGCTGCCGGTCGGCGAAGGAGGTGCGCCGCGCTGGGACAGCCGGGCGGCGCTGCGCTACCGCGACGTCGCTGTCGCCGAGAGCCGGATCACCGCCGCGTACCGGGCATCGGCAGAATACTTGCGGACTCATCTCGGCACCGGAGGCGGGCGGTGAGGCTTCCATCGCGGTGGGTCCGCCGGGTGGTGCTCGCCCCTGCCCTGGTGCTGTTCACCGTCTTTGTGCTGACCACACTGCCGGTGTGGTTACTCGTGGCAGGCGCGCTCTCGCCGTTCCTGCCAGGCCGGCTACGCGCACTGCGCGTGCTGTGGGTGGCTGTCGTCGCGCTGACACTGGAGAGCGCGGTGTTGGTGGTGTTGGGCGGACTCTGGCTGGCCGCGGGGTTCGGGGCGGCGATACGCACGCCGCCGTTTCAGTACCTGCACTACCAGCTCGTGGGCTGGTACCTACGGGTGCTCTACCGCGAGACGGCCCGGGTGCTGCGGTTGCGGGTCGCCGTCGAAGGCCCTAACCCCGACGCCTACCTCGACCGGCCGTTGCTCGTGTTCTGCCGACACGCCGGTCCCGGAGACTCGTTCTTGCTCGTCCACGCGCTGATCAACTGGTACGCGCGGGAGCCGAGGATCGTGCTGGCCGAGGCGCTCCAGTGGGACCCCGCACTCGACGTGGTGCTCAACCGGTTGCCCAACCGTTTCCTGCCCGATGGCGGTGGCGAGCAGGTACAACAGCGGATCGGCGCGCTCGCGACGGCCCTCGATCACAACGACGCCTTCGTGATCTTACCCGAAGGCGGCAACTTCACCGAACGCCGCCGGCTCGCCGCGATCGCCCGGCTGCGAGCGCGCGGGCTGGAGGAGATGGCTCGCCGCTCCGAGGCGATGCGCCATGTGCTGCCGCCGCGCCCCGGCGGAGTCGCCGCGGCGCTGGCGGCGGCTGCCGACGCCGATGTCGTGTGGGTGGCGCACGCGGGGTTGGACCACCTGTACACCGTGGCCGATATCTGGCGGGAGCTGCCGCTCGACGGGACCGTGCGGATGCGCTGGTGGCGGGTGCCTGCCGCCGAGGTGCCCCGGAACGAAGACGCCCAGGTGGATTGGCTCTACCGCTGGTGGGCGCGGATCGACGACTGGATAGATGACGTCAGGCAGAAGCCCTGAACCAGCAGCCAGCTGGTCGACGGGCTCGCAGCTGCACGGCGGTCGTGGCGCCCCGGCCGGGTGGTTCCCACGTCCAGGCGTCGATCTCGACGAATCCGGCCTTTCCGACGGCCTCGGTCAGCGTCACCTGGCCGCCGGGCAGCCACTTCTGGTGGGCGGAGAGCAACAGCCTCCCGCCGGGGCGCAGCACCCGGTACAGCTCGGCGAACCCTGCGGGCCGGTCCGGCCAGATCTGGACGTTGTTCACCGAGAGCACGACGTCCACCGACGAGTCGGGTTGGCCGGTTCGGTCGGCGACCCCGGACGCGACACGCACCCTGCCCTGGCTGATCAAGTCTGCGCAGCGACGGCGGGCGGGCCGCTGGGGCGCCCGAATCCCGCCTCCAGAATCCGGGCCCCGAGACCGCTCACGATCCCTCCAGGCATCTCGCACCCACTCTCATAGGTAGGGATCGGTGATCTCGCGGAGGCGGGTGAGGGCATCGCGGAGCTGCGCCATGCGTCGGCTTCCGATCTGCGCGGTCCACTCCGCCTCGATCGCGGCGATGGCGGCCGCTCCGATCGGGGCAGCCGCGGCGCCGCGGCTGGTGACCCGGACCAGGCGGGCGCGGGCGTCGGTGGGATCAGGTGTGCGCTCGACGTACCCGGCACGCTCGAGCTGGTCGACGAGGAAGCCCGCAGTCTGCTTGGTGACCTGCGCGGCCTGGGCGAGCTCGGTCAGCCGCGTGCCGTGCCTGCCGATCCGCTGGAAGATCCGCGCCTGCGCCGGCGTGACGTCGCCGTAGCCCGCCTCCGCAAAAGCCGCGAAGACCCGGTTCTCCAGGGCTCGATACGGGATGTGGAGCAGCAGACCTAGGTTCAGCTCCTGAGCAGGGGGGTCATCGGGCACGTCGCTCCTTGACGATAACAAGATAGTCTGACTAAGCTAGTCAGACTATCTTACCGAATGAACATAGGCCTGGGTGGTCGGCCAGCCGCGTCGCCGCGATCCCGGCACACGGCAACGTCCGGGCCGACTCGGCAATCCCTCGACACCCCCGACGAACCGCCGTGCCCTCGTCAACGAACAACCCAACACCCAGGGGAATACTCTGATCACCCAGCCGGTTTTTCCTAAGATGGGAAGCGAAAACTTTAATGGCGAACCTATGACAAGCGTCAACGACCAGTTCGGCCGCGCGCTGCGGGACCTGCGGATCTCGGTCACCGACCGATGTAACTTCCGTTGCTGTTACTGTATGCCCCGAGACGTCTTCGGTACCGACTTCCCCTTCATGGACCACTCAGAGTTGCTCTCGTTCGAGGAGATCGTGCGCATCACGACGGTCTTCGCTCGCCTGGGTGTCAAGAAGGTGCGCCTCACCGGTGGGGAACCATTGGTCCGGCATGGGATCGAGGGGCTTGTCGCACGACTCGTCGCCATCGATGGCATCGACGATGTGGCCCTGACGACCAACGGGTCACTGCTGGCGGCAAAGGCACAGGCCCTGCGGGATGCTGGACTGACGCGGATCACGGTCAGCCTGGACTCGCTGGATGAGGCAACTTTCCGCGCCATCAGTGATGTGAAGATCCCGGTCGCCCGGGTCGTGAAGGGCATCGAGACCGCAGCCGCAGCCGGCCTGGACCCCGTAAAAGTCAACATGGTGGTCAAGCGCGGCATGAACGACGGCCAGGACATCCTCGATCTCGCCGCCTTCGGGCGTGAGCACGGCTACATCGTCCGCTTCATCGAGTTTATGGATGTGGGTACCACCAATGGCTGGCGACTCGATGAGGTGGTCTCGGCAGCCGACATCATCGAGCGCATCAACGCTGTCTGGCCGATCGAGCCGGTGGATCCGAACTATCGCGGCGAGGTGGCCGACCGGTACCGCTACCTCGATGGGGCCGGCGAGGTCGGCGTCATCGCCTCGATCACCAAACCCTTCTGCCAGACATGCACTCGAGCCCGGCTCTCAGCCAAGGGCGAGCTGTACACCTGCCTCTTCTCCGGTGCCGGCCACGATCTTCGCGGGCTACTGCGGAGTGGAGCCAGTGACGACGAGCTCGAAGCCTCGGTCAAGGGCATCTGGCACCGTCGGACCGACCGCTACTCGGCTCAGCGGACGAGTGAAACGGCCGGACTCGCGAAGGTGGAGATGAGCTATATCGGCGGCTGACACCGACCGTTATGGCATACGTCGGGAAATGGCGATTGGCGTTCTGCCCGGTATCGCGACTCATAGGAGAATCCCTACGTGACCCGCGCTGATCACGTAGCTGATGCCGTGTCCCGGGCGTTCACTGCGGGTGCACGGTGACCGGCCCGGTCGAGCTCACCGATGGTCGCATCGAGGGGCCGCTGCGACTGAGCGGCACGCACCTTAACGCCGGCAATGGCGATGCGCTCGATGCTGCTGGAGTGCAGGTGGGAGGCAACCTGTGGGGGGACCAAGGGTTCACCGCAGCGGGCCGAGTGGTGCTGGCGGGCGCCTCGATCGCGGGCGATGCAGTGTTCTCCGGTGCGGCGCTGCACGGCAGTACCGACCCCGCAGACCAGGCCGTCCTCGTGCTGCCCCGCGGCCAGGCCGATCCCACCGCCGCCTTGGTGGCCGACCGCATGACAGTGAACGGCAATCTGATGCTCGACGCGGGATTCACCGCAGCGCGCAGCGTCCGGCTGACCAAAGCCCGGATCGGTGGCTACCTACGGCTGTCCGGCGCGACGCTCGGTAGCCCCTTGGAGCCCGACACCGAAAACGGTGACCCGTGGCGACTCGTGCCGGTAGCGCTGTTCGCCGACGGTATCGAGGTGCACGGAGACCTGGAGGCTCGCCGGTCCATGCCCCGCGCCGTACCGTCCGATGAAGGTCCACTCCAGGCGCATGGGCAGGTTCGGCTGGTCGGCGCGCAGGTGCACGGCAGCGCCAGCCTGACCGGTGCCCGGCTGCACGGTCCAGGCCTGGATGTGCTCGTCGCCGATCGGCTACGAGTCGGCGGCACCCTCTTCTTCCGCGGGGTGGTGGCCTCGGGTTCGATCCGGCTGCAGCACGCTCACATCGGCTCGACCCTGGACTGCACCGGTGCCCGGCTCGGCGGGGCGGGTAAGGGTGTGGTGGCACTGCGGGTCCGCGGGTTGACCTGCCAGCAGCTGGGGTTGCGTTTCGCCGAGCCACCGCACGGTGATGTCCTGCTCAGCGGGGTGGTGGCCGGTTCGGTGCTCGACGGCGAGCAGCTGTGGGCCGCAGACGGTGTGATCGATGTCGAGGACTTTCGGTACCAGTCGCTCACCGCCTCACCCGACGTGAACGTCACCACTCGACTGCGCTGGCTGCGCAAGGTCCTGCCTGGCTATGACCCCGATCCCTACGACCAGCTCGCCGCGAGCTACCGCGACGGTGGTCACGACGATCGCGCCGACGCGGTGCTGCTGGCCAAGCAGCAGCACCGGCATTCCGTGCACGGACCAGCAGGCCGGATTTGGGGCCGGCTGCAGCAGTGGACCGTCGGCTACGGCTACCGGCCCTGGCGGGCGGCGGGATGGCTGGCCGTGTGCTGGGCGCTCGGCTCGATCTGGTTCACGAACCACCCGCTGTCCCGCCTCGACAGTGGTCAGAACCCGTCCTGGCAGCCGATTATCTATACGGCAGACCTGCTGATCCCCGTGGTCAACCTGGGGCAGGACGGACTGTGGCGGGCCTCCGGGCCATCGGCCTGGGTAGCCGGACTGCTCACCGCCGTGGGTTGGCTGCTGCTGTCCACCGCTGCGGCCGGAGTCACCCGAATTCTCACCCGCCGCTGATCAGCTCACCGACTCGAATCAGAAGTGGCGCCGGCCCGCCTACTCCATGGGCCTCCTGATCGCCGCGAGGTCCCGGCGCGCCTTCAGCAGGCTCGCCACGGTCGTGAGCAAGAGCACTCCGACGATCACGCTCAGTGAGAGCTCGATACCCACCGTCGGCACACCGGACAGCGACTGACCCCCGTTGACGAACGGCAATTTGTTGTCATGCAATGCCTCGAGTATCAGTTTGACGCCAATGAAACTCAGGATGACACCGAGTCCGATATTCAGATACGTGATCTTGTCAAGCAACCCACCGATAAGGAAATAAAGCTGACGCAGGCCCATCAACGCGAAGACGTTGGCCGCGAAGACGAGGAACGGTTCCTTGGTCAAGCCGAAGATTGCCGGGATGGAATCCAAAGCAAAGATCAGATCGGTGGTGCCGATTGCGAGCATCACCACGAGCATGGGTGTGATCCACCGCTTGCCATTTTGCTTGATCGTGAGCTTCGAGCCATGGTACACATTGGTAACCGGAACGAGTTTGCGCAGTGCGCGTAGCGCGATATTCTCCCGATACTCCTCGTTCTCATGCTTGTCCTTGTGTCCGATCTGCTGCCAGCCCAGGTAAATCAACAGCAGCCCGAACAGGTAGAAAACCCAGCTGAAACGGGAGATCAGCACGGAGCCAGCCGCGATGAACAGGCCCCGCATCACCAGCGCGAGGCCGATGCCGACCAGCAGCACGCGATGCTGATGGATGACCGGGACGCGGAACCTGGACATTATTATCACAAAAATGAAAAGGTTGTCGACCGATAGAGAATACTCAGTGATATATCCGGCGAAATACTCGACCGCGAACTCGTCCCCCGCGAAGTACCAGATACCGAGCCCGAACGCCACGGCACATAAAACGTAGAACACCACCCACCGGGTGGCCTCCGCGATGCCCACCGCATGTGGCTTGTGGTCGACGAGCAATAGATCCATGGCCAGCAGGGTGATGACACCACCGATGGTGGCCAGCCACACCCAGGTGGGAACGTCCATATGCAAGACCTCCGGAGCAGACGGCATGCGTCGATGACCGGAGGTCTCTTCCACCGTAATAATCGGCCGACGACACCGGGTTACCACAACTTCGGGCAACCGTGCTGACGATGCCGCCGCGAAGGAATACTCCCCTCCTCGAACACGCATAGTGTTGCGCATCTCTCACTGCGGCAACAACTCGGGGTGGCGAGGCGCACAACCCGAGTAGTGCCGTATGCCAGAGTGTGCACATGGTACTGGAGATCGCGGAGATCACCGTCCGGCCCGGCGAGGAAGACGCCTTCGCCCTGATCTACCAGCGCGCTGCCCATCTGGTGCGCGACAGCCCCGGCTGTCTCTCGATGCGGATGACCAGGGGAATCGAGTCGCCCTCGCGGTTCGTGCTGCTCATCGAGTGGGAGAGCCTCACGCACCACACCGAGGGCTTCCGGAGGTCGGCGTCGTTCCAAGCCTGGCGCGCCGAAATCGGTCCGTTCTTCGCCCAGCCGCCCCGAACCGAGCACATGATGGATCTGTAGAGTGCCCCAGAGTGCCCCGACCGGCCAGGAACCTCCCACCGGCGCTCCTGCGCCCACGACGTGTCGTCGTTCTGCTCGTCGCCATGCTGATCGCGAGCAGTGGCATCGCGCTCACGCTGACCTCGGCTCCGGACCCACCCTCGGTAGCCACCGAGGACTTCACCGTGAATGTGCCGGACAGCCCCGGTAGCACCGAACGAGTACTGCTGGACGCCCGGGTGTACCGGCCGGAGATCACCCCTGCACCGGCCGTGCTCCTCGCCCACGGCTTCGGCGGCACCAAGCACTCGGTCAGCGCTGAAGCGACCGAACTGGCTGACCGCGGCTTCGTCGTGCTCACCTGGACGGCCCGAGGATTCGGGCTGAGCACCGGCCAGATCGGGCTGAACTCCCCGGACCATGAGGTGGCCGATGCCCGGGCGCTGGTCGACTGGCTGGCCGGACGACCCGAGGTGACACACGACGGGCCCGGTGATCCGAGAGTCGGCGCTACTGGTGGGTCGTACGGCGGTGCGCTGGCCCTGCTGCTGGCGGGGACCGACCCTCGGGTGGACGCGATCGCGCCGCTGATCACCTGGAACGACCTGTCGCAAGCCCTGTTCCCGAACGCCGCGAGCAGCCAACCCGTCGCGGCCGACACCCCGGCAGCAGGCGCGTTCGCCCCCGGTGGGGTGTTCAAGCGGGACTGGGCAGGAGTGCTGTTCAGTGCCGGTGCAGGCGGGTCTGGGTTGTGCGGGCGGTTCCGTCCTGAGCTGTGCGCCGCCTACCTGGAGGTCGCCACCAGCGGCCTGCCGACTGCGGAGATCGCGGCGCTCCTGCGCCGTTCGTCGCCCGCCTCAGTGGCGGGAACGATCGCCGCTCCGACCCTGCTCGTGCAGGGTGAGCAGGACACCCTCTTCGGACTGGACCAGGCCGACGCCACGGCTAGGCAACTCGCCGCCGCCGACGTGCCGCTGAAGATGATCTGGTTCGCAGGTGGGCACGACGGCGCCGCACCCGGAGAATGGGTGCACGATGAGGTGGGCGCCTGGTTCGACTACTACCTGGCCCGGACCGGACCGGATCCCGGCACCGGCTTCGACTATCAGGTGCAGGGCGCGTTCAGTACCGAAGACTTCGGCCAGCGCACCGTCACGGCCCCGGCCTACCCGGGACTTCCCTACCCGGAGCGCCCCATCATCCCGGTGCAGCGCCGCGAACTGGTCCTGCGCGGGGAACTCCAGCTGGTCCAGCGGCCACCCGGGGGCAGCCCAGCCGCGCTGACCAGCCTGCCGGGATTTGGCACGGCGCTGTCCGAAGCAGCGAGCATCGTCGGCGGGGCCGCGGTCGAGCTCCCCGGGCAGACCGCCACATTCAGTACGGATCCGTTGGCCGACGCAGTGGACGTCACCGGAGCGCCGCAGGTACGGCTGCGGATCGCCGCAGCGGGAGGTCTTCCGGATCCCCCACGTGAAGCTGTGCTGTTCGTCAAGCTCTACGACGAGGGCCCGGATGGTCGCCGCACGTTGCCTGGCGGCGCCGTGGCACCGGTGCGGATCGGGCCACTACCGGCCGACGGCAGTCCGATCGAGGTGAACGTGACATTGGCCGGTGTGGCACACCCGGTCGAAGCGGGACATCGGCTCACGGTCGCCGTCGCCACGACCGACCGGAGCTATGCGGTTGCCCCGCAGCCCGCCGGATTCACGGTCGCTCTGGCCGACGCCGCGGTTCTGGCCGTCCCGGTGGTGCCCGGTACACCGGCGCCCACACCGCTGCCGGTCGTCCAGCTCGCCGGTCTGGGCGGCCTCGTGGTGCTGATTGCGACTCTGGGAACGCTCGCCGCCGTACGCAAGCGCCGCCCCGACGACGTCGACCCCGCACTGGCCGCCGTACCGCTGGAGATCCGCGAGCTGTCCAAGCGCTACACCGGAGGGATCACCGCCGTGGATGGCCTGTCCTTCCGCGTCGAGCGCGGACAGGTGCTAGGGCTGCTCGGGCCGAATGGTGCAGGTAAGACCACCGTGCTGCGGATGCTGATGGGCCTGCTCCAGCCGAGCGCCGGTGAGATCCGAGTATTCGGCCACCGCGTGCGTCCCGGTTCGCCGGTGCTGTCCCGGGTCGGGTCGTTCGTGGAGGGATCCGGTTTCCTTCCGCACCGCAGCGGTGCGGACAACCTACGGCTCTACTGGGCGGCTACCGGCCGCCCCACCGCGGACGCGCGCATGGCAGAGGTGTTGGAGATCGCCGGTCTGGGCACTGCCCTGCACCGACGGGTTGCCACCTACAGCCAAGGGATGCGCCAACGTTTGGCGATCGCGCAAGCCATGCTCGGCAGGCCCGAGCTACTGGTGCTCGACGAACCGACCAACGGCCTGGATCCACCGCAGATCCACGCAATGCGGGAGATCCTGCGGGAATATGCCGCTGGAGGTCGGACGGTGCTGGTGTCCAGTCACCTGCTCGCCGAGGTCGAGCAGACATGCAGCCATGTGGTGGTGATGCACCGTGGCAGGCTGGTCGCCGCAGGGACCGTCGCCGAGATAGCTGCCGGAGCCGGGGGCGAAGCGGTGATCTCGCGCAACCGGCTGGAGGACGCATTCCTGCAGCTCGTAGTAGGAGACACCGAAGAGCAGAGCGCCGAGGAAAAGGACCCCGTCGAGTGAGCAGGGCAAGCCAGGGTGCCGCATCCGGCTACCGCGCCTCCGCGACCCTGCCACTGCGGGTGGAGTTGATGCGCCAGTTGCATCGGAAGCGGACCGCGCTCACCCTCGGGTTCCTCGCTCTGCTGCCCATACTTCTCTGGCTCGCCTTCGAGCTCGGAAATGACGGGGACGACAGTGGAGGCGTCACGCTGATCGATCTGGCCACCGCAAGCGCAGCCAACTTCGTGGTGTTCACGATGTTCTCCTCGGTGGGCTTCCTGCTCGTCGTGGTGGTGGCTCTGTTCTTCGGCGATACCGTGGCCAGCGACGCGTCCTGGTCGACGCTGCGTTACCTGCTGGCCGCCCCGGTGCCCCGGGGGCGGCTGCTGCGGCAAAAAGCCGCAGTGGCTGCGATGCTGTCCGCTTCTGCCCTGGTGTTGCTGCCCGCCATGGCGCTGGTCGTCGGAGTGATCGCATACGGTCCAGGCGACCTCATCTCCCCTACCGGGCAGTCGTTGGACTTCGCGCCCACGCTGAGCCGGCTGGCGCTGGTGCCGGCATACCTGGCGTTGCATCTGGGGTGGGTCGCCGGGCTCGCACTGCTGCTTTCGGTGAGCACGGACGCCCCTCTAGGAGCGGTCGGGGGCGCGGTGATGGTGTCGATCCTGTCCCAGATCCTGGAGACGATCGACGCTCTCGGTGGCCTGCGGGACTACTTACCGACTCGGTTCAGCTCCTCATGGTTCGACCTGCTGGCCGCCCCGCTGGACTGGACAGATCTGGCTGCCGGTGCCCTCTCGGGGCTGGCGTACGCGACAGTCTTCGGCATAGCGGCCTGGCATCGGTTCGCCACCAAGGACATCACCAGCTGACCCCACAGCATCCAACCGGGCATGCTCACGGACCACTGGACGGCTGCGACCTGAAGGTGAGGATCGACGCGGTGAATCCGTGTACGTAGTTGCGACCTCCGACCGGGCCGATCTCGCCCGCCGCGAAGAACCCGGCGACACCGGTAGCGCCGAGGCCGGCACGCACCGCCAGCACATCGTGATCAGCACTGGGGAACATCGCCCTGCCACGGCCGTTGCAGGAAAACAGCAGGGCGCCGCCGACTGGGCCGGCCTCCGCGCGGCAACGCGAGAACAATTCCGCGAGGTCTTCATCAGCTGCCGACGCGTCCCGCACCTGAAATCGGACCGTACGGCCCACTTCCACGACATCGCCAATGGCGATCACCGCACGGTCGCGGTCCGCTCCCAGAACACTGCGGATCAAGAAATCACCGCGCTCGTGCTCCAGCGCGTACTCGTCCATCACGACGCCGATATTCAGCCCTCGGGCGACGGCCTGCCGATCCGCAGGGTCGAGGTCGGCGACGATCTGTTCGAGTTTGGTGAGCGCCGGCGTCCCGGCCAGCTCCACCAACACGTTGCCTTCCGCCTTGGTAACGATCATGGGTGGGCCGAAGGGCCGACATCCCTGGCTGACCACCGGGCGGACCTCGACGGATCCACCCAGCATCAGCCCGACCGCTCCGGCGGCCACGCTGCGTCCGTCCACAAAGAGCCTGGCAGTATCCGAATAACGGAAGCCGCTTGCCACACCACCGACGAACGGCAAACCGGCGTGGTCCTCATGCGAGCGCTGCACGAAGGCGGCGACGGGAAAGGTGGCCGGGTCGGCGAGTAAGACCGCGACCGCGTCGTCCTCGCGTCGGTCCGGCATTCCGGCGACGGCGGCACCCTCGGGCGTACGCCGCAGCTCCAGGTGAAACGGGGTACACCGAGCTCCAGGCAGACACGCGGCGAACGCGCTGACCGCGTACTCGTTCTCCACCCCCCGACTGCCGCCGATCACCCCCCCGGCACTGCAACCCACTGTCGTGCGGGCCCCGGCCGCCTCCATCGCGCGGGTTCCCGCGGCCTCGATGGCCTCCGGATCGTTTCCGCACACGAACACGCACAGCAGGTCGGGACGCTGCCCGGCAAGCGGTACGACGGCCTGCGTCACGGCAGCCTCCGCCGCGCGGGACAGGTCGGCGTCGACGGCCAGGCCGTCACCGAAGCGGGATGTGAGCACGTCTGCCGGAGAGGACACGAGAACCACCTTCCGATGAAGTACGTTGGTGGTAATTGAAGGGCATGCCATTAGCGGATGCCAGCGGCGTCCATCCCTCGGAGCTCCTTCTTGAGCTCGGCGATCTCATCACGGAGTCGCGCGGCCAGTTCGAACTGCAATTCGCGGGCAGCGCCCATCATCTGTTCCGTGAGTTGCTGGACGAGGTCAGCGAGCTCAGCACGGGGCATTGCCGAGGTGTCACGTCCCTCCAGCATGCCTGCGCTACCGCGAACCCGGCCGGGCTCACCAGCGGCCCGTTTGCCCCGGGAGGCGTTGCGACCAGAACCACCGACAGCGACATCATCGGTGTCGGCGGCCTCAGCGTAGACGCGGTCCAGGATGTCATTGATCTTCTTGCGCAGCGGCTGCGGATCCAGCCCGCGCTCGGTGTTGTAAGCGACCTGCTTGGCCCGACGCCGATCGGTCTCATCGATGGCTCGGCGCATCGAGTCGGTGATCCGGTCGGCATACATGTGCACCTGCCCGGACACGTTGCGAGCGGCGCGGCCGATGGTCTGAATCAGCGATGTCCCGCTCCGCAGAAATCCCTCCTTGTCCGCGTCCAGGATCGCCACCAACGACACCTCGGGCAGATCCAGGCCCTCGCGAAGCAGGTTGATCCCGACCAGCACATCGAAATCGCCCTGTCGCAACTGCCGCAGCAGTTCAACTCGGCGCAGGGTGTCCACCTCGGAATGCAGGTAGCGCACCTTGATGCCGAGTTCGAGCAGGTAATCGGTGAGATCCTCGGCCATCTTCTTGGTCAGTGTGGTGACCAGCACCCGCTCGTCCCGCT
>JBOHHE010000421.1:0-6288 GCA_050700355.1 Pseudonocardiaceae bacterium
CCCCAAACAGCGATCACAGGGAACCGTGGGTCGTGTTGGCGCATCATAAGGAACATGGAACTGGACGGATACTTGCGCAGGCAGGCCGGAGTGATCAGCTGTGCGCAGGCCCGGAAGGCGGGGCTGAGCCAGGACGCGGTGGACCGCCGCGTCGCCGACCGGCGGTGGGAACGGCTGCACCCCGGGGTGTATCTGGCCGCAGACCACCCCTACACCGATGAGGTACGGCTCCGCGCGGCGGTGCTGTGGGCCGGACAGGACGCGGTGGCGCATGGGGTGTCCGCAGCCTGGTGGCACGGCCTGTGCCCGGAGCTGCCCACCACAGTGGAGATAACGGTGCCCCATCGCCGCCATCCCAGCCGAAGACCAGGGGTAGTAGTGCGTCGACGTGATCTGCCCTATCCAGATCTGGTCGGGGTCCGTGACCTCTGGGTCACCGACCTGGCGCTCACCGCCCTGGAGGCGGCGGTCACGCTGGGTCCACAGGGTCCAGCGCTGCTGGACCGCGCGCTACAGCGACGGACCGGGTTGCCGGCGGTGTACCGGGCACACTGCCGCAACCTGGGACGGCGGGGCTCAGCCCAGGCATCCCGGCTGCTCTCCGCTGCGGCCGACCGGGCCGCCTCGCAGGCCGAGCGGCTCCTGGTCCGGCTGTTGCGGGCGGCGAGAATCACCGGCTGGGTGCTGAGCCACCCGGTCGGGGATTACCTCATCGACCTGGCGTTTCCCGCCCAGCGAGTCGCCGTCGAGGTAGACGGCTGGGCCTGGCACATAACCCCTGACCGGTTCGTCCACGACCAGCAACGGCAGAACACCGTGGTGAACCAGGGGTGGACGATCCTGCGGTTCACCTGGCACGACCTGACCACCCGCCCCGAGGAGATCCGCACCGCCCTGTTCTCCTCCGCCAGCAACTGATCGTTGTTTGGGGAGAAACCAGCTAGGCGAACGAATCGGAGCCGATCAGTGGCGCGCCCACGGTTACTCCCGGAGCGCGCGGACGCCGCCGAAGCCGCGGGTGGTGTAGGAGCCCACTCCGCTGAACGGAGCGAGCCGGACCAGCGCGTCGACGGTCTGCGGATCCGCGGCGCCCTCGATGGCGTAGCGCATGGTGCCGATGAAGCCGCCGACGAGGACGCTGTCCTGTTTGTGCACAACGACTCGCTCGGTGCGGCTGGCGCCGTGGAAGGCGGTGACGACCAGGGGGTCCAGGCGCAGGTCCAGGTCGAGATCCCCCACTTCGGGTGAGCCGAAGTGGCGCCAGGTGGCGCGCAGGCTGCCGAATACCGCAGAGGGCGAGGGCCAGGGCAGGAAGCGGTTGCCCCGGCGGAAGGTGACCGGGCTGACGAAGTCCAGTTGCCAGCAGTCCCGCGCCTGCCCGCCGAGCAGTTCGGCCCAGCCGGCCGCCGCGACCTGGGTGACCGGCATGTTCGTGGCATCGGCACCGCCGCGCAGGCGCTCGGCGAGCTGGTCATCCAGCAGACCGATGAGCAGCTCTCGATCCGACGACTCCACAGCGCTGGCCCAGGACCAGGGCTTGCGCTGAGCGTGATGGTCAGTGTCCAGCCAGCGGGAGAGGGTGCGGTGCACGGTCTGCCGATCCGGCTCGGCCGAGGCCGTCCAGCAGCAGCGCCAGAGACTGGGCACGTCAGGACCCCCAGACATGGTTGGACGGCGAGGAGGGCTCCTTATGGAGCCAGCGACCCCCGCTGTCCTCGGCGAAGTCGGACGGCGGAAGCGCCAGCACCGGAAGACGCTGGGCAGCGTGAGCGGAGATCCTCGTAGGCAGCACCACGTCGAATCGCACGCCGGTAGTCCCCTCATGTGTTCTTGTCCCGAACTGAATTCCTGGACCGGACCCCGACGCTGCACGACCCCCGCGGCCAACCACTTATCGATCAGCCGCAGGAGGCGAGCGGTAGAGGTCGATCGCTCGCGGTCAGAGGTCAGCCGAGCCAGGTCACCTGCACGATGTCGACCAGCTGCTGGTCTTCCAGGATCAGGTACACCACCAGTCCCGCACCGCCGGGACCGAACACAAACCGCCGCACCTCCCCATCCGGGTTACGCGCGTTCTGTGACTCCCCGTTCCATGGGGTCAGCTCCAGTGCATCGAGCAACTCGATCCAGGCGACGTGCGCCTCGAATGGGAGCGTCGCTACGGTGGCTTGAACCTCCTCGTAGACCCGGATCCGGTACACGCCTCACGCCTGGGTCTGGCGCGCCCGGAACAGCTCCCGCATGTGCTCCGCCGAGTGCACCCGCGTCCCCGGTGGGGGGTTTCCCGTGCGCAGTGTGTCCCGCGCTTGTTCCAGCATCGCCCGGTACCGGTCGTGGCCCATGTCGTGCTGCAACCAGGCGGTCCGCCGCCAGCGTTCGAGGAACGCCTCCATGTCGCTGAGGTCGAGGGCTTCGCCGGCGGTGGTGAGCGCGGCTCGGTACTGCTCATCGAACACAGCCCGGTCCTCGGGCAGGATCACCGAGCGCAAGAAGGCCGGCTGCTTGTCGGCGAAACCAGCGAACTGGGCGGTTGCGATTGCGGCCATGCGCCGACAGTACAACCCCGCGCCGCAAACGCAGCGAATCCCAAGCCGGGACTCCACCCTCTGTCGATCACCTCGGGTGGTCTGTCAACCGCCTGGAAGTCGTCGTCCTCGACGCGATCGGCGAGGGCGAGTCTGCGGTCGTCATCCACGCCATGCCGCTACAGCGGAAGTTCCGAGAGCACCTGAGATGATGCTGATGCCCCGTACCCGCGCCCAGTTGGAGCAGGCCACAGCCGACGCCGAGGCGTGGCTTGACACCCTCGATCCAAGCGAGCTGGACAACCCTGATGCCGAGGCCACCGACCTACGCCGAATCGGCACGACGCTGGGCACGGTAGTCGCTGCGGAACGTGAACTGACCGAGGCCGTCCGGCTCGCCCGCGCCCATGGACGCTCGTGGGCGGACATCGCCATGGTCCTCGGTGTATCCCGGGAAGCAGCCCGCAAGCGGTATGACGTCCCCGCAGTGCCCCAACCCCGCACAACCTGACCAACACCGCAGGTCATCGGCTCGGACCAGCGGGCAGCGCCAGAAGCGGGGCAGGTCACGGCCCCCCGTAGTAGTCGGAGGGCAACCGGCGGTCGCCGTCCAGCCAGCTGTCCCATGCCTCTTCTGCATCCTCCGGTGGCGGTAACGGATCCGACCGCCCTTTGGTGATCCACAGCTGCGCGCCCGGTGGCAGCAGCCGGGCGTAGAACACATGGGTGAACACTGCCCACCGGCCGTCCGGCAGGAGGACGGGGCGCAGCCATACTGGGGACGCGCGCCGCGGCGGCGTCCCAGCCAGCTTCGGCTCTACGGTTGCCTTGAACCCACTGGACGACGAGAAGTAGCCGACGGGCAGTCCGAACGCGGCAATGGGGTACCGATCGTCGGTGCCGTGGATGACGTTGGTCCACTCGGGGGAACGGATGTGCTGGGTCGGTTTCCTGCGATCGTCGTGGTCCTGACCGGCGCGGAACCAGCGCCACCGCAGGCCCGCCCGGTGAAGCGCCTCGCCGAACGAACCGGCCCGTCTGTCAATCACGGATCCGGACCACCAACGGGGTGCGAGGGTCGGTAATTCGGGCAGCGACTCACCCTCCGGCGTCGGCGCCGGCAACAGCGACCCCCAGCCGAGCGCGTCACGACCGGGTAGTGCAGCGGGCACCGCGCACCCGCCGAGGATGTGCCAGGCGTCAGCGTCCGGCGGGGGAAGCAGATCGGCGTAGGTCCAGCCGCAGGGCAGCTCGTCGCGGACACCGACGCACACGAGCTGGCCGAAACCACGGCGGGTGCGAGCACCCAGGCCGCCGTAGGTCAGCCAGGCCCAGAAGGCAAGCATGAACCGGGCATTGACCTGCTCATCAGCACTGAAGCCGATGTCGATGTCGAACGGTTCGCCGGGTTCGACGTAACCGCGCCGCAGCCCGGCGTTGTAGTCCCACAGGCCCTGCCCGAGCAGGTATTGGGCGCCGTCGAACCCAAGCCGCCTGGCAGGCTGCCCGGTGGTAGCCCAGCCCGGTTTGCTGCCGCGACCGCTCATGGTCGGTTGCCTCGGTACCCGGAGCCGGATCGCTGATGGCGTGCTGGTGCTGCCGAACACGGCCTCCTCCGCCGCCCAGAGCGCTGGCAGCGCGGTCACGCCGTGGCCAGCGGCCAGTGCGCGGAACCAGAAGCGCAGCGCGCCACGGATGGCGGGCACCCGCGTCGGGGGGCCGTCGGCGCCGGTCGGGTCCTCGCCGCCGAACAGCGGGGTGCGGACCTGCAACGTCAACCTTGTCCAGCTCATGACGTCGAACCTCGCATTCGTCGCAACCGGCCCAGCGGCGCGGTCACCGGGCGGTCGTCCCACAGGATCTGCGCGGCCAGACCGACCGGGAGGGACCATCCGGTCATCAGCAGCAGCACCCCGGCCGGGGCGGCGCCCTCCAACGTCAGCGAACGCCACTCCTGCCAGCGCATTCGCGGCGGCAGGGTCCACACCGCGAACCTCAATCGGGCCGCCCGGGACGCGAGGCGCACGGGTGCGTGGCCGGGCGGGCTGTAGCGCAACCAGAGCGCGAAGGTGCACAGCAGCCGTAGCCGCTCCCTCAGCTCACCCTGATCTGTCGAAGGGAACAGGCTACGAGGATTGTTCAGGGCACGCTCAAGATCGCCCGGCTGGATGATCTGTTGCGGCTGGTCCGGCAGTTCCACCTGGCCGCCCATTGCCTCCGCACTGGCGACGACGTCGAGGTAACGCTCGAACACAGACCGGTAGTCGGTGCTCACAACACATTCACCATGATCAGGCCGGGAGCGGTCAGCCGATAGACCGAATCCTCCCGCTCGATGAACAGGCCCAGTAAGTCCTTGGGCGCTTCCGCGCCGATAATGTCACTGTGCGATTGGGTGAGTTTCTTGAGTTTCTCGACGTAGGTCAGGAGGTCGCCCTCGATCGCGCGGACCGGAAGATCGATGACAATGCGCGATATCGTGGGATCTCGCCCGATACTCGGATCGTGGATCGCAACCGCCCGGATCTCCGGACGAGACCGAACGCCCCGCAGCCGCGAATGGACGCCTTCGGCGAGCACCGTCAGATACGGGATCATGGCTTTGTAGCCACCGGAGAGGTGCACGACCACGTTCCATCCACTGGTCTGGGTGGCGGTGTCGGCGACCAGTCGTCCGACCGTACCCAATGATCTCCATGTGGTGCTGGTGGGCTGCCGGTTGCCCAGGTCGAGATCGGGAATCCGGCAGACGTACACGTCGCCGGGTTTGACCAGCACAGTGCCGAGGGTCAACGGCTCGTGCAGGTAGTGCATGGTGGTGCGCAGGTAACGGGCGGCGACCAGAATGGCGGCGCGCAGGCCGTCATCGCTGTCGGTGGCGAGAAAGACGTATGCCTCGCCGTCCATCGCGCCGTGGCGGGACTCGGCGGCCACGGCGGTGACCGACGTCCATTCGGCCGCCATGCTGGAGTCGAGCGCCGACGCCGTTCGGGGCACGCCGGTGAGCCCGAGGCGGTTCAGGTCCAGCTCATAACTGGAACCAGTCGCCTGCGATAGTGCCTCGTGGACCTTGTCCACCGAATCGGGCAGCTCGTCGACCGCGAGCGCGGACCGCAGTGTCGGCAGCACGCCATTGCGGATCTGTTCCAGCAGGGAAAGGCCGACCGGGATCAGATGCAGGATCCGCATATCAGCCGGCCTCCTCGCGGGAGACGCAGTAGCCGTAACCCGCCGCCGTCTTGCCGCCGATCCCCCACTCGTCCAATCCGCTCCGGATCAACGTGACGCAATCCTGCACATCATCCGACGGACCGAGGAAGTAGGCGCGGAATTGGGTCTTCTCCACCGCGAGGAATCGGACCGGCACGGGATTGTGGTACTCGGCCGGTGCTGTGCTCGGGTTTCCGTCGGTTTTGTTGCCACTGTCGTAGTAGTCCTTGACATGCGGGGTCAGCACATCGAGTACCAGGTGAGGTGGGTGGATCGGCAGGCCGTCCCAGACCAGCACCGACCCGCGGTGCGCCTCGGACGTCAGCCCTGGGCGGGGCGTGCCGAACAGCGTGCCGAGATCGACATCGCCGATGCCGTGGTCGGACCGGTCGGGATCCTTGGCGGCCGCTCGCGCCGTCGCCGCGGCCAGGCCCTTCAGCGCGGTGCCCGGCAGGACCGGCACGCCGTAGGTAGAGGAGAGGGTGAACGCGGTCTCGTGCACCGAGTCCGCACCGTGGCCCACGACCAGACGCCACATCGGCGCGATCAGCAC
>JBOHHE010000422.1:0-67052 GCA_050700355.1 Pseudonocardiaceae bacterium
GGCCGAGCGGGCCGCCCGGCAGCGGGCCGCAGCTGCGGCAGCCGCTCGGGAACGTGGCGCTGCCGTGGCCGCTGAGGTGGTCCGAGCCGGTGAGTTCGCCCTGGCCCGGATCGACACTTCCCGTGACCGGGCCGCCGTCGAGCGGGACGCGGTGGTCGCCGAGCGGGCCGAATGGGAGCGGGACCTGGCCGACATCCGCGCCCGGGTACGCGAGTTCGCCGGGAAGCTGGACCAGCTCACCGACACAGTGCACCGTGACGAGGTGCTGCGCGCCCAGCAGCGGCTGCGCATCGAACAGCTCGAGGCCAAGATCTCCGATGATTTCGGCATCGGTCTGGAGGACCTCGTCGCCGAATACGGACCGACGGTACCCGTGCCCCCACCCGCGGTCGAGATGGCCGAGTACGAGGTGGCGCGGGAGCGTGGTGAGCAGGTCAGCGCTCCGGTGCCGACGCCCTATGACCGCAGCGTGCAGACTCGCCGGGCCCAGCGGGCCGAACGCGATCTCGCTCTGCTCGGCAGGGTCAACCCGCTGGCGTTGGAGGAGTTCGCTGCGCTCGAGGAGCGCTACAAGTTCCTCTCCACCCAGCTGGAGGACCTCAAAGCCACTCGAAGAGACCTGCTCACCGTCATCGCTGAGGTCGACGAGAAGATCCTTCACGTCTTCACCGAAGCCTTCCATGATGTGGCCCGTGAATTCGAAACGGTCTTCGCCACGCTGTTCCCCGGCGGCGAAGGCCGGTTGACGCTCACCGAACCGGACGACATGCTCACCACCGGCATCGAGATCGAGGCTCGTCCGGCGGGCAAGAAGGTCAAGCGCCTGTCACTGCTCTCCGGTGGGGAGAAGTCACTCACCGCAGTCGCCATGCTGGTTGCGATCTTCCGGGCCCGCCCGTCACCGTTCTACGTACTCGACGAAGTCGAGGCCGCGCTGGACGACACCAATCTGGGTCGCTTGATCAAGCTGTTCGAGTTGCTCCGAGACCGCTCCCAGCTGATCGTCATCACCCACCAGAAACCGACGATGGAGATCGCCGACGCGCTCTACGGGGTGAGCATGCGCGGCGACGGCATCACCACAGTGATCTCCCAACGCCTCCGCGGCACCCTCGACTCCGCAGGCGCCGCCTAACCGACCCCCACCCCAGCGTGTCCGTCGCCCATGCCCGGTCTGTTCGGCACTCATGCTCGGTGTGTCCGCCGCTCATGTCCGATATCCGGCCGCACAGGACCCCAGGTATGAGCGAGTGGTGACCACCGTGCTCAGCTGACCGATTGGGCCGGATGCCAGGATGGTGCGGTGCCGAGCACGACCTTGATCCTCATCGCTGTCGCCGTGGTGGTGGCACTCCTGATCGCGCTGGTCGTCGGTTTGATACTGATTCGCCGACGGCGAATCAGTATCACCGAGCAGCTGGAGCAGCCTCCCGAGACGCCTCCGGAGTCTCGTCGATATCAGGCTGGTGGCGCTATCAGCTTCTCCTCTGGTGGAGGTGGACCACCGACAGCCCCTGAACTGACGGACGTTCCGCCCGCTGCCCCTGAGATCCCGGCGCCAGCCGAGCCCCCCCCAGTTGAATCAGTCCTGCCTGAAGCGACCCCAACGACCCGACCTGAAACTGTCCCACCCGAAACGGCTCCACCGGAGACAGTTCCACCAGAAACGGCCCAGCCGGAGACAGTTCCACCGGAAACAGCCCAGCCGGAGACAGTCCCACCCGAAAGGGCCCAGCCGGAGACAGTCTCGCCTGAAACAGCCCCAGCTGAACGGGTTTTGGCCGAACCTGTCGAGCCGATCGAGCCACCTTCCGGTCGGCTGGTCCGGCTACGTGGCCGGTTGTCTCGATCCCGCTCGACATTGGGGCAGGGCGTGCTCGGCCTGCTCGGTGCAGGCGACCTGGACGAGGAATCGTGGACAGATATCGAGGACACCCTGCTGCTCGCCGATCTTGGCATAGCCGCGACCACGGAGATCGTGGAATCGCTCCGAGCCGAACTCGCCCGCCGCGCCGTGCGGACCCCTGAGCAGGCACGCGCCGCGCTGCGTGCTGTCCTCGTTGAGGCGTTGCGACCGGATCTGGATCGTGCGGTGCGAGCACTTCCGCATGTGGGTGCCGACGGTGCCAGCACGCCCGGTGTCGTGCTCATCGCCGGGGTGAACGGCGCAGGCAAGACGACCACGACCGGAAAGCTGGCGCGGGTGCTGGTTGCGGACGGCAGGAAGGTGCTATTGGGCGCGGCCGATACCTTCCGAGCCGCCGCTGCGGAGCAGCTGGTTACGTGGGGTGAGCGCGCGGGTGCAGAGGTCGTGCGCGGCCCACAGGGGGCCGATCCAGCCAGTGTGGCCTTCGAAGCGGTTAAGCAGGCCAGCACTGGCGGGGTGGATACCGTACTCATCGACACTGCCGGCAGGCTGCATACCAAAGCCGGGCTGATGGATGAGTTGGGCAAGGTCAAGCGAGTGGTGTCCAGGCAGACCAAGGTGGATGAGGTCCTGTTGGTGTTGGACGCCACCACCGGCCAGAACGGGCTCACCCAGGCCCGGGTGTTCGGCGAGGTCGTGGAGGTCACCGGCATCGTGCTGACGAAAATGGACGGTACCGCCAAGGGGGGCATTGTCTTCCAGGTGCAGCGGGAGATCGGTGTGCCGATCAAGTTGGTCGGTCTCGGCGAGGGCGTCGACGACCTGGCCCCATTCGAGCCGGAGGCCTTCGTCGACGCGCTGCTAGATTAACGCCCGGATTAAGGCGGGAGGCTGTTGGGGGAACTGGTGCGTAACGCGGACGTAACAGGCTCATCCCCACAGTTAACTGCGCTGAAACATATGATACCCACCGATGTAACACAGTGTGCCCAATCTGTTTCCGACGTGCCACCCGATCGTGGCGCAGTGGACATAAGAGAGGAGTGAGCCCGTGCCTCTAACCGGAGTACCTGACCCCGGTCACACCGCCTGGATGCTAGCCAGTTCCGCCCTGGTGCTGTTGATGACTCCGGGCCTCGCGTTCTTCTACGGCGGGATGGTCCGCTCGAAGAGCGTCCTGAACATGATGATGATGAGCCTATCCGCGATGGGGATCGTCGGGGTCCTCTGGGTGCTCTACGGCTATTCGATGGCATTCGGTAACGACATCGGTTATGGCCTGCTCGGCAATCCAGGAGAGTTCGCCGGCCTGGGAAGCCTGCTGGGGGGGACCTATGGGGACGATGCCGCGACCGAGGTGGTCGAGGCCGTCTCGATCCCGCTGGTGGGGGGGACTATCCCCGCTATGGTGTTCGTTGCGTTCCAGGCGATGTTCGCGATCATCACCGTTGCGCTGATCTCCGGTGCTGCGGCGGACCGGATGCGGTTCGTGCCGTGGCTGCTGTTCGCGGCGATCTGGGCGACGGCCGTCTACTTTCCGGTTGCGCACTGGGTTTTCTCGTTCGACGGGGTGAGCGCACCGGCCGGTGGCTGGATCGCCAACGAGCTCAAGGCGATCGACTTCGCAGGTGGGACCGCTGTGCACATCAACGCCGGCGCCGCAGGTCTGGCGCTGGCGGTGGTACTCGGCGCGCGGCGCGGCTGGCCCCGGGAGGCTATGCGCCCGCACAACCTACCCTTCGTGATGCTCGGCGCGGGCCTGCTGTGGTTCGGCTGGTTCGGCTTCAACGCCGGATCGGCCGGGGCCGCCAACGGTGTCGCGGCCGTTGCCTTTGTCAACACCTTGGTGGCCACCGCCGCGGCGATGTTGTCCTGGTTGTTGGTCGAGCGGGTCCGCGACGGACGGCCCACCAGTCTCGGTGGCGCCTCGGGTGTGGTGGCAGGTCTGGTCGCCATCACCCCGGCTTGCCATTCGGTCTCTCCGCTCGGGGCGATCGCGATAGGGGCGATCGCAGGCGTGCTGTGTGCGCTCGCGGTGAGTATCAAATTCCGCTTCGGCTTCGACGACTCCCTCGATGTCGTCGCCGTACACCTCGTCGGCGGCTTGGTGGGAACGCTGCTGATCGGTTTCCTCGCTGACCCCGCTGCGCCTGCCGGCGCGGAGGGCCTGTTCTACACCGGGAGCATCGACCAATTGTGGCGCCAGGCCGTGGCCGCGGTTGTCGTGCTGGCTTACTCGATGGTTGTCACGGCGGTCATCGCTCTGGTACTGAAGTTCACCATCGGGCTACGGGTGGATGACGAGACCGAGCTGGCCGGTATAGATGAGGTCGAACATGCCGAGGCCGGTTACGAGCTGACCGGCCTCCGCACCATGAGCGGATCGTCGCCGAGCCGGGCCACCACGCCGGCCCAATCCTCGGACATGATCCGGGCCTCAGCAGGCACGGAAGGGTGAGAGCACACGATGAAACTAATCACCGGAATCGTCAAGCCGTTCACACTTGAGGACGTCAAAGGTGCCCTGGAGCAGATCGGGGTGCTCGGGATGACTGTCAGTGAGGTTCAGGGATTCGGCAGGCAGAAGGGGCACACCGAGGTATATCGGGGCGCGGAGTACTCGGTCGATTTCGTGCCCAAGATCCGGATTGAGGTCGTCGTGGATGACACGCAGGTGGACAAGACGATCGACGCACTCGTTGAGGCGGCCCGGACCGGGAAGATCGGGGACGGCAAAGTGTGGGTCACCCCGGTAGAAATGGTGGTACGGGTGCGTACGGGTGAGCGGGGCCTGGACGCCTTGTGATCGTGAGCAGGGGCTGATGCCTGCGGGGCGCTGATGGTCCTCATCAGCGCCCCGCAGATGCGCCGCGCTCTGGAAACAACTGTGCGGTGTGGACTGGAGCGCGGCCCGCCGCGCTGTCGGGGAGAAGAGTCGAGATGGGACACGAACCGACCGGCACAAGATCCGAGGGACTACCCGAAAAGCAGGCTGCCGCGGCTGACCTGGCCAAGGCCCGTGCTGCCCTGCTCGCCGTCGGCCCGCGGCAGCGTCGGTTGTCTCCCGAAGCGCTGCGAGTGGCGCTGGGTGACCTATACGAGTTCTGGTTGGTCTCCCGCGCCGCATCCGTGGGCATCGGCCAGGGCACCGCCCTGGTTGCGGTCGGTGCTCTGGGCCGTCGTGAGCTGGCGCCGTATTCCGATCTTGACCTGCTGCTGCTGCACAACGGTAAAGGTGAGGTCAGCAGGCTCGCGGATTCGTTGTGGTACCCGCTGTGGGATGCCCGCATCGAGTTGGATCACAGCGTGCGCACTGTCGGGCAGGCATTGCAGGTAGCCGCCACAGACTTGCGGGCGGCGCTCGGGCTGCTGGATGCCCGGCTGATCGCCGGAGACGGGGCGCTGTTCACCGGCATGGAAACCGCCGTGCGGCGGGCTTGGCGCACCGGCATCCGTAGCCGCTTGGAGGAGCTCGCCGAGTCGGCGCAGGAGCGCTGGCGGCGGCGCGGCGATGTCGCGCACCGGGTAGAGCCGGACCTTAAGAACGGCCACGGTGGACTGCGCGACGTGCAGTTGCTCGATGCGTTGTCCACTGGTCAGCTCGTGGACCGAGTCGGCCCGGACGTGTGCGCGGCGCGCGACCTATTGTTGGACGTGCGTACCGAGCTGCACCGGCTGGCCGGCCGGAGCCGGGACGTGCTGCGTGCGCAGGATGCCGACGAGATCGCTGTCGCCCTGGAGCTTGGTGATCGGTTCGAATTGGCCAGAAGCGTGTCCGGGGCGGCCCGCACGATCGTCTATGCGGTCGACGTGGGGCTGCGCAGGGCACGCGCCGCGGTACCCCCGAGGGGCCGGGCCCGGTTGAGCGGCTTGCGGAACCTGGGCAGGGGACCGATCCGCCGTCCGCTCGACGATGGTGTGGTGGAGCACGGTGGCGAGGTGGCGCTGGCTCGTGATGCCCGCCCGCCCCGCGATCCGGCGCTGGCGCTGCGCGTCGCCGCGACCGCCGCGAGGACCGGGATGCCGGTGGCGGCGGGAACCCTCGCAACGTTGGCCGACACCGCACCGGAGCTGCGCCAGCCCTGGCCCCGAGCGGCATTGGACGAATTGCTGTCTCTGCTAGGCGCGGGCAGGCCTGCGGTGGACGTGATCGAGGCGATGGATCGCACGGGGTTATGGGGGCGGTTGTTTCCGGAATGGGGGGCGGTACGTGATCTGCCACCTCGGGACCGGGCACATGTGTGGACAGTGGACCGGCACTTGGTGGAGACGGCGGCCCATGCGGCGCGGCTGACCACCACTGTGGCCCGGCCGGACTTGCTGCTGCTCGGTTCGTTGCTGCACGACCTGGGCAAAGGGCGCGGCGGAGACCATTCCGCCGTCGGCGCGGCACTCGCCGAGCAGATCGGCCATCGGCTCGGGTTGTGGCCCTCGGACGTGGAGATGCTCTGCTCGGTGGTGCGCCACCACCTGCTGCTGCCGCATACGGCGACTCGCCGGGATCTCGAAGATCCGGCGACCGCGCAGCGGGTGGTCGACATCCTCGGCGGAGACCAGACGGTACTGGAGTTACTGGTCGCCCTGGCTGAGGCCGACAGTCTGGCCACCGGCCCGGGGGTATGGAGCGAGTGGCGCGCGGCGCTGATCGCCGACCTGGCCAAGCGCTGCCGGGCGGTGCTGGCGGGGCAACCCTTGCCGGGGCCGGTGCCGCTCACCGCGGAGCAGTGCGCCTTGGCTGAACGGGTCGTCGCGATCGGCTCGGTGCACGTGAGCGCAGATACCGAGGCAGGGCCGGGTGCGGCCACCACGGTCACCGTGGTGACCCCCGGACGTCCCGGGGTGCTCGCCCTGGCGGCCGGGGTGCTCGCGCTGCATTCGCTCCAGGTCCACTCGGCGGCCATCCGGGTCATCGAGCTTCCGAGCGGGTCCTCCGCGGCGGTGGACTCCTTCAACGTCTCGCCGCGTTTCGGGCGCCCCCCCGATGCCACGTTGCTGCGCCAGGACCTGCTGCGGGCGCTGGACGGCTCGCTTGCGCTGGCTGAGCGGCTGGCCGCCAAGGAGCGTGATTACGGGGAGGTCGGTGGGTCCGGCGTGGTGCCTTCGGCGGTCGAGGCCAAGGTGCTCTGGTTCGACGACGAGGCCACCGGGGCAGTGGTCCTCGAGTTGCGCACCACCGACCGGATCGGGCTGCTCCACCGGGTCGCCTCCGCGCTGGAGGCCTGCTCGGCGACCGTACGATGGGCACGGGTCGTGACATGGGGTAGTTCAGTGGTGGATTCCTTCGGCCTCATCGGATCCGGCGCAGACGGGCAACTACGGCCCGAGGCGCGTCGAAAGGTCGAGCGCGCGGTACTCAGCGCGGCCCGGTGAGCTGGGCGGGGATGTACCTGATACCCCTGCGGGCTACGCTCACGGGGTATGCGCGCAACGCAAGATGAGATGGTCCCTCTGCACGTCCCGTTCGAGATCGTATTGCGCGGGTTCGATCGCCGGCAGGTACTCGATCACATCGAGTCACTAGAGGGCCGTATCGCGATGATCGCCGCCGACCGCGACGCGGCCCTTCAGCAGACCGCCGACCTCAGCAAGCTACTCGAACACCTTCGTTGTGAGGTGGAAGAGGCGAACACGCGGGTGGAGCGCCTGCAGCGATCGTCGCTGGGTGCTGCGGGGGCGCGGATCCAGCGCATGTTGCAGATGGCCGAGGACGAGATCACCGCACTGCAGGCAGCCACCGAGCAGGAGACCACATCGCTGCGTGAGCGCACGCACGCAGAGGCCGACCGGCTGATGCAGGAGACCATCCTGCGGTGTGAACGCCTGGAGGCGGAGTCGGAGCAGCGACGCAGCACCGAGGAAGCCGAGTCGGCGGCGCGGTGCCGAAGGGCCGAGGAGGACTCCGCGCGTCGGCGGTTGGCGGCTGAGCAGCAGTGTGAGCGCGATATCCTCCGCAAGGAAGCGCAAGCCGCCGCCTGGATCACGGAGTATCAAACCTGGGGGGTGGCCGGGCTGCACCTCATGCTACGGATCGCGGGCGAGGGGCTCAGCAAGCGGATGGCGGAGGTCGAGCGGGAGATCGCCAGGTTCACCGAGCTGCGGGCCGACGTCACCGCCCGGCTGTCCTCGGCGCACCGTGTGCTGGTGGATGCGGTCGCTCAGGTTGAACGGCCGACTGCGATCGAGCGGGGTGGGGCGATCGAGCCGGGCGAGGCGATGGCCGACCAGGCAGGTCGGGGGGCAGGACTGCTGGACGGCTAGGCTGGCCTGTAGTACCAGCCCAAATCCGGGGCACCACCCCCGCCGCACCCCCAGGGAGCGCGACCGGCGTGTTCGACACACTCTCCGACCGGCTTACCTCGACGTTGTCCGGCCTGCGCGGCAAAGGCAGGCTCTCCGACGCTGATATCGATGTGACGGCGCGCGAGATCCGCATTGCCCTACTCGAGGCCGACGTCGCGCTTCCGGTGGTCCGTCAGTTCATCGTGCAACTCAAGGAACGGGCGAAAGGGGCGGAAGTCTCCGCGGCGCTGAATCCCGCTCAACAGGTCGTCAAGATCGTTGATGAGGAGCTCGTCAAAATACTTGGCGGGCAGACCCGGCGCCTCGAGCTGGCCAAGACGCCACCGACCGTGATCATGCTGGCCGGCCTGCAAGGTTCCGGCAAGACGACGTTGGCGGGCAAGCTCGCTCGTTGGCTCCGTGGCCAGGGGCACACCCCGTTGCTGGTTGCTGCGGACCTGCAGCGACCGAACGCGGTCACTCAGCTCCAGGTGGTGGGTGAGCAGGCCGGCGTGCCGGTGTTCGCGCCCGAACCCGGTAACGGGGTCGGTGACCCGGTCGACGTTGCCCGGCGGGGGGTCGCCGAAGCTCGCATCCGTCAGCACGACTTCGTGGTGGTGGACACCGCGGGACGCCTCGGCATCGACGAGGAGCTGATGCGTCAGGCAAGCGACATCAGAGACGCCGTGGCACCCGATGAGGTGTTGTTCGTCGTCGACGCGATGATCGGCCAGGATGCGGTGAACACCGCTGAAGCGTTCCGTGACGGGGTCGGCTTCACCGGTGTGGTGCTCACCAAGCTGGACGGCGACGCCCGCGGTGGGGCGGCACTCTCGGTGCGGCAGGTCACCGGCTGCCCGATCCTGTTCGCGTCCAACGGCGAGAAGCTGGACGACTTCGACGTCTTCCACCCCGACCGGATGGCCAGCCGGATCCTGGGCATGGGAGACATGCTCACCCTCATCGAGCAGGCCGAGCAGGCGTTCGACGTCGAGCAGGCCGAGCAGGCCGCCGCCAAGATCGGCAGCGGCGAGCTGACCCTCGAGGATTTCCTCGAGCAGATGCAGGCGGTCCGGCGGATGGGACCGATCTCCAATCTGCTCGGCATGCTCCCCGGGACGGGCCAGTTCAAGGCGCAGCTCGCCGAGGTCGACGACAAGCAACTGGACCGGTTGCAGGCCATCATCCGCGGCATGACCCCGGACGAGCGGGCTGACCCGAAGATCATCAATGCCTCCCGGCGTCAGCGCATCGCCCGCGGCTCTGGTGTCACGGTCAGCGAGGTCAACCTGCTGGTCGACCGCTTCTTCGAGGCTCGCAAGCTCATGCAGCAGATGGCCGGTCAGTTCGGCCTGGGTGGGCTCGGTCCTGGGCGGCGGACTCGCAAGGGCAAGAAGGGCAAGAAGGGCAAGGGGAGGGGGCCGACTCCACCGAAGGTCCGGGGCGGGCTGCCCGGAGGGTTCCCCGACGTGACCGGAATGGGTCAAGGTGGGGCAGACGGCGCGGCGGACCGGATGCCGCCTGGGGGGTTCGCGCTGGATCAGTTGCCACCTGGGTTCGACCCGTCGAAGCTGAGGTTCGGCAAGAGGTGACGGTGTCACTCCTTGGGCCATCTCCCCCGGTTATGCACGTGCGCGGTGTTCTGTTACCTGGTGGAGAGTTCGGCGAGCTATGGATCGCCGAGGGGGTGATCTGCACCGAACCGGTACCCGGGGCGACCACCGTCGCCGACGGGGGCTACGTCCTGCCAGGCCTGGTGGATGCGCACTGCCATGTCGGCCTCGGCCCACAAGGGCCGGTCACCCTCGACGAAGCCGCCGAGCAGGGCGCTGTCAACCGGGACGCGGGCACTTTGCTCATCCGGGATTGCGGGGTCTCGATCGACACCCGCCCGCTGCAGCGTCGCGACGACATGCCCCGCATCCTCCGGTCGGGGCGCCATCTGGCCCGCCCGAAACGCTACATCCCCGCTCTCGGGGTCGAGCTGGACGATCCGCGGTTGCTCCCGCAGGCGGTGCGAGAGCAGGCGGATAACGGGGACGGCTGGGTGAAGCTCGTCGGTGACTGGATCGACCGGACAACGGGTGATCTCGCCCCGCTGTGGCCGGACGACGTCCTGGTGGAGGCGATCGATGTGGCGCACGCCGTCGGGGCCAGGGTCACCGCGCACGTCTTCGGGAAGGACGCGCTGCCCGGCCTGATCTCGGCCGGAATCGACTGCATCGAGCATGGCACCGGCCTGTCCGCCGACACCATCGCCGAGATGGCCGCTCGAGGGACCGCCCTGGTCCCTACACTGATCAATATCGAAAACTTTCCGACCATCGCGGAGCGTGCCAGTAAATACCCGCGCTACGCCGCCCATATGCGGGCGCTACACGCCGGAGTTCGCGATACCGTTGGCGCCGCCATCGAGGCCGGTGTCCCGGTCTACGCGGGCACCGACGCAGGTGGCGGTATCGCGCACGGCCGCTTGGTGGACGAGATCCTCGCGTTGCGCGCTGCCGGGTGCAGCGGTGAGCAGGCTCTCGCGGCGGGAAGCTGGGCGGCCCGAGACTGGTTGGGTGTCCCCGGTCTGGTGCCGGGCGCGCCGGCCGACTTGCTGGTTACCCGCGCCGACCCACGGCTGGATCCGGATGCCCTGCGCAGTCCGGTGTTGTTGATGCTGCGCGGTCTCGTCCAGGGGGATCGCGGTGGTGCCAGTGTCGCATAGTGACGAAAGTTACTGGGAGTACCCGACCGGGGGGACCACTGCGGTGCCGCCGCCCGAGGCGCCGGACCGATCGGATCGACGCCACGGCTGGCGCCTGCTCACCGTCTTCGCGGTTGCTGAAGTGGTTTTTCTGGTCGTCTCTTTACTGGTGCTGCTGCCCTTCGCTCTTAATTCCTCGGACCTGGCTACGGGCACTCCGCTGCCGCCGGAGGCGTTGGTCACCGCGCTGGCGGTCCCCACCATGCTGGCCGCGCTGGTTGCGGCCGGCGGTGCCGTACTGGTGGGCCAGGGGAGCCTGTGGGCGAGGTTGTGCAGCGAATTGTCGTTGCGGTGGCGATGGCGCGACCTGGGTATCGGATTGATGCTGGGCGGGCTGGGCTTGGTGATCACCTTGCCCGCCTCGCTGCTGTGGGCGCGGTTGGTCGGTGAGGACCGGGCCAACTCTGCGGTGGGTGACGTTTTCGACGGTCAGCGCCTGCCGTTCAGCCTGGCGCTGGTGATGTTCCTGGTGGTCTGGCTGGTGGCTCCCTTGTGTGAGGAGGTGCTCTACCGGGGCGTGCTGTGGCGGGCCATGGAGTATTGGGGGTGGAAGCCTTGGGTGATCTTCGGATCGACCACGTTGGCGTTCTCCTTCGCCCACCTCGAACTGCTTCGCTTCCCCCTGCTGGTGGTGATCTCGCTGCCGATCGCATTCGCCAGAATGTTCACCGGCAACCTGCTGGCCAGCGTTGTCGCCCACCAGGCGAACAACTTCCTGCCCGCCGTCGGGCTCGTGCTGATCAGTCAGGGCTTGTTGCCCGAGTGACCAGCCCCGTCGGAGCCTGGGCGCTGGAAGTGCTCTCCGGACGTCTGGCACAATAGGCTGCTGTTGTCACGGCGGGCACTTTGAGCGCGCTGTAACCACTAACCTCTCTGACCACCGAACCTCGGTGGTCAGAGAAACCTCGGTGACCACCGAACCTTTGGGCAATGCCGGCTCGCGGCCTCACCATGAGCTGTGTGTGCTCACCCGCGAACACACGAGCGTGACAGGAGTAGCTCGACCCGTGGCTGTCAAGATCAGACTCATGCGGCTAGGTAAGATCCACCAACCGTACTATCGGATCGTCGTCGCCGACGCCCGTACCCGTCGTGACGGAAAGGCGATCGAGGCGATCGGCAAATACCACCCCAAGCTGGAGCCCAGCTTCATCGAGGTCAACTCGGAGCGGGTGCAGTACTGGCTGGGTGTGGGAGCCAAGCCCACCGAAGCCGTCCAGCACATCCTCGAGATCACCGGCGACTGGCAGAAGTTCACCGGCCAGCCGGGCGAGGAAGGCACCTTGCGGCACGCCGCTCCCAAGCCGGACAAAGCTGAACTGTTCGCCAAGGCACTGGCCGAAGCCGGGGAGGCGCCGACAACGGAGGCCACCACTCCGAAGAAGAGGGGCGCCAGAAAGGCCGAGAACATCGCGCCTGAACCCACCGCCGCGCCTGAACCTACGGCTGCCGGGGAGGAGAAGGCGAAGGCAGCGTCCGCTTCGGACAGGCAGGCGTGAGCGTGCTGGCGGACGCGCTCGCGCACTTGGTCAAGGGAATCGTTGATCATCCCGATGATGTGCGCGTGCAACTCGTTACCACGCGAAGGGGCCGGACTCTCGAGGTGCATGTGCATCCCGAGGATTTGGGCAAAGTGATCGGCCGTAGTGGACGTACGGCCACCGCGCTACGCACGGTGATGAGTGGGATCGGCGGTCGTGGGGTGCGCGTCGACGTCGTCGACACTGATCGCTGACCTGCTGACTGGGGCGTCGAGGCGTGCAATCCAGCGAGATGCGGCGGGTGGTCGGCAGGATCGGCAGGCCGCACGGCTTACGCGGAGAGGTGACCGTGCAGGTGCGCACCGATTTCCCCGAGCAGCGGTTCGTGCCTGGTGCCCAGTTTGTTGTCGGTCCTGACCGCACGCTTACCGTGCATTCGGCCCGTCCACACGGGCGGGTCCTGCTGGTGCAGTTCGTCGGGGTGTCCGATCGTGCCACGGCTGAGGTGCTGCGCGGTACGTTGCTGACCGTCGATGTCATGGAGTTACCGGAGCTCGACGACCCGGACGAGTACTACGACCATCAGCTGGAGGGATTGACGGCGGTCGGCTCCGACGGCGGCGTGCTGGGCACGGTGCGAGAAGTCGTTCACGCGCCGGCCGGTGACCTTCTGGTACTGGATACCGGGCGTGGCGAGGCCCTGGTGCCGTTCGTCCAGGCCATCGTGCCGGAGGTGGACCTGGCCGCTGGTCGCGTGGTGCTCGATCCGCCCGCTGGACTGCTCGACTGAAGGCATGCTCAGCTGTGTTGATCCAGGTCATGACGATCTTCCCGGAGTATCTGGCTCCGGTCAGGGAGGCGTTGCTCGGCCGGGCCATCGAGCGGAGTCTGATCACTTTCGTGGTCCACGACCTGCGAGAATGGACGCACGACGTGCACCGGGCGGTGGATGATGCGCCTTATGGTGGTGGGCCCGGCATGGTGATGCGCCCGCAGGTATGGGGTGAGGCGCTAGATGAGGTGCTGGGAGGTGAGCCGCCGCCACGACTGGTGGTGCCCAGCCCGGTGGGGCGATGCTTCACGCAGCAGGTGGCTGCCGAATTGGCCACCGAACCGCGGCTCGTCTTCGCCTGTGGCCGCTACGAAGGTATCGACCAGCGGGTACTCGACGATGCCGCGCAGCGGGTGGTGGTCGATGAAATCTCGATCGGCGACTACGTCCTTGTCGGTGGTGAGGTCGCCGTGCTGGTGATGGTCGAGGCGATCGCCCGGCTGCTGCCCGGAGTTCTGGGTAATCCCGCATCAGCTAGGCAGGACTCGTTCTCCGACGGGCTGTTGGAGGGGCCCTGTTATACCCGCCCCGAGGTCTGGCGGGGCCGTACGGTGCCTGCGGTGCTTCGTTCGGGAAACCACGCCGCCATCGCCCGCTGGCGCAGGGACCGCGCGCTGGAGCGCACCGCGGCTCGCCGCCCTGACCTGCTGGCCGCCCTGACGCCGGATGAGCTGGACGCCGCCGATCGTGCACTACTTGAAGGGCTTGGCTTTCCCGCCGATTGACGACCACCGAGTTTCGTCCCGGGCGAGGTGTCTGGCACACTGGGGCGGTTGCTGCGGCCGGGTGCAGGGGGCAGGGTGCCCAGCGCGCGACACCGCCTCAGCCCACGTCACCTCCGACGCCGCCGCGGCGCGCCCGCCCGGGCATCCCAGACCGTGTACAGCAGAAACATGACGAGGACGGACCACCGATGAACACCCTGGACGCCCTGGACGCGAAGTCGTTGCGTACCGACATTCCCGACTTCCGCCCCGGCGATACCCTCAAGGTGCACGTACGGGTCATCGAGGGCTCGCGGCAACGGGTCCAGATATTCCAAGGTGCAGTCATCCGGCGCCAGGGTGGCGGCGTTCGGGAGACCTTCACCGTCCGCAAGGTCTCCTTCGGTGTGGGTGTGGAGCGAACGTTTCCGGTGCACACGCCCAACATCGCCAAGATCGAAGTAGTCACCCGCGGCGACGTCCGACGTGCCAAGCTGTACTATCTGCGTGACCTTCGCGGCAAGGCAGCGAAGATCAAGGAGAAGCGTGAGACACCGTCCGCGTCCTGATCCTCTCGGTGGGGGTACCGGCAGCTAGCCTGGGGGGCGTGGCCAACCTCGTGTCCTCGAGAGAACCGGCGCACGGAGACGATCGTCCACCCGGATTCCGCGCCCGCCGTCCGTCCAGGTCCCGGCCCAGACATCGGCTCCGGAAGGGGGAACGGAAGGGTTCGTTCTGGCGGGAACTGCCCATCCTGATACTCACCGCGCTGGTTCTCACGTTCCTCATCCAGACCTTCTTGGCCCGGGTTTATGTGATCCCCTCGGCTTCGATGGAGCCGACTCTGCACGGCTGCACCGGTTGCACCAACGACCGGGTGCTGGTTGACAAGGTGACTTATCGGTTGAGCGATCCCGCGCCTGGCGACGTTGTCGTGTTCCGCGGTCCCGAGTCGTGGGGCAACAATGTCGAGTTCTCCAGTCCTCGCTCGGACAATGTGCTTATTCGCGGGATGCAGCAGGCCGCGTCGCTCATCGGGCTCGCGCCGCCGGATGAGCGTGACTTCGTGAAGCGGGTGATCGCCGTCGGCGGTCAGACCGTGCAGTGTTGTGATCCGCAGAACCGGGTGATGGTCGACGGCGTGGCATTGGACGAGACGTACCCCATGTTCGTCGGGCAGGAACCTCAGGAGGAGTTCGGCCCGGTCGCTGTCCCGTCCGGAGGGCTGTGGATGATGGGTGATAACCGTAACAACTCCGCGGACTCCCGCCGGCACGTAGGTGATGACCATTCCGGTACGGTGCCGGTGGACAACGTCATCGGCAAAGCCCGGGTCATCGTGCTCCCGCCGGCACGTTGGCAGGACATCGAGGATCCGGATCCGCAGCACGCGCTCGCCGTGCCAGGGCACCAGGGCAGCTCGCCCGCCTTACCCAGCGGTCTCCCATTGGTTGCCGGCCTGATGCTGAGCTGGCCGGTGCTGCGCGGCGGCCGTCTCGTGCGGGAGCGAGTAGTTTCCCGTGGACGCGGCTGACTATGCCCGCCGTGACGTGCAGCGCGTCCGAGGCTGTGGCGCGACCTCCCCGGGCGGTGCTACGCGGCGAGCGGAGTACTTGGACCTTGCAGGGTGCACTGCACCGTAGGGGCCTCGGCCCGGTGGCCGGGGTGGACGAGGCAGGCCGAGGGGCGTGCGCCGGCCCGCTGGTGGTGGCCGCCTGCGTGCTGCGGCCGTCCGATGCGGTGGTCCTGGATGGGCTGACCGATTCCAAGTTGCTCACTCCGGCGCGCCGGGAGCGCTTCTACGATCTGATCATCTCCAGGGCGGTGGCCCGAAGCGTGGTGGTGATCCCTCCGGAGGAGGTCGACGGGCTGGGTGTGCATGTGGCCAATCTGGACGGCATGCGCCGAGCGGTCGCCGGCCTGCCCGTACACCCCGGTTATGTGCTCACCGACGGATTCTGCGTGCCTGGTCTGACCGCACCGAACCTGGCGGTGATCGGCGGGGACCGAGCAGTGGCGTGCGTGGCGGCGGCGTCGGTGCTGGCGAAGGTGACTCGCGACCGCATCATGGGCCAGCTGCATGAACGGATGCCGTGGTACGGCTTTGCCGAGCACAAGGGCTACTGCACCGCCCAGCACACCGCGTCGCTATTGGCGCACGGACCCTCCGCTGAGCACCGCTTCGGCTATGCGAACGTCGCGATGGCCGCGCGTACCCATGGGCTGATGGCCCCGCCACGGCGCATGGCGCGGACGCGGGCGTGGACTGCCGTGGTCCACAATGAGGAATCGTCCCCTACCGCAGGCGTACGAGCAGGAGGAGCCACTACCCGATGAAGCGAGCGATGGGCCGTCGATGAGCGCAGAGGATCTCGAGAAGTACGAGACCGAGATGGAGCTGTCGCTCTACAAGGAGTACCGCGATGTCGTCGGGCAGTTCGCCTACGTCGTGGAGACCGAGCGGCGTTTCTACCTGGCCAACGTGGTCGACGTCGCGGCTCGCAACGCTGACGGCGAGGTGTATTTCGAGGTCCGGATGTCCGACGCATGGGTATGGGACATGTACCGCCCGGCCCGCTTCGTCAAGAACGTCCGCGTAATCACCTTCAAGGATGTCAACGTCGAGGAGTTGGACAAACCCGACCTCCGCCTCCCCGAGACCGGCCCGTTCGGCACCTGAGTGCGCGCGGCAGGATCGGCGCCATGAGCGCACTGCAACGAGCCGCTGGGTTGATGGTCCCCGCTGGTTTAGTAGTTGTCGATAAGCTGGCCGGACTGACGTCGCATGATGTGGTCGCCCGGCTGCGTCGATTGCTGGGTACCCGCCGGATCGGGCATGCGGGCACGCTGGATCCGATGGCTACCGGCGTGCTGGTCTGCGGTGTGCAGCGGGCCACCAAATTGCTGGGGCATCTGCCGCTGGAGCCCAAGGTCTACCTGGCCACCTTGCGTCTGGGGCAGTCCACCCGCACCGACGACGCGGAGGGTGAGCCTACCGGCGGTGCCGATGCCTCGGAGGTCGGTGACCAGGAGATCCTGGCGGGCATCGGGGATCTCACCGGGGCTATCGAGCAGGTGCCCAGCGCGGTGAGCGCGGTCAAGGTGAACGGCAGGCGGGCTTACGCCCTTGAGCGGTCAGGTGAGCAGGTGCGACTGGCGGCCCGGCCGGTAACCGTGTTCCGGTTCGAGCTCCTTGCGCTGCGCCGCGGTGAGCGGGTCACTGACCTGGACGTACTGGTGGAATGCGGTGGTGGCACCTATGTGCGGGCGCTGGCCAGGGACCTCGGCGCTGCGCTCGGGGTGGGCGGGCACTTGACCGCGCTTCGCCGGACGCGGGTGGGACCTTTCGGCCTGGACATCGCGTGCTCCCTGGCCGAACTCGCTGACCGGCCAGAGCTGACGGTGCATCTGGACGAGGCAGTGGCTACCGCGTTCCCGCGCCGCGCTGTGGATGCCCAACAGGCAAGAGTGCTCGCCCATGGCGGCCGGCTACCAGCTGTCGGCCTGCCCGGGACCTCGGCCGCCTTCGATCCTGATGGCCATGCGATTGCCCTGCTCACCGAGAGCGGCCCATTGGCTCGTCCGGTATTGGTGCTGCGCCCGGCCGATGAAAGCTGAGGATCCCTGGGGATGCCTGGGCGCGCAAACTTCCATTCGGGCAGCCGTAGGCTGCCGGGCGTGCAACGATGGCGTGGGGTGGAGGCCATCCCGAGCTGGTGGGGCCGCTGTGTGGTCACCATCGGGGTGTTCGACGGAATCCATCGGGGTCATGCCCAGCTCGTCAGCCGCGCCGTGGCGCGAGCCCGGGAGCTGGGTGTTCCATGCGTGCTGATGACCTTCGATCCGCATCCTTCCGAGGTGGTCCGTCCTGGCAGTCATCCGGCGCAACTCACCAGCTTGCGTCGGCGAGCCGAGCTGGCCGAACAGCTGGGCGTCGAGGTGTTCTTCGTGCTGCCTTTCACCGCCGAGTTGTCCCGGATGCCTGCCGACGAGTTCGTTCACGAACTTCTGGTGGAGCGGCTGCACGTAGCGGCGGTAGTGGTGGGGGACAACTTCACGTTCGGGCACAAGGCGGCGGGCAACGTGGCGCTGTTGCGCTCCCTGGGCAGCCGATTCGGATTCACCGTCGAGGACGTCGGGCTGGTATCGCAGGGTGATTTGACCTTCTCCTCCACCTATATCCGGTCCTGTATCGACGCCGGTGACGTGGTAGCGGCCAGTACGGCGCTGGGTCGTCCGCACCGGGTGGAGGGGATCGTGATCCGTGGGGACCAGCGCGGGCGCGACCTGGGCTATCCGACGGCGAATCTGTCCACTCCCCGATATTCGGCGATTCCCGCCGACGGCGTGTACGCCTGCCGGTTCGTGCACCGTGGCCGAGAGTTGGCAGCGGCGGCGTCGGTGGGCACCAACCCCACCTTCTCGGGCCGGGAGCGTCGGGTCGAGGCGTTTGTGCTGGACATCGATGAGGACTTCTACGGTGAGCAGGTGGCGCTGGACTTCGTCCAGCGGCTGCGCGCCATGGTGCGCTTCGAGACCCCGGAACAGCTCGCGTCCCAGATAGGCGACGACGTGGCACGCACCCGGAAGGTGCTCGCTCAGAGCGGGTGATCCCGCGAATCGCCCCCGCGCCCCCCCTCGCCCTGGCAGGATGCCGGTTCGAGCACGGGGATGGATGGTTCGAGCGCGGAGGGGTAGGCCGGTGGACGAACAGCGGGTGGTGGCGCGCAACGTCGCCCAGCAGCGCGAGTGGTACGGAGAACCGCTCGGCGATCGGGTGCGGCGCCTGGTGGTCGCGTTCGACGTGTCTCAGGCGCAGCTGGCGGAGGTGCTGGGGGTGAGCCCGCCGATGCTCAGCCAGCTGATGAGCGGGCGCCGAGCGAAGATCGGCAATCCAGCGGTGCTGGCCCGGATGGTGATGTTGGAGCGCCGGGTACTCACCCCCGAAGTCGCCTCCGGGGATCCGGCGGCCATCCGAGCCGCGCTGGAACACATCCGGAAATCTCGACCCACCGTCGGTCGAGACACCTTGCTGGTCGGGGAGAACGGTGACGAGGTGTTGCTCCCGGCGCTGCGTCAGCTGGCGGATGCGGCTGAGCTGGTCGCCGCAGCTGATCTGTTGACGAACGAGTTTCCGCTGCTTGCCGGGTTGTTGTTGCGTGCGGCTGAGACCGACCCGGCTGCGTGTTAGGCACGTTCTGCCGATCGCGGCCCGGTTCCCGAGCCCGCTCTCATGAACTGGTAGCCTTTATCACCGGGTCCGGCTGCAGTCCGTGGCGGTCGGCACTGTGACCGAGGCAACCATGGTAACCATGGCTGGCGTCGCCGGGTCCGAAGGTCGCCCGCCCCCGCCGCCCCAGTGCGGCGTGATCCCGGGGCACACACGGTACGTATGTGACAGGAGACGATAGACCCGTGGCGCTGTCCACCGCACAGAAGAGTGAGATCCTGGCCGAGTACGGGCTTCGCGGGGGAGACACCGGTTCCCCCGAGGCGCAGGTCGCCCTACTGACCAAACGAATCAAGGACCTCACCGAGCATCTCAAGCAGCACAAACATGACCATCACTCGCGACGCGGCCTGCTTCTCATGGTCGGCCGTCGCCGCAACCTGCTGAACTACCTGGCCCGAGTCGACATCGCGCGCTACCGATCGCTGCTCGAACGCCTCGGCTTGCGTCGCTGACCACACATCGCCATCCGAGCCGCTTCGTCACCGTCCTTGCCGAGCGTCGTTCGCCGGTCCTCGGTAGTGGCTCCCGGGAGTACGTACTCCCGGGAGCTTCGATCGAAGACCGGTCCTGTCCTCGCTCCCGCAACGGTGGTGCCATCTGCGGCTCGATGTTGCGAGGAGGAGAAGAATTGACTGATCTAACTACGAGTACTCTCTCGACCGATACTGTGCACGAGACAGTGGCATTGCTGGACAACGGTGCCTTCGGCACCCGTACCGTGCGCTTCGAGACCGGTCGGCTGGCTCGGCAAGCCGCTGGTTCTGTCGTTGCCTACTTGGACGACGAGACCATGTTGCTGTCCGCTACTACCGCATCCAAGCACCCGAAGGACCAGTTTGACTTCTTTCCGCTCACCGTTGACGTCGAGGAGCGGATGTATGCGGCGGGGCGAATTCCCGGTTCCTTTTTCCGCCGGGAGGGTCGTCCGTCCACCGACGCAATCCTTACCTGCCGCCTGATCGACCGCCCGCTGCGCCCTTCCTTCGTTGACGGCCTGCGCAACGAGGTCCAGGTTGTTATCACCGTGCTGAGCCTGAACCCGGCCGATCCCTACGACGTGCTTGCGATCAATGCCGCCTCGGCGTCCACTCAACTGTCCGGGTTGCCGTTCTCCGGACCGGTGGGTGCCACCCGAGTAGCGCTGATCGACCAGCAGTGGGTGGCTTTCCCCACTCATGAGCAGGTGGGACGCGCGGTCTTCGACATGGTTGTCGCGGGCCGGGTGGTCGGTACCGACGTGGCGATCATGATGGTCGAGGCGGAGGCCACCGAGGCCACCACCACGCTGATCGAAGGTGGTGCCCAGGCTCCCACCGAGGAGATCGTCGCCGCCGGGCTGGAGGCCGCCAAGCCGTTCATTCGCGTGCTGTGCGCGGCGCAGCAGCAGCTTGCCGAGGCGGCAGGCAATCCGGTGCTGGAATTTCCCACCTTCCCGGCTTATCAGCCCGACGTCCTGGAGAGCGTTCGCGACGGGGTGGCCGGTGAATTGGCCCAGGCGCTGTCCGTACCGGGCAAGAAGGATCGGGAACGCAGGCTCGAGGAGATCAAGCTCAGCTGCCTGGAAAGCCTCGGTGAGCGGTTCGCGGGCCGCGAAAAGGAGATCGGCGCCGCGTTCCGCGCGGTGACCAAGACCGCGGTGCGCGAGCGCATCCTGCGTGACAAGGTACGTATCGACGGTCGCGGCATCACTGACATCCGGCCGTTGTCAGCGGAGGTCGAGGTGATCCCGAGAGCACATGGCTCGGCGCTGTTCGAACGCGGTGAGACCCAGATCATGGGGGTGACCACGCTCAACATGTTGCGGATGGAACAGCAGATCGACTCGCTGGGTCCGGAGACCACCAAGCGCTACCTGCATCACTACAACTTCCCGCCATACTCCACCGGGGAGACCGGCCGGGTCGGCTCGCCCAAGCGACGTGAGATCGGCCATGGCGCGCTGGCTGAGCGGGCCGTGCTGCCGGTGCTGCCCAGCCGCGAAGAGTTCCCCTACGCGATCCGCCAGGTCTCCGAGGCGCTCGGCTCCAACGGTTCGACCTCGATGGGCTCGGTGTGTGCGTCCACGATGTCGCTCCTCAACGCCGGCGTGCCGCTCAAGGCGCCGGTGGCGGGCATCGCCATGGGCTTGGTCTCCGGTGAGCTGGACGGACAGACTTCCTACGTCGCGCTCACCGACATCCTCGGCGCCGAAGACGCCTTCGGTGACATGGACTTCAAGGTCGCCGGTACCAAGGACTTCGTCACCGCCCTGCAGCTGGACACAAAGCTGTCCGGAATTCCCTCCGATGTCCTGGCGAGCGCGCTGTCCCAGGCCCGGGATGCCCGGCTGACCATCCTCGACGTGATGATGGAGGCGATCGACGGGCCGGATGAGATGAGCCCGTACGCCCCGCGGGTCACCGCGATCAAGATTCCGATCGACAAGATCGGCGAGGTGATCGGCCCGAAGGGCAAAATGATCAATTCGATCACCGAGGAGACAGGCGCGGACATCTCCATCGAGGACGACGGCACGATCTATGTCGGCGCCCACGACGGTCCGTCCGCCGAGGCTGCCATCAACCTGATCAATGCGATCGCCAATCCGCAACTGCCCAAGGTCGGGGAGCGCTTCCTCGGGACCGTGGTGAAGACCGCCGCTTTCGGCGCCTTCGTCTCGTTGGTTCCCGGCAAGGACGGCCTCGTGCATATTTCCAAGCTGGGCAACGGCAGGCGGATCGCCAAGGTCGAGGATGTGGTGAAGGTCGGCGACAAACTACGTGTCGAGGTGGCCGATATCGACAACCGCGGCAAGATCAGTCTGGTGCCGGTTCGTGAAGGAGACGATGCCGGTGCTGTCGTTGACGATATCGCCGAGGCCCCGGCCGGCCCGTGACGTTACAGCGCAGTGTGCTTCCTTCCGGTCTCCGGGTGCTGACCGAGGAGCTACCAGGCACCGGTTCAGCCGCAGTCGGGATGTGGGTCGCGGTGGGCTCCCGGGACGAGCCCACCGCGGTAGCCGGTGCGGCGCATTATCTGGAGCATCTGCTGTTCAAGGGCACCGCGCGACGCTCCGCCGTCGCGATCGCTGAGGAGATCGATGCGGTGGGTGGGGAGCTCAACGCGTTCACCACCAAGGAGCACACCTGTTACTACGCCCATGTCGTGGACTCCGACCTCGGGCTAGCGGTCGATCTGTTGTGCGATGTGCTCGGGAACGCACTGCTGGATCCAGCGGATGTGGATCTGGAGCGCGGGGTGGTGCTGGAGGAGATCGCGATACGGAACGACGATCCGGAGGACCTGCTGGACGACGAGTTCTCCGCCGCGCTGCTCGGTTCACATCCGCTCGGGCGTCCGGTGCTGGGTACTGAAGTGTCGGTCACCGGGATGAGCCGGGAGGCATTGCATCGCTTCTACCAACAGCTCTACATCCCGCAGCGGATGGTGCTGGCGGTGACCGGCAACGTCACACACGAGGTGGTGCTGGCTGCGGTGCGGGACAGCTTCGGGCATCGTCTGACGGACTCGGCTGAGCCTGTGGCGCCCCGTCGCGGCCGGGCCACGGTGATCGGACGGTGTCCGCTCGTGGTGCGCACCGAGGACTCCGAGCAGGCTCATCTCATGTTGGGTGTGCAGGCGATCGACCGGCACGATGACCGGCGTGAGGTGCTCAGCGTGCTCAACGCCGCACTCGGCGGCGGCATGAGCTCTCGGTTGTTCCAGCAGATCCGAGAGCAACGTGGGCTGGCGTACTCGGTGTACTCCTCGGCGACCTGTTATGCCGACATCGGAAGTCTCGCGATCTATGCCGGATGTTCCCCGCATCGCCTCGGCGAGGTGGCCGAGGTGATCGGCGACGTGTTGGCCTCGATCGCCCGGGACGGCCTGTCCGGCGCCGAACTCGCTCGGGGCAAGGGGCAGCTTCGCGGTGGGCTCATCCTCGGTCTGGAGGATACGGTTTCCTGGATGAGCAGGATCGGCAGGGCGGAGCTCAACTACGGTGCGCACCGTAGCGTCGAGGATGAGTTACATCGGATCGATCAGGTGACCGGGGACCAGGTCGGTGCCCTGGCCCGCGAGTTACTTCGTCAGCCGGTCACCGCCGCTGTGGTCGGCCCCTACGCCCATGCGGAAGACCTGCCCGACGAGATCGCCCACTTGATCGCATGACGGAGTTGATTGCATGACGGCGTCTGAGCAGGCATCGCCCCGGCAGGATCGGTCGGAGGAGAACCCCATCCGGGTCGGGGTCCTCGGTGCCCGGGGACGAATGGGCACCGAGGTGTGCAAGGCGGTGGACGCGGCGCCCGACATGGAACTGGTCGCGATGGTCGACGCGGGCGACTGGATGTTCAACGTCGCCGACGCGGGGGCTGAGGTCGTTGTCGACTTCACCCATCCCGATGTGGTGATGGACAACGTGCGGTTCTGCGTGGACCAGGGCATCCATGCCGTGGTGGGCACCACCGGTTTCGATGAGAAGCGGCTGGCCCAGGTCCGTGAATGGCTCGCGCCCAGACCCGACCTCGGGGTGTTGATCGCACCCAACTTCGCGATCGGGGCGATTCTGTCCATGCGTTTCGCCGCGATGGCCGCCCGGTACTACGACTCGGCGGAGGTCGTGGAGCTGCACCATCCGCGCAAGGCCGACGCGCCCTCGGGAACCGCCACCCGGACTGCCGCGCTCATTGCGGCGGCCCGCACCGAGGCCGGAATGGGCCCGATCCCCGACGCCACCACTCAATCGCTCCCGGGCGCCCGAGGCGCGAACATCGACGGTGTGCGGGTGCATTCGGTGCGCCTCGCCGGACTGGTCGCACATCAGGAGGTCCTGCTGGGCACCTCGGGCGAGACGTTGACGATCCGGCACGACTCGCTGGACCGCTCGTCGTTCATGCCGGGTGTGTTGCTCGGCGTCCGATCCGTGCTGCAACGCCCCGGCCTGACCCTGAGCTTGGAACCTCTGATCGACTTATAATGTTCCACCGACTCAGACCGCTTGGTTGAGCATTCCGATGAGGTTTACGTGATTCGTTATTCGGAGTCAGTATTCGTTATTCGGAGTCAGTGCAGCGTTAGGTCGAGGGAACCGGTCAGACGTACCTCGCGCAGCGGTCGACCTCCGGTATCGAGGGTGCGCACTGTGCCGTCGGGACTCCACCCGGCACGCCGGTAGAAGTTCAGCGAAGCCGGGTCTTCAGCGGGTACCCAGACGATCCCCCGGGTGGCACCGGAATCGCGCAGTGCGGCGGCGGCGGCGGCGAGCAGGCGTCCGCCGTGGCCGCGGCGCCCCCACCGCGGCTCCACCAGCAGGGTGCTCACCAATCCGGTCTGTGCCGTGTCGGCAGGCAGGGTGCCGTCGGCGGCGGCTACTTCGCCGGGCGGGGCTGGGGCTGCCACCACGAATCCGACCGGATCGTCGCCTTCGGTGGCTAACAGCACCGTGGCTCCGCCGCCGACGGTGTCGGCCCAGGCTTGTTGCACGGCAGGCGAATCCAGCCCGTCGAGGATCTCGGGTGGTAGCAGTTCAACGTAGGCGGCCCGCCAGGTCATCTGCTGTAGAGCGACAAGTACGGGAACGTCGTGCGAGGTGGCGGTGCGTACCCGGGCTTGTGCCATCCCGTTACGGTAGCGACACCCGGGTCTGTGGTGTCCAGCTACCGGGACTCTCGTCGTGCTGCCGGGTTGTGCGGACTGTGAAGCTTTTCTCACTTTTTGGGTCAGGAGCAAGCCCTGCGTGCTGGCCAAACCCACGCCGGTGCCATCCATGCGCCCATGTGGCGAGAAATCGCCAGCGCCACGGTCGGTCCGCGTGCGAGGGTCAGAGCCGTGACGCCAATGATTACGCGGCACTCCACCCGTGCCTCCATCGCCGCACTGCCCTGGATCGCGCTGGGCGTGGTGTACGTGGTCTGGGGTTCCACCTATCTGGGCATCCGGTTCCTCATCGAGTCCGCACCCGCACTGCTTTCCGGGGGTGCTCGGTTCCTGTGCGCCGGCCTCGTCCTGATAGTGATCGTTGCGGTGGTGGCCGGACCGGGGGCGTTGCGGTTCACCCGCCCACAGCTGGGTACGGCGGTCCTGGTAGGGCTGTTACTGCCGGCTTGCGGCCAGGGTCTGGTGATGATTGCTGAGCACCACGTCGCGTCGGGTTTGACTGCGCTCCTGGTGGCTTGTATGCCGCTCTACGTCGTGTTGCTGCGTTGTGCCCTGGGCGAGCGCCCACACCGGGTGACCATGCTGGGGGTGGGGCTGGGGCTCGGCGGGCTGGTCGTGCTGGTGATTGCCGGGACCGGCGGTGGCAGTGCCGGTGTAACCGGCGCTGCCTGGTGGGGGCCTTGGCTGGTCCTGGTGGCTGTTCTTGGCTGGTCCATCGGCTCGGTGGCCAGCACCCGGTTACCCACTCCACCGAACCCGTTCGCGTTGGCTGCCGTGGAGATGCTGGTCGGCGGTGCCGCGCTGGCGGTCGTTGGCCTACTGGCCGGGGAACGGTGGGAACTCGCCGCCACCTCGGCGTCCTCCTGGATCGCCTGGGGTTACCTGGTGGTGTTCGGCTCGTTGCTCGCCTTCAGCTCCTACGTCTACGTGCTCGGCCGGCTGCCACTGTCCACAGTGGCCACCTACACTTATGTCAATCCGATGATCGCGGTCATGTTGGGAGTGACATTCGCGGGGGAGCGCTTCTCAACCGTGCAGCTCGGCGGGGGACTGCTGGTGCTGCTTGCGGTGGTGCTCGTTATCCGCGCCGAGCGGCCTCGCCGGCCCGAACCCGAGGAAGTGTGCCCGGTTGCGGAGGCGGCTGGGCGATAGCGGGGATTTTGTCAGTGCCAGCTGGCAGCATCACCGTTCGTGCAGACGATAGGACCGGCTACCGCGCGCCGCATCGCGCTGGCTGCGCAGGGCTTCGCTGACCCACGCCCGGTCGGCCCCGTGACGCGACGGCACCTGCAGCGGGTGCTCGGCAGGGTCGGACTGCTGCAACTGGACTCGGTGACGGTGCTGGCCCGGGCGCATTACCTTCCGGTGTTCAGCCGGCTGGGTCCTTACCCGAGAGAGCTGCTCGACGGCGCCGCGTGGGAGCACACCGGGCGCCGACCCCGCTTGCTGGTGGAGTACTGGGCGCACGAGGCGAGTCTGGTGCCGGTGCGAGATTGGCCGCTGCTGCATTCGGGTGCCAAGAAGCCGGGCTGGTGGCAGGGATATGGGGAGCTGGCGGCCCGCTCCCCGGAGCTGGTCGATGCCCTGTTGGTGGCAGTGCGGGAGCTGGGCCCGGTCAGCGCGGGCACCCCTGAACGGGAGTTGGCCGGCGAGACGCTGCGCAGGCCGGGTTCGTGGTGGAACCGGACGGATACCAAACGAATCTGCGAATGGCTGTTCGGCATCGGCGAGCTCACTACCGGAACCCGGCGTGGTTTCGAGCGGCTCTACGACCTGCCTGAGCGGGTACTGCCGCCAGAGGTGCTCACCCGTCGGGTCAGAGCGGAGGAGGGCGCCCGCGAGCTGATCGCCCGTGCCGGCGCTGCGCTGGGTGTGGCTACGGAACCGGATCTGCGCGACTATTACCGGCTGCGGCCGGAGCGCAGCCGGCAAGCGGTCGCGGAGCTGGTGGAGCGAGGCGAACTGGAACCGGTGGAGGTTCGCGGCTGGCCGAACACCGCCTACCGGCATCGAGATGCCGGCACCCCGCGGCGAATTTCCGGCGCCGCGCTGCTGTGCCCGTTCGATCCGTTGATCTGGGATCGGGCCCGAACCGAGCGGCTGTTCGGTTTCCGATACCGCATCGAGATCTATGTCCCGCAGCCCAAGCGCGCCTACGGCTACTACGTGTTCCCTTTTCTACTGGACGGTGAACTGGTCGCCCGGGTGGACCTCAAAGCCGATCGGGCGGCAGGTCTGCTGCGGGTACCCGGTGCCTTCGCCGAGCCCGGGGTGGACACCGCCAGGGTGGTCGTCGAACTGGCCGGCGCGCTGCGGGAGATGGCCGGCTGGCTGGAGCTGGACGGGATCGCGGTGGGAGATCGCGGCGATCTCGTCGCCGCTCTCGGCGCAGCAGTCAGCTCGCGTGGATCAACCCGGTGCCGAGGTGACGAGGGCATCGCCCGATCCGGTGCGGGCGCGCACCCGCAGCCCCACGTCGCCCTCGACGGGCGGTCCGCCGACCGTCAGATCGCTGCGCACCCGGCCGGATCCGGAGCTGACGTCCACCTCGGCTCGGACGCCGGGGTGGATCCCCACCCGCAGTTGCCCTGAACCGGTGGCGAGCTGGATGTTGCCTGCTGAGGCGTCGACCACCGTGAGGTCACCGCTGCCGGTGCGGGCGCTAACGTCGTGCTCGACGGCGCCGATCCGTACGTCACCGGAACCGGTTTGCACGGTGCTGGCACTACCAGCGCCTTCCAGAGAAACCACGTCCACTCCACCGGAGCCGGTTCGCACCCGCAATCCGCTCAACGCCGACCCCAGGCCTACGTGGCCCGAGCTGGTGCTGATGTCCATCGCGCCGGTGCACCGCTGCGCGCGGACCTGCCCGGAACCGGTTGAGGCGTCGAACCGGTCAGCGACACCGTCGACGGCGATATCCGCTGAACCACTGCGAGCGATGATCGACGAGCCTGCCGGCGCGGTCACCTGGATCGTCAGGGGCACGGTGCGCAGCGGGAAATCTCGGGGGCTGGACACGAAGAGCCGTTGCCCGGTGAAGTCGATCGCGGTGTTGCGCGCGGCCTCTGCGGCCAGCTCGCCCGGTTGGGTCGTTCCCGTCTGTTCGCCCAACCAGGTCAGCAGGCTGCCGATTCCGGCGGCCCACGGCAGCTGGCCAGGCGGATCGGGGCGGATCTGCACGGCCACCGAGCCCGCCCCGGCGGCACCCTCCACAAGCTGGACGTCCAGGCGTCCGCTGCCCATCTCGACCGAGATCTCGATCGGTCCCTCACACTCGAAGTCCTGCTGCCGGACCACCGTCACGTCCGTATTGCCGTGTTCCACGATTCCTCCTGGCCGACGTTCGCCCCTAGGTCCTTTACCGGTGCTCAGCCCTGGACCCAGCCGTGGACCCGGTTGCGACCTCGACGCTCGTCGGTTCCCCATCGGGGCTGATTCCACGCCTCACCGCGCAGCGCCCCTTGGACAGCTTGGGAGACCCAGGTATTGAGTGAGACGCCCTGCTGGGCGGCGGCTCGCTCGGCTTGACCCTTGATCTGATCGAGCAGTCGGAGAGTCATCCGGCTGATGTCACCGCCGACGTCTGCGAAGGAGCCTGCGTCGGACGCTCCCGGCTGGGAGGCTCCCGGCTGCGATGCGGTGTCGGGTTCCGGCTCATGGCCCGCTGCCGCGCTCACCACCACCCGCACGTCGCGTCCGTCGAGGCGCACCTCCACCACTCGATCGTCCAATATGGCGGTGACCTCGGCGGCGAGGTCGGACAGCGCGTTCATGACGGTCAGGCGAGCTGCGGGTTCCAGTGCAGCGCCGAGCACGGCCGCGGTGTGCCGGGTCTGTTCGTCGCCTGCTGACGCCGCGGCGGTGAGGTCTTCGCGCAACCGGCTGATGTAGGGGGTGAGATCCATGACATCAACTATGACGTCAAGTTTGATGTCAGTCAAGACGTCATATTGGTGCCGCAGCTAGGCTGCGGGCAGTTCGAGAGGAAGGTTCGCCGTGAGCCAACCCGACGCCGTCAGTCCAGCCGCCATCAGTTCAGCCGACGCGGACGTTGACACCACAGCGCTCCGGGTCCAGCTGATCGCCAAGTCGGAGTTCTTCCCCCCCGCCGATGTGCCATGGTCCACCGATGCCGACGGAGGCCAGGCGCTCGCCGAGTTCGCCGGCCGGGCCTGCTATCAGTCCTGGCGCAAGCCCAACCCGGCGACCGCGACCAACGCCGGATATCTGCGGCACATCCTCGAGGTGGGTCACCTCTCCGTGCTCGAGCACGGCACTGTCAGCTTCTACCTCACCGGCGTATCCAGGTCCCTGAGCCACGAGCTGGTCCGGCACCGGCACTTGTCCTTCTCCCAGCTGTCCCAGCGTTATGTCCCGGAACGGGACGCGGCCATGGTGGAGCCGGACGTCATCGCGCGCGACCCTGAGCTGCACGGGCAGTTCCTTGCTGCGGCTCGGGCGAGCCAGCAGGCTTACATCGATCTGCTGGCCGGTTTGGAAGAGCGTTTCGCCGGTGAGCCCAACGCCACGCTGCGCCGCAAGCAAGCCCGGCAGGCGGCCCGTTCGGTGCTGCCGAACGCCACGGAGACCCGCATTGTGGTCACCGGCAACTACCGGGCCTGGCGTCACTTCATCGCGATGCGCGCCACCGAGCACGCCGACGTGGAGATCCGCGCGGTGGCCGTGGAATGCCTGCGCCAGCTGTACAAGGCAGCGCCCAACGTGTTCGCCGATTTCGATATCTCCGTATTGCCCGACGGCACCGAGATTGCCTCCAGCCCGCTCGTATCAGAGGGCTGACAATCACTCCTTCGGATTCTGGCCCGATCGGCAGGCTGGGCAGATCTGCTCCTGATCCGGTGGTGTGCCGAGCAGTGCTGCCAGCGGTCTGAACTGCTTCCCGTCGCATCGTGCTGTGACGAGTCCGTCAGTGGACCGCTCGGCCAGATGCGTCTGGCCGTCGGTGAGGGAGGCCACACCTGCGATTCTTTGTGGGGGAAACTCGCCAAGTCTTGAGCTACAATGTGGCCCGACGAGAGAGATATTTGATCGTTACGCGAGGCATTTTCAGAGCACTTGGGATCTTGCGAAGGATTGTGTGGAATGAACGGACGCTCCGGCCCAGTAGGGCATGGCAGCATGAGGGACGCGGAGTTGGTCAGTACAGAAGTGCTGCTGGCCAAGCCGAAGCGCTTTGTTTGCGAGATACTTCGTATGCCTGACGGGCGAGAGATCGACTGGTATTACTCGGATGTGTCGGAAAGTGTGATGGTAGTACCTGTTACGGCGTCAGGCAATGTAATACTTGTTAAGCAATATCGTCACAATCTTAAGTCCGACACTCTCGAATTACCGGCAGGTGTGGCGACGAAGGGCGAGCCGTTGGCCTCCGTGATATGGCTAGCGCGACAGAAATCAGAAGAAAAGACCTCAGTGGCCTGTATCCGACCCGGCCGCACACCCTGGATCTGTGCGAAATTGGGGCGCGCAGCGAACGATGGGTTGGTGGAGCGGTGGCTTGGTGCCCGTGACTGTGCCGGGCCAGGGCTACCCGCGCCGAACCCCACCGCCTGGTTGTGCGTACTACCCGACGACTTCTCGGCCACCGGATCCAGGTTGGGGGGACGGTGCATATCGTAGAGTTGCCCGAGGCGATGGAGGGGCTGGTGGATTACTACCCGAGAGGTTCGGGTGAGCACCCGGACTGGGACGAGTACCGAGCGACGATAGAGGAGCGGCAGCGGGTACTGCCGCAGATAGAGCTCAGCTCCGCCGGATCTGATTGGGCCGGGTGAGCCAGCGGTGACCGAGATCAGTTTGGCCGCCGGCGAGCGGCGGGCGCTGAGCGAGCTGTTCGACCAGGTCGGCCCGGATGCCGCGACGTTGTGCGCGGGCTGGACGACCCGCGACCTGGCGGCGCATCTGGTGGTCAGGGAGGGGCGGCCGGATGCCTCGGTGGGCATCCTGGCGCCGCCGCTGGCCCGATACACAGCTCGGGTACAGCGCAGCGTCGCGCAGCGGTCCTGGCCGGAGTTGGTCGAGCAGGTCCGCAGTGGACCGCCGTGGTGGTCGTTGCTGCGCATGCCTGCGCTGGGTGACAAGCTCAATGCCGTGGAGTTCTTCGTCCACCACGAGGACGTGCGACGCGCCACACTCGGCTGGGAGGCGCGACCGGCCGATCCGCATCGGGCTGCCGCACTGTGGGAGGTGCTCTGCTTACTGGCCCGGCTGTACTATCGAAAATCCCCGGTCGGCGTGGTTTTACGTCGTCCGGATGGGGTCCAGCGCACTGCCCGGCAGGGTTCGAACTCTGTCACCGTCATCGGCGCACCGGAGGAGCTGGTGCTGCACGCCAACGGCCGCGACCAGGCCCTCGTCCAGGTGGAGGGGGCACACGCGGACGTGGCCGGCCTGCAGGGGAGCCCGCGAGGCTTCTGAGCAGGAAGCGGTAGCGTCAACTCATGAGCACTGCACCGACCGCTGCCCCTGGCCGGCCCTTCGGCCGGGTGCTCACCGCCATGGTCACCCCCTTCGACGCCGAGGGCCAGCTCGATTGTGATGCCGCTCAGAAGTTGGCCCATCAGCTGGTGGATCGGGGCTGTGACGGACTGGTGATCAACGGAACCACCGGTGAGTCACCGACCACAACCGACGCCGAGAAGGCCGATCTGGTGCACGCGGTGGTGGCTGCGGTGGGGGATCGGGCGGCGGTCGTGGCCGGCGCTGGAACCTACGACACCGCGCACAGTGTGGCGTTGGCCCGCCGCGCCGCCCAGGCAGGTGCGCATGGCCTGCTGGTGGTGACGCCGTACTACTCCCGCCCTCCACAGACCGGGCTCATCGCACACTTCACCGCGGTCGCCGATGCCACCGACCTGCCGGTGATGCTTTATGACATTCCGCCGCGTTCGATCGTGCCTATCGCTACACAGACCCTTTGCCAACTCGCCGAACACCCGCGGATCGTCGCGGTCAAGGACGCCAAGGGAGACCTCGGCGCCGGCGCCGAGGTCATTGCCACCACCGATCTGGCTTACTACTGCGGAGATGATGTGCTCAACCTGCCGTGGCTGTCGGTCGGCGCGGTCGGCGTGGTCAGCGTGATCGGCCACCTCGTCGCGGACCGGCTCTGTGCCATGATCACCGCGTTCGAGGCGGGCGAGGTGGGCACAGCGCGAGACCTGCACGCCGCCACCCTGGGGTTGATCCGAGCTTTCTTCGTGGCCGGGGGGGTGTCCTTCAGCAAGGCGGCGCTGCGGCTTACTGGATTCGACGTGGGGGACCCCCGATTGCCGCAGGTTCCCGCCGACGCCGAGCAGGTCAGCGCGATCACTGCGGCACTGACTGAAGCTGGGGTTCTGGCGTGAGCAGCGGTCTGCCCCTGCCGGTGCCTGGTATTCCCAACTCCACGCCCCCGCCGTTGTCTGTCAACGGGCTGCGGACGGTCGCGCTCGGAGGAATCGGGGAGATCGGGCGCAACATGACCGTCTTCGAACATGCCGGACGGCTGCTCGTGGTGGACTGCGGGGTGCTGTTCCCCGAGGACGATGCACCCGGGGTCGATCTGATCCTGCCCGATTTCCGGGCGATCGAGAACCGGTTGGAGGACATCGAAGCGCTGGTGCTCACACACGGGCACGAAGATCATATCGGGGCAGTGCCGTTCTTGCTCCGGCTGCGCCCGGACCTGCCGGTGGTGGGCTCGGAATTCACCCTTGCGCTGGTCCGGGAGAAGTGCCGTGAGCACCGCCAGAAGCCACAATTAGTGCAGGTCAAAGAGGCGGACCGGCACCTGTGCGGGCCTTTCGACCTTGAGTTCTTCGCGGTGAACCACTCCATTCCGGACGCGCTTGCGGTGGCCATCCGCACTCCGGCCGGTCTGGTGCTGCACACCGGCGACGTGAAGCTCGACCAGTTACCGCTGGACGGGCGGCTGACCGATCTCGCGGGGTTCTCCCGGCTCGGCGACGAGGGCGTGGACCTACTACTGATCGACTCCACCAACGCCGAGATCCCGGGCTTCGTCACGCCGGAGCGCGACATCGGCCCGGTGTTGGACCAGGTGATCGGGCGGGCCGGTCAGCGGGTCATCGTGGCCTGTTTCGCCAGCCATGTGCACCGGGTGCAACAGGTGCTGGACGTTGCCGCCGGAAACGGGCGCAAGGTGGCGCTGGTGGGGCGTTCGATGGTGCGCAACATGGGTGTGGCTGCCGATCTCGGGTTGCTCCGGGTGCCGGCTGGCCTGCTGGTGGACCTCGACGAGGCACTCGCGATGCCTGGGAATCGGGTGCTGTTCGTCTCCACCGGCTCGCAGGGTGAGCCACTCTCGGCGCTGTCCCGGATGGCCAGCGGTGCACACCGGCAGATCGGGATCCGCGCCGGCGACACGGTGATTCTGGCCAGCTCGCTCATTCCGGGCAACGAGACCGCAGTGTTCCGGGTGGTCAACGGGCTGACCCGGCTGGGGGCTTCAGTGGTGCACCAGGGCACCGCCAAGGTGCACGTGTCCGGACACTCACCAGCCGGGGAGCTGCTCTTCCTTTACAACGCGATCCGTCCCTCCAACGTCATGCCAGTGCACGGCGAATGGCGGCACCTCCGTGCGAACGCCGCGCTGGCGACTCGTACCGGGGTGCCCGAGGACCGGGTGGTGATCGCCGAGGATGGCGTCGTCGTGGACCTGGTGGATGGCCGGGCTCAGATCGTCGGCCGGGTCGAGGTCGGTCAGGTCTACGTGGACGGGCTGTCGGTCGGCGACGTGGGGGAGTCGACCCTGTCCGACCGGCTCGTCCTCGGCGAGGGGGGATTCATCTCGATCACGGTGGTGATCACGGCCGGGACCGGAAGGGCGGTGGCCCCACCGACGATTTCCGGCCGGGGATTCTCCGATGACCCCAAGGCTCTTGACGGGGTAGTGCCGCTGGTCGAGATGGAGCTGGCCCGTACCGAGGCGGAGGGCATCACCGACACTCATCGGATTGCCCAGGCGGTGCGCCGGGTGGTGGGCCGATGGGTCGCCGACACCTACCGCAGACGCCCGATGATCGTTCCCACGGTGTTGCCCGTCGATTGAGGCGCAGTTTCTCATCGGTCGAGGTACGGCGTGTCGAAGACGCTCCAACGAACTTTCGCGCGACTATGCCCACGGAGCGTGCCCGTCGCGCTGACACTCCGGAAGCGCCCGGCACGGGAACTCCCCATCTGAGAGTGACAGCTGTGACGGATGTTGGTGTTGTGGCTACTGGGGAGCCAGGGACTAACGGACTACCGTGTGGGGCATGGCAGGGCGGATGACCACGAGTACGCCGAGCGGGCGGTCCCCTGGATCCCGAAGCAACGGTTCCCGAAGCAAGGCCTCGGTGCGTAGACCGCGTTCGGCTCCGGTCCGACGCCCCGTCGTGCGCAAGGGGCGGAAACCCACCCTGACCCGCGGGGTGGCCAGGACGTGGACACTGTTGGCCCGTGGTACCGGCCAGCTGGCCAGGGCGGTGGGCCGAACCCGGGAGCTGGAGCCCGAGCACCGCAGGGATGGGCTGGCTCTCGCCCTGGTCGCGTTGGCCGTGGTGGCCGCCGCCAGCGTGTGGTGGGCTGGCGGCGGACCGGCTGGATCCGGTGTCCAGCATGCGCTGCGCACCCTGTTCGGCACTGCGGCGGCAGTGCTGCCGGTGGTGCTTGCCGTCGTCGCCATCTCTTTGATGCGCACCGAGCCCGATTCAGCGGCTCGGCCCCGACGCACTGTCGGAACGTTGCTACTGGCTTTAGGGGCTCTCGGCCTCTGGCATCTGATGACCGGTGCCCCCGTTGACGGAGTGGGACGCTACGACGCGGCGGGTGTGATCGGATTCCTGGTCGCCGATCCTCTGGTCGACGGATTCACGGTATGGGTGGCGGCGCCGTTGCTCGCCCTGCTCACGATCTATGGACTGCTGGTACTCACCGGGACGCCGGTGCGTGCGGTGCCGGACCGGATCCGTCAGCTGGTCGGAATGCCGGGTTCGGAGCCGAACCTGGAGCCGGATCCGGAACAGGACAGCGACGCCGATGTGGCCGAGGCCGACCCGGCCACCGTCCGGCTGCGTCGCGCCTCCCGGCGCAGGCAGGCAACCCAGGCTCCGGAGCCCACTTCCGCCCAGGAGGCTCCTGAGGCGGGACCTGCGCCGAAGAAGGTCAAGCCCCCCGTGCCCGTGCCTGCCCTCGCCTCCCCGGCCGAGAGCAAGACCGGCACCGAAATGTCGGTGCGCCGGGAAGTCGAGGGTGACTACGTACTTCCTCCGCCGAAGCTGTTGCTTCAGGGAGATCCGCCCAAGGCCCGCAGCAGGGCCAACGACGTCATGATCGAGGCGATCGACGGGGTGCTTGATCAGTTCTCGGTGGATGCTCGGGTCACTGGTTTTACTCGGGGGCCGACGGTGACGCGTTATGAGGTGGAGCTGGGTCACGGTGTCAAGGTGGAGAAGATCACTGCGCTGACTCGCAATATCTCCTATGCGGTGGCCACCGATAATGTGCGGCTGCTGGCCCCGATCCCGGGCAAGTCCGCGGTCGGTATCGAGGTGCCCAACAGTGACCGGGAGATGGTGCGGCTGGGCGATGTGCTGCGTTCGACGGCCAGCCGGGACCAGCACCCCATGGTGATCGGACTGGGAAAGGACATCGAGGGCAATTTCGTCACCGCGAATCTGACCAAGATGCCGCACTTGCTGGTCGCCGGCTCCACTGGTTCGGGTAAGTCGAGTTTCGTGAACTCGATGCTGGTGTCGTTGCTGGCCCGGGCTACTCCGGATGAGGTCCGGATGATCCTGATCGATCCGAAGATGGTGGAGCTCACCCCCTACGAGGGAATCCCGCACCTCATCACGCCCATCATCACCCAGCCAAAAAAGGCGGCTGCGGCGCTGGCCTGGCTGGTTGAGGAGATGGAGCAGCGCTATCAGGACATGCAAGCCAGCCGGGTGCGTCACGTCGACGACTTCAATCGCAAGGTTCGTTCTGGGGAGATCACCGCCCCGCCGGGCAGTGCGCGGGAGTACCGGCCCTACCCCTACATCATGGCGATCGTCGACGAGCTGGCCGATCTGATGATGACCGCCCCGCGCGACGTGGAAGACGCCATCGTCCGGATCACCCAGAAGGCCAGGGCGGCCGGGATCCATCTCGTGCTGGCCACCCAGCGACCCAGCGTCGACGTGGTCACCGGGCTGATCAAGACCAATGTGCCGTCCCGGCTGGCTTTCGCCACCTCCTCGCTGACCGACAGCCGGGTGATCCTGGACCAGCCGGGCGCGGAGAAGCTGATCGGGATGGGCGACGGACTCTACTTGCCGATGGGCGCGTCCAAACCAGTGCGCATCCAGGGTGCCTACATCGGCGACGACGAGATCACCAAGATCGTCGACTTCACCAAGAATCAGGCCACCCCCGACTACACCGAGGGCGTCACCGCGGTCAAGGCCGGTGAGCAGAAGGAAGTGGATCCGGACATCGGCGATGACCTCGACGTGCTGCTCCAGGCCGCCGAGCTCGTGGTGACCTCGCAGTTCGGCTCGACCTCGATGCTGCAGCGCAAACTGCGGGTCGGCTTCGCCAAGGCCGGCCGGCTGATGGACCTGCTGGAGAGCCGGGGGGTGGTAGGTCCTTCGGAGGGGTCCAAGGCCCGCGACGTCCTGATCAAACCTGACGAGCTGGAAGGTCTGCTGTATCTGATCCGGGGTGGTCACCCCACCGGCGACGAAGACGACTGAGCTGAATTACAGCTCAACCAGCATGCGGGTGTTTCCCAGGGTGTTCGGTTTCACGTACGGCAGGTCCAGGAATTCGGCGATCCCCTCATCGTGCGAGCGGCGCATCTCCTCGTAGACCTCCGCAGTTACCGGGGTGCCCTCGATCACCCGAAACCCGTGCCGGGCGAAGAAGTGCTCCTCAAAGGTCAGCACAAAGATGCGACGCAACCCCAGCGCCCGTCCCTGCGCAACCAACTGCGCAACCAACGCATGCCCTACTCCCTGGCCGATGATGTCCGGATGCACGGCCACCGTACGAATCTCGGCCAGATCCTCCCAGAGCACATGCAACGCACCGCAGCCCACCAGCACTCCGTCCCGCTCGGCCACCCAGAACTCCTGGACATCCTCATACAGCGTCACCAGCTGTTTGGCCAGCAGCACCGCGCCCGCGTACCGGTCCACCAGGCCCTTGATGGCGCGGACGTCCCGTACCCTCGCCCGACGCACAGTCAGTGAAGAGGGTTTCGAATCAGAACCTGCATGCTCGTCGTGGGCGATCCAGCGAGAAGCTTCGTAGGCCAAGGATTGTCAGTCCTTCATACTCAGCAGAATCGCCGAAGTCTTGACGTTAAGCGTAGAGCCCAGGAAGACCTCTTAATCGAGAGTGCCGAGCACTCCGGCTTGGCCGGCGAGCCTGCGCTATCTGTGGTCACGTCGATACCTCCTGCGGAGAGTCATGGCACAAGAATCTTACGCCGGGAACTACCACGGACGTCGTCCGACATGCTCCTACTTGCGCCGGTCGCCGGGAGCTGGAACGGCACGCCGCTGTCCTTTTAACCAGTAGCACCGCGCGTACCGGTCCACGAGACCCTTGATAGCGGGGACGTCCCCGACCCTCGCCCGTCGCACGGTCAGCGGAGCAGACCCGGGTCAGGACGTGTCGATGACTCTGAAATTCTGTGTTCGAGTGCCCCAGAGTCGCTCTTGTGCAGCTATGCTGCATGATAATGCTGTAAGTCGAGCCGATGGGAGGATCAGATGCTGCGCAGCTTCCGGCTCGCCAACCACCGCTCGTTCCGGGACGAGCACGAGCTGCTGCTGATGCCGTCCTACGACAACGACGGGGACGTCGTACCGGTCGCCGCAGTCTTCGGCGCCAACGCCTCCGGAAAATCGAACCTGTTTAATGGACTGAAGTTTATGTCGTCATTTATTGTGGGCTGGGGAACGCGGGAGCCACGATCAGGAATTCCGCGTAGCCCGTTCCGGTTGGAGTCAAAATCACTGCTGGAGCCGTCGAGCTTCACGGTGGAGCTCGTGCTCAAAGGCATACGTTATGTCTACGGCTTTACCGTCGACAACGAACAGGTTCGTGCCGAGTGGTTATACACTTACCCTCACGGACGTCGTCAGCTGCTCTTCGAACGCGATGGCCGCGCCATCGCGTTCGGTTCGACCAAGATTCAGCGTGCCAAGACCAAGGCGATTGAGGAGCTTCTAGCGAGCGACACCCTACTCCTTGCATTGGCGGCTCGTCTTGAGTTGCATCAATATTGGCCTGTATTCGAGTGGTTCACCCGATCTCTTTTCTTTATGCCTTCTCTGCGAGTTCCTATACTGGATGGTGAGCGCATTGCTCGCTTTGTCGAGCGCGCACCCGAAAATCGGGAAGTCTTCCTCGGCTTCGCGCGCGCGGCTGATGTCGGAATTCGAGACCTCAAAATTGAATACGTTGAAGATTCGCGTGCGATTGCGCAGACCGCCATGCTCGATGAAGAGATCGCCGCTCTGGAGAGAGCAGTTGTGGACGCTGATCCCGCGCAACGTCCTGACTACGAAGCGCGGGTTAGGAGCGCACGAGCCCTGGTTCAAGATGTTGGGTATCGTGCGCGTCGGCCGCGTCTTTTGCTGATTCATGGCAAGTACGGTGTATCTTTCGGACTCGATGAGGAATCGGAGGGTACGCAGCAGTGGTTGGCCATGTTGCGCTATGTGATCCCGAGTCTCTCGGAGGGTCGGACCCTAGTAATTGACGAGATCGATACTAGCCTGCATCCTCTCTTGGTCCGCAAACTGGTTGAGCTATTCAGTAACCCTGATATCAACAGTTCGGCCGCCCAGCTGTTATTTACTACACACGATGCATACCTGCTTGCTCCTGTCGCGGGGGAGTCGGCGGTACGGCGAGATCAGGTATGGTTTGTCGATAAGAATGATGAAGGTGTTTCTGGACTCTATCCACTGACTGAATTTAGACCTCGAAAAAATGAGCACAATATCTCGCATCGATACTTGGGTGGTTCGTACGGTGCGGTCCCTTTTTTGGGTGGGTTTAGTGATCTTCGGGTTGCAGCATCTGGCGGTCCGGAATTGTAGTGACGAGACGGCGTGAAAGTCGCGAGTCTTCCATAATCACCTGGCCATGGAATGGACCATCAAGAGTCAATGAATCATAGGTGTCGCACGCATACACTCGCTGCGGAAATCCGGTCTCGATAATTGCTAACGGTACCGCAGCCAGAGCAGTCTCAGCCACTCTCCGATGGTCATGGTGCATATCATTACGCGGGTGAATAATCAGGATCTCCGGCTTAAGCAGCCGCAACAAATCTACGCAGCCTTGTTCCTCGTGTCGATCAACGAGTTCCACCTGAACGCCCAGTATCTCCGCGCCCAACGTCGCCTCGCCAGCACGCCGCTCATCAACTCTCTCTACAGCAATCGTGACAATCGCGTGGCGAGCATGCCAAGCAAGCGTGCCTCCCATCCACAGCTCAGCGTCGTCAGGATGCGCCGTGACAGCGAGGATGCTTCCCGGAAGAGCGCTGCTCATCGCCACAGGCCCAACTCGTTGACGACAGCAGCAGCTAGCGGCAGGTGAGCAGCGTTGACCGAGGTACTCCGAGGCAGAGTGGGAAGATCGAGGTCGGTCCGCAGACGAATCATCTCGCTCCAGTTCAGTACTTTCTTCCATACTTGCTCGGCCGCAGCCCCGGCGGCGCCGACCAGGCGACCTGCCGCACGCGCTTCGTCGAGGGTCAGTCCATCGGCCAAGATTCGGGCGGCTCGTATCTGACCGATACCGCGAACACCGGGGATGTTGTCCGATGGGTCACCCATCAGTGCCCGGAAATCACACCACTGCCATGGTTCCACACCAAATCGCTCAACGACTTCCGCTCGATTCACCAGAGCTCTCGACCGCTTTTTCACAGTATTCAGAACTGTCACCCCCTCGTCGATGAGCTGATAGAAGTCCTTGTCCATGGACAATATGGAGCGAGGCCGATCGGCTGATCGACTCACGAGGGTAGCTATCACGTCGTCGGCCTCATGGGCACAGGACTCAGTCCACCCGACGCCGATCATATCCAGGCCCTTCTTGATGTCGTCCAGCCATTCCAAGGGGCTGACGTCGATATCGATTCGGTTTTGTTTGTACTCCGGATCAGATGCCTTCCGCGATTGCAACCCTTCCGCACCGTCAAAACACACCACGCACTCCACCGGCGCGTCGAGCGCCCGGCAACTCGACCGCAACAGAGCAAAGAAGGCGAAGACGGCTGTCACGTCCGTCCCACCTGGACTACGAACAACCGCCGGGAAACCGAAAGCAGCTCGCCACAACAGGTTGAACCCATCGACGAGAAGCAGTACTTCCGCACCATCCTTGTTCCGGTCTATGCCGCTCATAGCACGATCCCACAGTCCTCACCTCGATCGACTCGGCGGACCTCACCGAGGAGAAACAGGAGACGCAGCGCTCATGTCACAGCGGTCTCGCGGGTGTTGACCGTGAGCGGTCGAAATCCATAGTCATGCCCGAACACGAGGGCCTGAGCAGGGCCGTCGTTCACCTCGGCTGTCCGCGCATGTAGGGAGGCGAACTTATTACCGCCGATGATGATCGTTCCTACTGCGATGATCGTTCCTACTGCTCAGGTTCGACAGAGTATAGAGCATCCAGCTCTGGTATGACCGCTGACTGGCGTCCGTAGGTGCCCCAGTTCTGACGGGATCGGACTGGTCATCGCGGAACCTCACGAGTACACGTCGGTGCTGGATGGCAGGACTGGCGACGGGTGCGGGGGTCTGGCATCACCGGTCCTGCTGGTTGATGTGGGTTGCCACGCGGCACCGTTCGAGCCGTCCGGGCGCCGCATGAACTCGATCATGGCAGGAGGAGCCCGGGGCTGTGATCATGAACATGGGGCGTCCGATCACCCTCGTCGGGTCTACACCTGCGATGGGTACAACAACCTTGGCGCAATGGCCATCCGTTGCCCAGTTCTGTTGCCAAGTCGACATGCAGGCTGGGCGGGTCGAGTGGTCTGGAGGTTGGTGCGTGGGGTGCGTTTCGGTGTCGTGGTGCGCAATCGTCGTGTTGTGGTTCCGCGCTGGGTGGTGCGGGGTTACGGTGCGCTACCACTATCGGATGGGGTTCAGGGGTGCTGGGGATGAGGGATTCGATGAGTGCAAGCCCGCTTGCCGGTGTGCTTACCGAGCTGGGGTGGAAGCCCGAGGTTTTGGCTCGGCGGCTGAATGGTTTCGCCGTGCTGCACGGGCGTGGGGAGCAGATGCACGCCAAGACGCCCTACAAGTGGTTGGGGGGTGTTCAGTCGCGTTCTCCGTGGGCTGCGCTGGCGGCGGCGTTGCTGAGCGACGAGTTGGGGCGGGTGGTGCTGCCGGCGGATCTGGGCTGGGAGGCTGACCGAGTAGAGCTGGTCTCGGCGATCAGTGGGCTGGTGCTGCCGTGGACGGTTGCCGGGAGCTTGCGCGCCATCCGGGTCGTCAACGACGCTGTGAGCATGGAGCGGCGCATCTTTCTCACCCTGCTGGGTACCTCAGCCACCGCGCCCGCTCACGAGTGGTTGATCGCCCATCCCGAGGACGCCGTCGTCCTCTCTCGCTCCTCGTCCGGTTCGCTGGTGCCGGTAACAAGGGTCGACTGTCTGGACGACATCGCCGGGCAGCTGAGCCGAATGGACGATCAGGGCGGCGGCGGCTCACTGCTGTCGCTCATTCGTGCCTGCCTCCGGCACGTTGTCGAGTTGCTGGATCAGGGCCGCTACACCGACACAGTGGGGAAGCGGCTGCACGCCACCGCCGCCGAGTTGATGCGACTGGCAGGGTGGTCGGCGTGGGAGGGTGGGCATCACCCGCAGGCGCAGCGGTACTGGGTCAGTGCGCTACATGCCGCGCACGCCGCAGGGGACCGGGCGGTGGGCGCCAATGTGGTGGGACTTATGTCCTTACAGGCTCTGGAGTTGGGGCAGATCCGTGAGTCGGTCACGCTGGCCGAAACTGCCCGAGCTGGCTATTCGGGCGCCGCACCCCGGGTTACCGCGCTGCTCGACCTGCGCGCGGCCGAGGCCCACGCCCGGGACCGGGCGGTCACCGACTGCCGCCGCGCCCTGGACAGCGCGTTCAACCGCCTCAGCGACCCTCCGTCCTCCTCGGGCGAGCCGGACTGGTGCTACTGGGTTGACGAGCCTCTGGCCCATGCTTTTGCCGGCAGCTGCTACCTGGACTTGGGGGACTGCGGCCAGGCCCGGCTGCACCTGAGTACCGCGCTGCGCCTGCAGAATCCCAGCTATGCGCGCGACGGCGCGTTTCGTCGTATCCGGCTGGCCAACACCTACCTGCGCCAGGATCGGCCCGAGGTCGATCATGCCGTCGCCCTGGCCACCCGTGCCGTGGAGACCCTCACCGGCGAGGTCGACTCCGCCTATGTCGCCGGGCAGCTCGCCCAGTTCATCGGACGGCTCGCCCCCTACCGGCGGCGCCCCACCGTCCGTCAGCTCACCGACCAGGCTGCCGGGTTCCTCGCCAAGTCCGGGTTCTGAAGTGACCGCTTTCGGGCGAGCGGCGGCGAACCGTTCTGCTGGGCCAATGCAACGTCCCGGTATTCAGGGCCGGTTACGCTGAGGTTCATGCCCTCCCCTCCTCGTTTGCCGCGCGCCACAGTGCTCACCCTGGGGTGTGCCCGTAATGAGGTCGACTCCGAGGAGCTGGCCGGGCGCCTAACGGCGGACGGCTGGGAGCTGGTCGACGCCGACGGTGCCGAGGCGGACGTCGTGGTGGTGAACACCTGCGGTTTCGTCGCGGCCGCGAAGAAGGACTCGATTGACACGGTGCTGGCCGCCGCTGACACCGGGGCCAAGGTGGTGGCGGTGGGTTGCCTCGCCGAGCGGTATGGCACGGAGCTGGCGCAGACTCTGCCCGAGGCCGACGCGGTGCTGGGCTTCGACGCCTATCCGGAGCTGGGCGGGCGGCTGCGCGACGTGCTGGCCGGGCGGGACGTGCCTGCCCACCGGCCGGTGGACCGCCGCACTCTGCTGCCGATCACCCCGGCGGCCCGGCCCGCCGCGCTCGCCGCCGGGCCCGCGCTCCCCGGCCATGGCTGGGGTCCCCGCGTGCCACGTCGCCGGTTGGACGACTCCCCGGTGGCTCCGTTGAAGATCGCATCCGGTTGCGATCGGCGCTGTGCTTTCTGCGCGATTCCCTCCTTCCGCGGCGCCTTCGTGTCGCGCCCGGCCGATGAGGTACTGGCCGAGGCGGCGTGGCTGGCCGGCACGGGAGCGCGCGAGCTGGTGCTGGTCAGCGAGAACTCCACGTCCTACGGTAAGGACCTGGGCCGGGCGGGGGCGCTGGAGGAGCTGCTGCGCCGGTTGGCCGCCCTGCCCGGCATCGTGCGCATCCGGGTGTCCTACTTGCAGCCTGCTGAGACGCGGCCTTCGTTGGTGGCCGCGATCACCGAGACCGCCGGGGTGGCCGACTACTTCGACCTGTCCTTCCAGCATGCGAGTGAGCCGGTGCTGCGCCGAATGCGTCGGTTCGGGTCACGGGAGTCATTCCTGGCGTTGCTCGATCAGGTCCGGCAACGGGCGCCGCGAGCGGGAGCCCGTAGCAACGTGATCGTCGGGTTCCCGGGGGAGACCGAGGCCGATGTCGTTGAGCTGGAGCGTTTCCTGATCGAGGCGCGGCTGGATGCGGTGGGCGTGTTCGGCTACTCCGATGAGGAGGGCACCGAGGCAGCCGGACTCTCTGGGCAGCATGACGAGCACACCATTGCTGCGCGGGTGGCGCGGATCGGCGCGCTGGTCGAGCAGCTCACCTCGCAACGTGCCGAGGAACGGGTCGGGGAGCTGGTCGATGTGCTGGTGGAGGACATTTCCGAGGACCCGGTTGGGCGGGCCGAGCACCAGGCGCCCGAGGTGGACGGCGAATGTGTATTCACCGGTCCCTTGGCCGCTTCGGTTGCGGTTGGCGACCTGGTGCGGTGCCGGGTGGTCGCGGCGCACGGCGTCGACCTGCTCGTGGAGCCGGTTGAGCTGGCGACCGAACTGCCGAGAAAACTGACTGCCCCGGATGGCGGCGCGCGGTGAACCCGGGCTCGCCGCCCGCGGGAGCCCCCCGTTGGAACCCGGCCAATGTGCTGACCATGTTGCGGATGGTGCTGGTGCCGGTGTTCCTGCTCGCGCTGTTCGCCGAGGACGGCACAGACCCGTTGTGGCGGTCGATCGCAGCGTCGATCTTCGCTGTGGCCACGCTGACCGACCGGCTGGATGGTGACCTGGCGCGGCGGCGCGGGCAGGTCACCAACTTCGGCAAGATCGCCGACCCGATCGCCGATAAGGCACTCATCGGGTCCGCGTTGGTCAGCCTGAGCCTGCTCGGCGAGCTGCCCTGGTGGATCACCGTGCTGATCGTCTTCCGCGAGCTGGGTGTCACCGCGCTGCGCTTCTGGGTGTTGCGGCACGGCGTGATACCGGCAAGTCGGGGCGGAAAGGTCAAGGCTTTTGCGCAGGCCCTCGCGATCGGGCTCTATGTGCTTCCGTTACCCGCGGCGGTCGATCCGGTGCTGTGGGCGGTCATGGGCATCGCGCTGGCGCTCACCGTCGTCACCGGAGTGGACTACGTGGTGCGGGCACTGCGGCTACGAGGCTCCGGAACCGTCGCGATACCCTGAATCGGCCGGAATTCGAAGCCTCGGGTGGTGTTCACCCAGGGCGGACGCCGCTAGGTGCGGCACGTGGGTACCGTGGGTACGTAGTCGGTGCTCCATGCCCCGGCGGAACCGGGAGGGGTTGGCGATGACGTTGCTGCGTGAGGCCATCGGCGAGCGGCTACGCCGGACGCGGACCACGCAGCGCCGCACGCTGCGCGAGGTGTCCCGGTCCGCCCAGGTCAGTCTCGGTTATCTCTCCGAGGTGGAGCGCGGCCGCAAGGAACCGTCCAGCGAACTGCTTGCGGCGATCTGTGAGGCGCTGGCCCTTCCACTGGATGAGTTGCTGCGTCGAGTGGTCGTCGACCTCGGCCCGGTGCGCTTGCCGGAGGTACCCGAACTCGTTCCGGCCGAGCGGATCGGGCGGCCGGCCGAGCTACGCATCGCCCCCGCTCAGACCGCGCGAGTGGGCGTCCCTCGCGCGATGGTGGGAGCTGCTGCCTGATACGGGTGGAAAGCGCTGCCCCGCACCTGACACGATGAGGTCAGCACGCGGCGTCCGCATGATGGGTGAGGCACGCTGCGCCCGAACTCGGCACGAGGAGGCGGCGAAGGAGATGGCCAATCCGTTCGTGAAGGCCTGGAAATACTTCATGGCGTCGTTCTCGTCCAAGATTGACGAACACGCGGATCCGAAGGTGCAGCTCCAACAGGCTATCGAGGACGCGCAGCGGCAACATCAGGCCTTGGCCCAGCAGGCTGCCGCCGTCATCGGTAACCAGCGGCAACTGGAGATGAAGCTCAACCGCCAACTCGGTGAGATCGAGCGGTTGCAGTCCTCGGTGCGCCAGGCACTGGTGCTTTCCGACGAAGCGCGGGGCAAGGGGGACATGGTCAAGGCGCAGGAGTACGAGCGCACTGCGGAAACGTTCGCTACCCAGCTGGTGACAACTGAGCAGTCCGTTGAGGATCTCAAGACCCTGCATGACCAGTCCCTGCAGGCTGCGGGACAGGCCAAACAGGCGGTGGAACGCAATTCGACGGTGCTCCAGCAGAAGATCGCGGAGCGCACCAAGCTGCTTTCCCAGCTGGAACAGGCGAAGATGCAAGAGAAGGTGTCCGCCTCGTTGCGTTCGATGACGGAGCTGGCCGCACCGGGCAACACGCCCTCCCTGGATGAGGTGCGGGACAAGATTGAACGTCGGTACGCCAATGCCATCGGCTCCGCCGAGCTGGCTCAGAGTTCGGTGCAGGGTCGGATGCTCGAGGTACAGCAGTCGACGTTGGACATGGCGGGGCACTCCCGGCTGGAACAGATTCGCGCCTCGATGCGCGGAACGCCGATCGCCGGCGAAGTGACCGCCGGCCAGCCCGCCGCGCCGCAGCCTGCTGCACCTCAGCAGGCCCAGCCCCAGAGCCAGCCGCAACCGGGGCAGAACTGATCGAGGAGCAATTCGGGTGTCACGCAGGCCGCTTACCGCAGAGCTGATGGAGCTGGTAGGCCAGCAGGCTCGCCGCGTGGTCGCCGCGGTGCGCGATCCACGGGCGAAAGCGCTGCGCCGCAGACGCCGGGCCCGCCGCGCGATCGTGTTGCGTTCCGGGGTCACCTTGGCTGCGGGCGCGGTTACTGTTGTGATCGGCTCGAGTGCTGCGGTAGAGCTTTCCGAAATAGCAGCCGGATCCATGACCGTTGCCGCGGCTCTCGGGGCTGGAATGGCTGGGGCACGGTTGGTGCGGTTGTACCGCATCCCGTTGCCACCACCACAGGAGGCACCCGTCGCTGCGCTGCCACCGCTGGATTCCGCGGCTCGGGAGCCGATGGTTCGGCTGGCGGCCGCGGAGGCCGGCCTCGCCGACCTGCTTGCCGTGCTGGAGCGGCCTCGCCACGGAATTGCGGTGGTTCCGCCGGAGGCTCTGGAGTCCCCTCGGGCGGCGCTCGCCGAGGCTTCCGCGCAACTACGTGGTACGGCCGAGGCGCTTCGCGCCGTGGAGCGAGCAGCGGCCAGCGATGCGGCGACTGATATGGCTACCGGACCGAGTCCCCGACTGGCCGATGCGGTGGTCGCGTTGCGCCGTCAGCTCGACGAGGGGGTGGACGAGGTCTGTGGGCTGGTCACCGCAGCAGGTGCGGTGGTGATGGCAGCGGACCCCGAGAACCGGTCGGCAGCGCTGGCCGACGCCACTGACCGGCTTATCGGGCTCGCTGCGGGATTGCGTGAGCTGCCACCGCAGGTTTCCTGATTTGCCCTTCACCTCACCGATCAGACGTTCGCCTCTTCAGCCGACGGTCGCCGTCTGAGCTGGGAGGTACGTAGCACCCTGGCGAGCAGGGCGTCGAAGGCGACCACCATGTCGTGCGCGCCGGGGGTACCCCAGTGCTGGATCGGCAGGCAAGCGCCTTGGGCGTGCTGCACGGCCGCGCGGTCCGGCAGCACGGTGGGTAGCACCAGGGGTCCGAAAATCTCTCTGAGTTCATTGATCCGGTAAGCGTGCTCATGGGAGCGGATCCGGGCTCGGTTGACCACCACCCCCAGTGGTTGCAGATCGGGGTTGTGCTCGCGCTCGTTCTGCACCGCTTCAAAGGCGCGCTGAACACCGGTGACCGCGTAGATGGTCGGCTCGGTGACCAGCAATGCACGATCCGCCGCCACCAGCGCCGAGCGGGTGAGCTGGCCCAGCGAAGGTGGGCAGTCCAGTAGGACCAGCCGGTAGGGCACGGCGGATTGGTCGGGTGGATCGGCGAGCTGGGACAGTGCCTTATCCAGCCCGCGCAGCCGGGTGGCGTCCGGGTCGGGCCGGTTGTGCGTCTCAACCTCCTCGGCACCGACCAGCACGTCCAGACCTTCGCCCCAGGCACTGGGCGCGATCGCGTCCCAGAGCACCGAGCGTTCCGGGTCGGCCAGCACATCGGCCAGTGTCGCGTCCGTTTCACCGGGCTCCAGGGTGGCGGTGGAGTTGCCCTGCGGATCGAGATCCACCACCAGGGTGCGGATCCGTCGCTGTAGGGCAGCCCCGGCGAGGCCGAGCACCACCGAGGTCTTGCCCACGCCACCCTTCAGGCTGAGCACCGCCACGCTTCGCACCTGTGCACCCTATTGGTGTCGCGCCTTCCGTCCCACAGGAGTGCCCCAGCCGGACCCACCTCTAGGGTGCTGTGTATGCGAGCCCCGGCCGTTCTTCGAGCGCTCGAGGTGGAGGTCGCCGGGGCACGACGGCGGTTGGGAGTTCCACCCCGGGTGCTGGACGTGGGCGGAGGCAGCGGCGTCTGGGCGGTGCCGCTGGCTCGTTCCGGCTGCGTGGTGACAGTTGTCGATCCCAGCCCCAACGCCCTGGCCACGTTGCACCGCAGGGCTACCGAGTCCGGGGTGCAGCACTTGGTGAGCTCAGTACAGGGCGATGTCGACTCATTGGCCGACACAGTCCGGCCGGCCAGTGCCGATCTGGTGCTCGCCCACGGAGTACTCGAGGTTGTTGAGGACGCCGAGGTGGCGGCTCGCTCGCTGGCGGCTGCGACGGCCGCCGGCGGCGTGGTCTCGATCCTGGTGGCCAACCGGTATGCGGCAGTGCTGGTGCGGGCGCTTGCCGGTCGGGTGGGTGAGGCCTGCCGAATACTCGACGATCCGCACGGTCGGCTCGGCGCTGCCGATCCGCTGTTGCGGCGCTTCGACATCGACGGCCTCACCATGCTGCTGACGGGCAGTGGGCTGGTCGTCGAGCTGATTCAGGGCGACGGGGTGGTCGCCGATCTCGTGTCGAACGCCGTGTTGGAGGCCCATTCCGGAGCCGCCGATCAGCTCGTCGGACTGGAACTGTCCGCCGCCGGGCGGCCTCCGCTGCGGGATGTCGCCAGCCGCCTGCACGCCTTGGCCCGTCGCTCGGATTGAGCCGTACCTGTAGGATATCGAACTGGTGTTCGATTTCGGAGGGTGCTATGGGTCTCGGAGGGTGCTATGGGTCGCAGTGTTGACCTGCTTCGACGCGATATGGCTGCCGGGCGTCCTGACGATCGAGGCTGCACCGTGCTGCACGTTGATATGGACGCGTTCTATGCGTCGGTCGAGCTCCGGAGGCATCCGGAGCTAACCGGCCGCCCGGTCGTGGTAGCCGGGGGCAGCGCTGTGACCGGGAACCGGGGAGTCGTGCTCTCGGCCAGCTACGAGGCGCGGGCGTTCGGGGTGCGCTCGGCGATGCCGGTCGCCTGGGCCCGCCGGTTATGTCCGGAAGCGGAGTTCGTGCCGCCGCATTTTCCCAGCTACGCCGAGGTGTCCCGCGGTGTGATGGCACTTTTTCGGGAGATCACACCGCTGGTCGAGCCGCTGAGTCTGGACGAGGCGTTCCTCGACGTGCGGGGAGCGCTGCGCAGGCTGGGGATGGGCCCCGCCGGGATCGGGGAATGGATCCGGGGGCAAGTCTATGACGTCCACCGGGTGACCTGCTCGGTGGGTGTGGCCCCGAGCAAGTTCCTGGCCAAGCTGGCTTCCGGGCTCGCCAAACCGGACGGGTTGCTCGTGGTTCCCACCGACGGCGTCTTCGTGTTCCTGCATCCGCTGCCGGTCTCGGCACTGTGGGGAGTGGGGCAGCGCACTGCGGAAACGCTGCACCGGTTGGGTTGTCGCACCGTCGCCGATGTGGCGAGTACCTCGCTGCCCGTATTACGCCGTGCGGTGGGCGCAGCGGTGGCCGAGCACCTGCACAAGTTGGCGCACGGCCGCGACGATCGGCGAGTTGTGCCCGACGCGCCAGAGAAATCCGTCGGAGCAGAACAGACGTTCGCTCAGGACGTGGTCGATCGGGAGGCGCTGCGTCGTGAGCTGCTGCGACTGTCCGAGCGTACGACCGCGGCGCTGCGCAGCCGTGGCTTACGTGGCAGAACCATCGCCGTGAAGGTCAGATTTTCGGATTTCACCACCATCACCCGTGCTCGGACGCTAGCCAACCCCACCGATACCGGACAGGAGGTCTTCGGAATAGCGGCCGGGTTGTTCGAACATCACGTGCCGCTCGGGGCCGCGATCCGGCTGCTCGGCGTGCGGGTGGAGCAGTTGGTCGGTGGGGTTGTGGCTGAGCAGCTCACCTTGCACGGGGAGCAGGCGAACTGGTCGGACGCAGAGCGGGCCGCGGATGCGGCGCGGTCCCGATTCGGCAGTACTGCGGTGCGCCCCGCCGCTCTGTTGGACGGCCCCGGGGGGAGCGGCGCCTCGCATGCACCCTGAAACGGGTACGCAGAGCGGGTAGTCGTCATCGTCGCGGGATCGTATCCTCGACACTGAGAGCCCACCGCGGGCGCCTGCCTGATCCAGAGACTATCGTCGGGACTGGCCACCTGCATCCGCCATCAACATCCGGAGTGCCGGAGGAGGATTCGATGCCACTCTCCGAGCACGAGCAACGTCTGCTCGATCAGATTGAGCGCGCGCTCTACGCCGAGGACCCCAAGTTCGCCTCGAACGTGCGAGGGGCCCGGATGCGTAGCCCGTCGCGCCGTAGACGGCTTCAGGGCATAGCGGTGTTCGTGGTGGGTTTGGTGCTTCTCGTGCTCGGTGTGATGCCTTTGGTGCCGCTCCGCCCGGCCGGGATCCCGGTGATCAGCGTTATCGGCTTCCTGGTGATGTTTGCCGGCGCCGTGGTTGCGATCTTCGCGCGCAGCCAGGGTCGGGAGACGGCGGAGGGCGGCCAATCGGCCGGCGGTTCCTCTGCGGGAGGATCACGCAGCACCCTGGCTCAGCGGATGGAGGAGCGGTTCCGACGCCGCTTCGAAGATCGCTAGGCCGGCACGGTAGTCCGCCCCCCACTTCCCCCCACGCCCAAGACCCGGACCTCCGGCGATCCTGCTGAAACCGGAGGTGCGGGTTTAGCACGTCTGTGCCCAGGTGGGGAAACGCGCCGTTGCCGCGCTATCCGCTGCGGTGTAGCAGGTCGCCCTCCCCACTACATCCCACCGTATTCCCCTCTTGCTGACCTGGCTAAATCCCGCTCGTGGGTAGAGCGGGAGGGTTTCGTCACCGTTGACAGTGGTGGAAAGTGGGGTACGGTGGTGGCCGGTGGAGCACAGGGGTGCTTCATGGGTCAGCCCGATGGGCTGGCAAGGAAAGTGGGGTGGCCGTGTTTCTGGGCACGCACACCCCGCGCCTGGATGACAAGGGTCGGCTAACACTGCCGGCGAAATTTCGCGACGCACTGGCAGGGGGTTTGATGGTCACCAAAGGACAGGACCACTGCCTGTACGTTTTTCCGCGTGCCGAGTTCGAAGAAATGGCGCGCAAGGTTGCGGCCGCTCCGCTGACCAATGAGGCGGTGCGGGCCTATCAGCGTTACCTGTTCGCAGGCACCGATGAGCAACGCCCGGATGCGCAGGGCCGCATCTCGATCGTTCCGGAACTGCGGCGTTATGCCGGGTTGAGCAAGGACTGCGCAGTAATCGGGGCGATCAGCCGCTTGGAGATCTGGGACAGCGCAGCATGGCAGCGCTATCTGGAGGAGCACGAGGAATCTTACGCCCAAGCGCAGGAGGAGGTGCTGCCCGGCTTGTTCTGACCGGGTGGGTCTGCCCACCTGGGCAGCGCTCCTTCCCGGTGCCGCGAGGCCTCCGTCCGACGTGCAACGACACCTCCGATGTGCGAAACGACACCGAAGTGCACGGATCAGCAGGGCCCTGACGCACCTTCCCCGGCGCCAGGACCGTCGCATCGGGCGGAGACCCCGCAGCACCGGGGCCGGTTGGTGCCGAGGCAGGTCGGGTGATAGTGCGGGTAGTCGGGGCCCGCTAGGGCACGAGGGGCATAAGGGGTGCGAATATGAGCAGAGGGAGGCTGGCCGTGGCCGATCGCCCGCCCGATGGCACCCGGTCACCCCACCATGCCCCCGTACTGCTGGCCAGATGCTTGGAGCTACTCGGGCCGGCATTGACCGGCCAGCCAGCAGTCCTGGTCGATGCGACGGTGGGTCTCGGCGGACATGCCGCTGCGTTCCTCGAGGCACATCCGGGGCTCACGTTGGTCGGGCTGGACCGGGACCCGCAGGCGCTGGAGCTGGCTGGGCACCGGCTGGCCGCATACGCCAAGCGGATTCACCTGGTGCACGCGGTGTACGACGAGTTACCGGATGTGCTGGAACGTCTTGACCTTGAGTGTCTGGACGGCGTGCTGTTCGACCTCGGGGTGTCCTCACTGCAGCTCGACGCCGTCGAGCGGGGCTTTTCCTATGCCCGCGACGCCGTTCTGGATATGCGAATGGACCCTACCACCGGCCCCACCGCGGCCGACGTGGTCAACGGCTATCCGAAGGCCGATCTGGCCCGGGTGCTGCGGGAGTACGGCGAGGAACGCTTTGCGGGGCGGATCGCGGGCGCCATCGTGAAGGAGCGGACCCGGCAGCCCTTCGACAGTAGCGCTCGACTGGTCGAGGTCATCTATCAGAGTGTCCCTGCGGCCGCTCGTCGCCGAGGCGGGCATCCCGCCAAGCGGACCTTCCAAGCGTTGCGGATCGAGGTCAACGGTGAACTCGCGGCGTTGCACGCCGCGATCCCGGCTGCGCTGGATGCGCTGTCGGTCGGTGGCCGGCTGGTGGCGATGTCCTACCACTCTCTGGAGGACCGACTTGTCAAGCGAGCCTTGACCGAGCGGGCCGTCTCGCGTACTCCGCTTGGCCTGCCCGTCGAGTTACCCGGCCACGGCCCGAAATTCCGCGTGCTGACCCGCGGCGCCGAGCAGGCAGATCCCACCGAGACGGGGACCAACCCGCGGGCCGCCTCGGTGCGACTGCGGGCTGCCGAGCGCATTGCACCCGTTGCTCCGCACAACCCGATCGCCCGGAGGTGACCCCGTGACGGCTTCCCTGGCGGCTCCGCCGCGTAACACGACATCCACAGTCGGTCGCACCCCCACCCGTCGCCGTGTCAACAGACCCGCCCGAACCCGTTCGGCGGCTGTTGCCCGGGCCTATGCGAGGCGGGCACAGCGCAGCGGGGCGCTGCATGGTGCTGGGCAGCCTTCGGCCGGTGCCAACCGGGCCCCCTTCGTGGTGCTGATGATGGTGGTGCTGTCGGTGGCATTGATAGCCACGTTGTGGTTGTCGACCGCAGCGGCCGCGGACTCCTATCGACTGCAGAACGCTCGGGAGTCGGCCAGGGATCTCACCGAGCGCTCGGAGCAGCTCGGCCGAGAGGTAGCCACCTTGGAAACCGCGCCCGAGCTGGCACGCCGGGCACTCGAACTGGGCATGGTGCCCGCCGGGGATCCGGCCCGGCTGGTGGTGGGGTCGGATGGATCAGTCGTGGTGGTGGGTGAGCCCAAGGCAGCTACCGCGCCTGCTGCCGTCACTCCACCTGCGGCAGACTCGGCGCCCGTCCAGCCCGAGCCCGCCGCGGCATCGCAGACTGCGGTGTCCGGACGCACGTGATGAGCGGCTCGAGCACGGCGCGTGCCGGGGTTCGCCGCGCTGGAGTCCGCCAAGCCACCCGAGCGTCTCGGCCCCGCCGCAGACCCCTCCTGTCGGAGACCGCAGGGCGCAGCCGGCTGCTGCTGGGTCGGGCGTTGCTCGTCCTGGCACTGCTGGCCGCCGGGCTCAAGCTGGTAGTGGTGCAGGGCCTGCAGGCCGAAGAACTCTCCGCGCAGGCCGCAAGTCAGCGCACCACGCCGCAGATGCTGGCCGCCGAGCGCGGCACGATCACCGATCGCAACGGCACCCCGCTGGCGTTCAGCGTGGAGGCGCGGGCGCTGTATGCCCAGCCCCAGCGGATCATCGAAGAGCAGCGCGCAGCCGGCGCGGATCCGGATGCGCACAAGCGTGCGATGGCCAGCCGGGTCGCTCAAGTGCTCGGCCCGCTGGTAGTCGAATCGGAGGTGCTCGCTCAGCTGAGCAGTGACCGCCCCACCGTGCTGCTGGCGCCGACGGTGGAGCCGGCTCAGGCCAGGGCGATCAGACAGGTTTTCCCAGAGATCAGTGCGGAGTACCGGGAGGTCCGGCAATACCCCGGTGGCGAGGTAGCCGCGAATGTGCTCGGGGTGGCGAACTGGCGCGCAGACGAGCGAAAGGTGCGCGGGCTGGTCGGGCTGGAGAACTACGCCGATACGCTGCTTGCCGGCACGGACGGTCGCCGAGTGGTGGACACGGCGGAAGGCTCCGAGGCGATCATTCCAGGCAGCGAGCGAGCCGTCCGGCCTGCGGTACCCGGTTCGGACCTCGAACTCACGGTGGACTCCGATCTGCAGTACACCCTGCAGCGACTGCTCGGTGACTACGCGCGGCGCCATGGCGCCAAGGGTGGTACCGCGGTGGTGCTGGACGCCCAGACGGCTGAGGTGTACGCCATGGCCAACGCGGTCACCTTCGATCCGAACAACCTCACGGGAGCGAGCCCCGAGCAGCTGGCGAATCCCGCCGTCAGCGCCCCATTCGAACCAGGTTCGGTGAACAAGGTCGTGACCGCGGCCGCGGCCATCGAGTACGGCCTAGTCACCCCGGACACCGTGTTGCACGTTCCCGGCCAGCTCCGGATGGCCGACCGGATGATCGGAGACGCCTGGTCACACGGTGCGATCGAGCTGACCTTCACCGGGGTGCTGGCTCGTTCGTCCAACGTCGGCACGTTGCTCGTCGCGCAACGGGTCGGCGAGGACCGTTTTGTGGACATGCTGTCGCGGATGGGGTTGGGTCAGCGCACCGATGTGGGACTGCCGGGGGAGAGCGCGGGCCGCCTCCCACCCCGCGAGCAGTGGTCGGGCAGTACCTTTGCCAACCTCCCCATCGGCCAGGGTTTGTCGATGACCGTGCTGCAGATGGCGGGCATGTACCAGGCGATCGCCAACGACGGGGTGCGCATCCCGCCGAGGATCGTCAACGCTGTGATCGCTCCGGACGGCACCCGAACCGTGACTCCCCAGCCCGAGGGGGTACCGGTGGTCAGCGCCCAGACCGCCCAGACCGTGCGGAACATGCTGCGCGCAGTGGTGCAGGACCAGCCGCAGCAGCGCGGGACCGGTCCACAGGCGGCGCTGGAGGGCTATCAAATCGCCGCAAAGACCGGTACCGCTCAGCAGGTCGACCCCGGCTGCGGGTGCTACAGCAACTCGAAATACTGGATCACTTTCGCGGGGATCCTGCCCGCCGACGCCCCGCGTTTCGTGGTCGGGATCATGCTCGATGACCCGGACACCGGAACCGCAGCGCCCCTGTTCCACGACATTGCCTCCTACGTGGCCCAGCGTTATCAGATCCCGCTCTCTCCCGTCCCCACCCCTCCCGCCACCTTGACCCTCCACTAAAACCAGCGACCCTCCGCTGAACCAGTGACCGGGTCCCCCATTCGGTGGGCTCAGTGCGCCGGTAGCCTTCGCCTTCGCGGCTGCCGGTAACCACGACAGTGGGCACAGCGCCGCAACCCGCAGCAGACCCGCTACTCGACCCCGGACCGTGACTGCTCCCGTGACTTCTTTGGCTCCTTCGAGGCCGCTGCGCCCCTCGCGCACTACGCCGATCTCATTGACCAGGCTCGCTGTGCTGGCGGAGGCGACCGCCTCGGGACAGCTGGACAGGGCGGTGGTCACCGGAATCGTGCTGCGAGCCCAGCAGGTGCTTCCCGGTGACCTGTTCGCGGCGCTGCCGAGTCTGACTGCGGGTCGCCCGCACGGTGCCGATTTCGCCCGCGCCGCGCTGGCGGCCGGTGCCGCCGCGGTGCTCACCGATCCGGCGGGTGCCTCCCGGCCGACTCTGCTCGATGCTTCGGTGCCGGTGCTGGTACATCCCGATCCTCGATCGGTACTCGGTGTGTTGTCCGCCCACCTCTATGGTGACCCGTCCACCCGGTTAGCTGTGCTCGGGATCACCGGCACAGCCGGCAAGACCACCACGACCTATCTGCTGGAGGCGGGACTCCGGGCGGCCGGAGCAAGCACCGGCCTGCTGGGCACCGTGCAGCTGCGGATCGCTGAGGAGCATCTGGCCAGTACGGGCACCACTCCGGAGGCACCGGATCTGCAGGCGTTGCTGGCGTTGATGGTCGAGCGCGGAGTAACCCACCTGCCGATGGAGGTCTCCAGCCACGCCCTGGCGCTGGGCCGGGTGGCGGGAACGACCTTCACCGTCGGGGCGTTCACCAATCTGTCTCAGGACCACCTGGATTTCCACGCCGACATCGAGGACTACTTCGCGGCCAAGGCCTCGCTGTTCGACCGGCGGTCCGGTGTCGATGTGGTCTGCATCGATGACGCCTGGGGTCGTCGGCTGGTCACCGCTGACACCACGACGGTGTCCTTACACGGCGCGGCGACCTGGCATGCAGCTGATGTCGTGGCCGGGCGCAGCGGCCCGCAGACGTTCCGCGCGATGGGCCCGAACGGATTCGATCAGCACATGGGAGTGCGGTTGCCGGGTGCGTTCAACGTCACCAACGCCCTCCTGGCGCTCGCTGTCGCGCACGCCGCGGGCGCGGATCCCCATCTCGTGCTTCGCGGCATCGCCACCGCCGAGGTGCCCGGCCGGATGCAGCGAGTGGATCGCGGCCAGAGCTTCCTCGCCATCGTGGACTACGCGCACAAGCCGGCCGCGGTGGCCGCCCTGCTCGATGCGGTGCGCGCGCAGGTAACGGGCCGGGTACTGGTGGTGCTGGGCTGTGGTGGGGATCGGGACGTCGGCAAGCGTCCACTGATGGGGGCCGAAGCGGCCCGCCGCGCCGATGTACTCGTCGTCACCGATGACAATCCCCGTACCGAGGATCCCGCTGCCATTCGGGCCGCCATGCTCACCGGCGCCCGAGTCGGTCCCGCTGAGGTGGTGGAGATCGCCGACCGGGCGGCCGCCATCGGCTATGCGGTCGCCAACGCGCGTGCTGACGATGCCGTCGTGGTCGCAGGCAAGGGCCACGAGACCGGGCAGGAGGTGCACGGTGTCAAGCGTCCCTTCGCGGACGTGGACGTGCTCGCCGACCTGCTTGACAGGATGTCCGGAGTGGGCGAGTGATGCCCATGACCCTGGCTGAGGCCGCCGCGAAGGACCGGGGTCGCCGGTGATCAGCATCCTGGTCGCAGCCGGGGTCGCCCTCTTGGCCTCCATCCTGTTCACCCCCTACTTGATCCGGGTGTTCTCCCGACAGGGTTTCGGGCAGGAGATCAGACAGGACGGTCCGCAGAGCCACCAGAGTAAGCGAGGCACTCCCACCATGGGAGGAGTCGCCATCCTGCTGGCGCTGTGGAGCGGTTATCTGGTCGCCCACTTCACGGTCACTCGCACCGGCATGACCGCCTCGGCTCTCGTGGTGCTGCTGCTCACCACGGTGCTCGCGGTAGTGGGCTTCCTCGATGACCTCATCAAGATCCGCAGGCAGCGCAACCTGGGCCTGAACAAGACCTCCAAGCTGGTCGGCCAGCTGGTTGCCGCAGTGCTCTTTGCGATTCTGGCGATGCAGTTCCGAGATTCCGACGGTATTGCTCCGGCTTCGACGCACCTGTCGTTCGTGCGCGACATCGCCGTGCTGTCGTTCGGGGTGGTCGGGTTTGTGATCTTCAGCTATCTGCTGGTATCAGCCTGGTCCAATGCCGTGAACCTCACCGACGGGCTGGACGGACTGGCGGCGGGATCTGCGGCGATGGTCCTGGCGACCTATGTGATCGTCTCGTTCTGGCAGCACACCCAGGATTGCGCCGTCGAGGCGCTTCCCGGCTGTTACACGGTGCGTGACCCGCTGGATGTGGCCGTGCTGGCCGCTGCCGCAGTCGGGGGGTGTATCGGATTCCTGTGGTGGAACGCCGCCCCGGCCAAGATCTTCATGGGTGACACCGGGTCGCTGGCCCTCGGTGGGCTGCTCGCCGGACTGGCGGTGGTCACCCGCACCGAGCTATTGCTGGTCGTCATCGGTGGATTGTTCGTGGTCGAGGCGCTGTCAGTGGTATTGCAGGTGGCGGTGTTCCGCACCGCCCGGCGACGGCTGTTCCGGATGGCGCCGTTCCATCACCATTTCGAGCTGGCCGGATGGGCCGAGACCACCGTCATCATCAGGTTCTGGCTGCTTGCGGCCATCTGTTGCGCGCTGGGCGTCGGAGTGTTCTACAGCGAGTGGCTGAACGCGGCCGGGGGGTGAGACGGTGGGCGCGGCGAACTTCCCGGATTCGTCGATCAGTGGCGTAGCCGACTTGGCAGGTGCTCGAGTGCTGGTCGCCGGGGCCCGGGTCACCGGGTCTTCGGCGGCCCGGGTGCTGGGCGAGTTGGGCGCGGCGGTCACCGTCACCGACTCCTCCTCGGCCCAGCTGGCGAAGCTGGCCGGTACAGGAGTGCAGCTGTCCGTCGGACTGAGTGCGCCACCTCCGGGCACCGACCTGGTGGTGGCCAGTCCCGGATTCCGGCCGGACTCGGCCCTGTTGGTGGCCGCGCAGCAGGCAGGTGTGTCGGTGATCGGGGACGCCGCGCTGGCCCGTTGGGTCGATCGTGCTCAGTCGAGGGGTTCCGGCCGAGCCGGTGCCGAGTGGTTAGTGGTCACCGGCACCAACGGCAAGACGACCACCGTGGGCATGCTCGAATCGATCCTGCGCGCCGCCGGGCTGGATGCGGTGGCCTGCGGCAACATCGGTCTGCCGGTGCTGGACGCGGTGCGGCAGGGGCATCGAGTGCTCGCTGTGGAGCTCTCGTCGTTCCAGTTGCACTGGTCGCCTGAGCTGGATCCGCGGGCTGCGGTGGTGCTCAACCTGTCCGCCGATCACCTGGACTGGCACGGTTCGATCGCCGGCTACGCCGCGGCCAAGGGCAGCGTGTACGCGGATCGGACCTCGGCGGTGTTCAACCTCGATGACGAGTGGTCGACCCGGCTGGCCGTCGGCAAGGCCGGGACCGGGTTCACGACCGGCGCGCCGAGGGGAGGTGAGCTGGGGGTGGTGGACGGGCGGTTGGTGGACCGGGCCTTCGCTGGTGACGGAAATACCACCGTGCTGGCCGGCCTCATCGACGTCCGACCCGGCGGAACACACAATGTGGCGAACGCGCTGGCCGCTGCCGCACTCGCCCGCACGGTCGGGGTCTCGGCGCATGCGGTGGCCGAGGGCTTGCGCACTTTCATCCCCGGCGGGCATCGCGGCGTCGTGGTGAGTGAGCGCGCTGGAGTGCGCTACATCGATGATTCGAAGGCCACTAATCCGCACGCTGCGCGGGCAGCTCTGCTGGCTCATGATCGGGTGGTGTGGGTCGCCGGAGGGCTGCTCAAGGGCGCGGAGGTAGACGAACTCGTCGCCGACGTGCGGGAGCGGCTGGTCGGTGCGGTGCTCCTCGGGGTGGATCGGGCCATCATCGCCACCGCGTTGGCGCGACACGCGCCGCAGGTCCCGGTCCAAGTGGTGGATTCAGGAGACGATGGCGCGATGACCGAGGTGGTGGCGGCTGCGGCCGGTCTGGCCCGGCCGGGTGATGTTGTGCTGCTCGCCCCGGCTGCGGCGTCGATGGACATGTTCGCCGACTACGCTCAGCGCGGCCGGGCCTTCGCGGCCGCGGCGTCCGCGCTGGATCCCCGGCGGCGGGACAGCGAGGTGGGCCGGTGAGGGCTCGCGCCCCCGCGTGGCAGGGGATAGCAGGACGGAAGGGAAGTTCGACAGCCGGTCGACTGGCCGCGGGCCGGCACCGGCTTACCACCTGGCTGGCCCGGCCGCTCACCTCACTGCACCTGATCCTGGCCATCTTCGGCCTGCTGACGCTGTTCGGACTGGTGATGGTGCTCTCGGCGTCCAGCGTGGAGTCCTACACCCAGGACGGCTCGTCCTACGCGGTGTTCGTCCGGCAGCTGTTGTACTGCTCTTTCGGGCTGGTGCTGTTCTGGGCGGCGTTGCGGGCGCCGGTGCGGCTGCTACGCACTTCCAGCGCGGTATTTCTGCTGGTTTGCGTGCTGTTGCTGGTCATGGTGCTCACTCCACTGGGGACCGAGACCGGTGGTTCCCAGAGTTGGTTACGGCTGGGGCCGCTGTCGCTGCAACCATCCGAGCTCACCAAGCTCGCACTGGCGTTGTGGGGGGCACATGTTTTGATCATCAAGCGGCCGCTGCGGCATCAGTGGCGGCATATGCTGACCCCGCTGGTGCCGGTCGCAGTGGTGATCTTCGCGCTGGTGATGTTGCAGCCTGATCTCGGTACCACCATCACCCTGGCGCTGATCCTGCTCGCCCTGCTGTGGTTCGGCGGTGTGCCTCGTGAGCTGTTCGGCGTGGTCGCGCTCACCGCGGTCACCGGGGCGATCGTGCTGGCGGGGATCGCCGGTTATCGCTCGGCCAGGGTGGAGTCCTTCCTGCACCCGGGCGCCGATCCGCAGGGGGCGGCCTATCAGGCTCGTCAGGCGATGTACTCGCTGGCTGAGGGCGGCTGGTGGGGGGTGGGTCTGGGACAGGGCAGCGCGAAGTGGGACTACCTGCCCAATGCGCACAACGACTTCATCTTCGCGATCATCGGAGAGGAACTCGGTTTCCTTGGCTGCCTCGTCGTGTTGTTGCTGTTCGGCACCCTGGCCCAGGCAGGGCTGCGGATCGCGGCCCGCAATACCGACCCCTGGATCAAGCTGACTGCCGCCACCCTGACCACCTGGCTGGTCGGTCAGGCTGCGGTCAACATTGGGTACGTGGTGGGCCTGCTGCCGGTCACCGGGCTTCCGCTGCCGTTGATCTCCTCCGGGGGCACCTCGGTGGTGCTGGCCATGGTGGCCTTCGGACTACTGGCCAATTTCGCCCGGCACGAGCCGGAGGCGGTATCCGCGCTGCGCTCGGAGAGCTCTCACCGAGGGCGGAAGGGAATCGTTTCTCGACTGCTGCGGTTGCGTCCTCCGGTGCCGTACGCGGCCGGGCATCGGTCCGCCGGGTCCCGTCCTGCTGCACCTCATCCGCCCGGCTCCCAGCTGTCGGCGCCCCGGTCACCACGCCGGGCCACGCATTCGGTCCGTACCGGGAGCAGGCCGATCGCGTCTCCTCGTGGCCGGGAAGGCCGTCGATGACTTCGATACCGCCGCTGCCGGTGCAGCTCACCCGCCCGCATCTGATCGGGATCGGAGGTGCCGGAATGAGCGGGGTGGCCAGGATCGTACTTGCTCGCGGCGGCGCGGTCTCCGGTTCGGACGCTAAGGACTCCCGGGCACTGATCGCGCTGCGCGCGCTGGGCGCCAAGGTCGCCGTAGGGCATGCGGCGGGTAATCTCGACCAGCTCGACGCCGACCCTACCGTGATCATCAGCACCAAGGCGGTGCACCAGACCGACTCACACAATCCCGAGCTCGTGGAGGGTGCCCGGCGGGGCATCCCGGTGATCCACCGCTCTACCGCTTTGGCCGCGTTGATGGCCGGCTACCAAGTCGCCTGCGTGACCGGTACCGCCGGAAAGACGTCCACGACCTCGATGCTCACCGTCGCATTGCAGCACTGTGGCGCGGACCCGTCGTTTCTCATCGGCGGTGACCTCAATGTCTCCGGGGCCGGCGCCCACCACGGCAGCGGCGATGTCTTCGTCGCTGAGGCTGACGAGAGCGATGGTTCCTTCCTGGCCTACTCACCCGACCTGGCCGTGATCACTAACGTGGAGGCTGACCACCTGGACCACCACGGCACTGTCGAGGCGTATATCGCGACGTTCGACGCGTTCGTCGCCCGCCTGCGTCCCGACGGTGTGCTGATCGTCAATGCCGACGACCCGGGATCGGCGGCACTGGGTGCCCGCGCGGCCGCTGGGGGAATGCGGGTGCGCCGTTATGGCAGGGCTGCCACCGCGGTCGGGGACGTCCATCGGGGGGAATACATCCCAGCGGGCGGGCGGGGTGTCGTCACCGCAGCGCTGATCGGCCCGCACGGGGCAACCCAGCAGGTGGGGCTCGAGATCGCGGTACCCGGTGAGCACATGGCAGACAATGCTCTGGCCGCGTTGCTGGCCGGTCTGGAGCTGGGCGCGCCGCTGGCCGGCCTGCTCGCCGGACTCGCCGGGTTCAGCGGGGTCCGGCGTCGGTTCGAGTTCAAGGGGCGGGCGGGTGGCGCCCGCGTCTATGACGACTATGCCCACCACCCGACGAAGGTCGCGGCCGCTCTGCGCGGAGCCCGGCAGGTGGTGGGGGAGGGGCGACTGCTGGTGGCGTTCCAGCCGCACCTCTATTCCCGCACCCAGCTCTTCGCCGCGGAGTTCGGAACCTCATTGGCGTTGGCTGACGTGGTGGTGGTGCTGGACGTCTATGGGGCACGAGAGGACCCGATCCCCGGTGTCACCGGAGCGCTCATCGTCGAGGCGGTACGGCTGCCCGCCGGGTGCGTGTATTACGAGCCCTCCTGGGAGAAGGTTCCGGCGCGGCTGGCCGATCTGGTCCGCCCCGGTGACGTCGTGATCACCATGGGAGCCGGGGATGTGACGGTGCTCGGTCCTGAGCTGATCGCCGAACTGGAGCGCCGCGCCATCACCGGGGCGCTGTGAGGGCCGGCGTGAACGCTGCCCGGCCTCGTCCTCGGCCGCCCCTACGTGGTTTCCCTCAGCGGAACCACCCCCAGCGTGGCCGGCGCCGCGCGATCGGGCTGGCCGCAATCGGGGCGTTGGTCGGTGCCCTGACGTGGATGTTGCTGGGCAGCTCACTGCTCGACGCCCGTTCGGTACAGGTGATCGGCACCACAGAGCTGTCCGCCGACGAGGTACGGACCGCCGCCGCCGTCCCGCTCGGCGTATCGGTGTTGCAGCTGGATACCGGGGAGATCGAGGCCAGAGTGGCGGCGGTACCCCGGGTCGCGGGGGTCCAGGTGGGATCTACCTTCAGCGGAACGGTACGGATCACGGTCACCGAGCGGACCCCGATCGCGGTGCGATCCGCCCCGGACGGGGTACATCTGATCGATGTCACCGGCACCGACTACGCGACGATTGCCGAGGCGCCTCCCGGCCTCCCGGAGCTGGAGGTGGCCCGCACCGCTCCCGACGACCCCGCCACCCTCGCCGCGATCACCGTGCTCATCGGGCTGTCCCCGCCGCTACGCAACCAGGTGCTCTCCGTAACCGCGAATTCCCCGGCCGACGTGGTGCTGCGGCTGGCCGACGACCGTGAGGTGCGCTGGGGCGGCGTCGAGTCCGCCGACCGCAAAGCCGCCACCCTCACCGCTCTGCTGACCCAACCCGGCCAGATCTACGACATCTCCAGTCCCGACCTACCCACCATCTCCTGACCCCCTTCCTCCGCGTGTCCGGCACTCCTGCACTCTGTGTCCGGCACTCATGCACACTGGTTTCGGTGCTCATATACACCCACGCCGAAACACATTCAGTATCGATCCACCCGGCGTGCCTGCTGGACCGAACCCCGAGTGGTCCCTACCTTCCCTGATGAGAGCGGAGCTGACATAACTCTAACCCTATGGCTGAGGTTGAGGGTTGTACGCCGAGGGGACCAGCAGGGGTTCCCGCCTTCGGCGAGGTATCGGGCAGCGACGAGGAAGGCCCACCGTGATGGAAGGCCCAGCTGGGAAAGGCCAAGCCGTGGAATGCCAAGCTGTGGAGGGCGCAGCCAAAGGAACACCCGGATGACGGCCCCACATAACTACCTGGCCGTTATCAAGGTAGTCGGAATCGGTGGTGGCGGCGTCAACGCGGTCAACCGGATGATCGAGGTAGGCCTGAAGGGTGTCGAGTTCATCGCGGTGAACACCGATGCCCAGGCACTGCTGATGTCCGACGCCGACGTCAAGCTGGACATCGGTCGTGAGCTGACCCGTGGACTCGGCGCGGGGGCGAACCCGGAGGTAGGCCGCAGGGCTGCGGAGGACCACCGCGAGGAGATCGAGGAGGTCATCAAGGGCGCGGATATGGTGTTCGTCACAGCCGGTGAGGGCGGTGGCACCGGTACCGGTGGCGCACCGGTGGTGGCGAGTATCGCGCGCAAGCTGGGCGCGCTGACTATTGGCGTGGTCACCCGGCCGTTCAGCTTCGAAGGCAAACGCAGGGGTGGGCAGGCCGAGGACGGCATCACCGAGCTGCGCAACGAGTGCGACACGCTTATCGTGATCCCCAACGATCGGCTGCTGCAGCTCGGCGACGCCGGAGTGAGCTTGATGGACGCATTCCGCTCCGCCGACGAGGTGCTGTTGTCCGGTGTGCAGGGCATCACTGACCTCATCACGACCCCTGGACTGATCAACCTGGACTTCGCCGACGTGAAGAGCGTCATGTCCGGGGCGGGTAGTGCCCTGATGGGCATCGGTTCCTCCCGGGGGGAGGGCAGGTCGGTGCAGGCCGCGGAGAAGGCCATCAACTCGCCACTGCTGGAGGCGTCGATGGACGGGGCGCACGGAGTGTTGCTGTCCATCGCGGGTGGATCGGACCTGGGCCTGTTCGAGATTCACGAGGCCGCGTCCTTGGTGCAGGAGTCTGCCCATCCCGATGCCAACATCATCTTCGGCACGGTGATCGATGACTCACTCGGTGATGAGGTGCGCGTCACGGTGATCGCAGCCGGATTCGACTCAGGCGGTCCGTCCCACAAGAAGCTGGAGCCCACGCCGGTCGCCGCGCGGGTGCCCACAGGCCAGGCCGGACAGGTCGGGCAGGCCGGCAAGGTCACCCGGTCCGCGCCGGAACCTGCCCCTCCGCCACCAGCGCCTACACCTTCGGTCACGACTCCGCCGGCTCAGTCGGGTCAGAGTGGCCTCTTGGGTTGGCAGACCGCGACGGGGGAGCGCAGGGCGGGGCCGCCGCCATCCCGAACGAGCTGGGGTCTGCCCAGTCGAGCTGTACCGGTGGGCCAGGATACCGACGATGAGGACGAGGTGGACGTGCCGCCGTTCATGAGACGGTGAGTGCCGTTCGTATCCGCCGGGTGGTAACTACTCGCGACGGAGGGCGATCGGTGCCGCCGTACGATTCGTTCAACCTGGGCGCGCACGTCGGCGATCGACCTGAGACGGTTGTGGCCAACCGGGAACGGCTCGCCACCGGTGTAGGGCTGCCCGCCGATCGGCTGATCTGGATGGACCAGGTGCACGGCCGCACGGTCGCCGTCGTCACGGCCGGTCGATCAAAGCCGATGGCCGCCACTGACGGGTTGGTCACCGCTGAGCCCGGCCTGGCTGTGGTGGTACTGGTCGCCGACTGCGTACCGGTGCTGCTGGCCGATCCAGTGGCCAAGGTGGTGGGGGCTGTGCACGCAGGCCGGGTCGGGGCCGGAAGCGGCGTGTTGTCCGCGGCGCTGGAGGCCATGCAGGGACTCGGCGCACGGACTGAACGAGTTGAGGCGTTGCTTGGGCCGGCGGCATGTGGGCAGTGCTATGAGGTAGCAGCAGAGATGCAGGCCGAGGTGGCGGCGCAACTGCCGGGCAGCGCCTGCCGGACCCGCCATGGCACGGCAGGTCTTGACCTTCGAGCGGGATTGTGGCGGCAACTCGTCCACGCAGGCGTTACCCGGATCGGTGTCGATCCGCGGTGCACGATCGAGGACCCTACCCTGTACAGCTACCGACGTGAGGGCACCACGGGGCGGCTGGCGGCGCTGACCTGGTTCGAGACATGACGGTACAGAGACCAGCGGCCAGTGCGGACCGCCGCGAGGAGCTGGCGACGGCGCTGGCCCGGGTGAGGAGCCGCATTCGGGCCGCGTGCACCGCTCTCGGCCGGGATCCCGCCGAGGTTCGGCTCCTGGCGGTCACCAAGACCTTTCCGGCCCGCGACGTGGCCCTGCTCGCTGACCTCGGCGTGCTCGATGTCGCGGAGTCCCGTGACCAGGAAGCCGCGGCGAAGGTGGCTGACGCCCAGGCCCTGCGACCCTCGGCCCCGCTGCGCTGGCACTTGGTGGGCAGGCTACAGCGTAATAAGGCCCGTTCGGTGGCCTCGTGGGCGGTGCAGGTGCAGTCGGTGGACTCAGTGCGCCTGGTCAGTGCACTCGACCGGGCCGTAGGTGCTGCTGAGGAAGCCGGTGAGCGGGAGGGACCGCTCGGAGTGCTCGTGCAGGCCAGTCTGGACGGTGACCCCTCGCGTGGCGGCTGCCCGCTGCCGGAGCTCGGGATGCTGGCCGACCGGGTAGCGGCCGCGCCGCGACTGCGACTGGAGGGGGTGATGGGGGTGGCTCCGCTCGGCGTCGATCCAAGTTCGGCCTTCGCCGCACTCGCCACTGCCGCGCAGCGGCTACGCCGGGAGCACCCGGGAGCCTTGGAGCTTTCGGCCGGAATGACTGGGGATCTGGAGCAGGCGCTCGCTCATGGCTCCACCTGCGTGCGTGTCGGAACCGCGCTGTTGGGCGGTCGGCCGATAGCCTTCCCGTTACCGTGTGCGACGGACCGCAAGCAGGCGGGGCCCGGCTGACGGGGAAGTTGATCGAAGGTCGGGCAGGAAGGCTGGGGCGATGAGCGTGTTGCACAGGCTGAAGGCCTACTTCGGCATGGTCCCAGTTGACGAACTCGACGACTATGACCCGGACTATCGCGGCGAGTACCGTCGCGACGGATACCGCTCGGGGCACGACCCTGCCTATGCGGGCGGAGCCCATGACAGCGGGGCACATGAGGTCGGGACCTACGGGGCCGGGGCGTACGAGACCCCATCAGGTGACACCGGCAGGGAGCATGCTTACGCCGTCGATCGACCGGTCCGGCGTTCCCGAGCAGACCTCGATGGCCACCGTGACAACGGCCACCGTGACAACTTTGCCGCGGAGCCCGGCGGCGTTGGTGCTCCGATGGCGTCATCTCGGCATACGGCCCGGCGCCCCACGTGGGTGCGGGACATCTCGGACGCCCCGGTACGCGGCTCGCTGGCCGTTGACACCGCAGTAGCAGCGGTACACGAGCCCCTCGTCCCCCCAAGCACAAGTACGTTCCCCGCGGAAGAGGCGCACCCGCTGGCCCGGATCGTCACGTTACACCCGCATACCTACAACGAGGCACGTCCGATCGGAGAGCGCTATCGTGAGGGCACGCCGGTGATCATGAACCTGACCGGGATGGAGGACAAGGACGCCAAACGCTTGGTCGACTTCGCCGCTGGGCTGGCCTTCGCGCTGCGCGGCTCGATCGACAAGGTGACCAACAAGGTGTTCCTCCTCTCGCCACCCAACGTCGATGTCTCGGCGGAGGACCGGCGTCGAATCGCCGAAGGTGGACTCTTCAACCAAAACTCCCGATGAGGGGGCCCTGGTGCACGGTCGCCGCGTCGCCGATGGCAGAGTGGTGCCGTGGAAGAGGTCTGGATGGTGGTGTACTACCTGCTATTTTTCTTCTGGCTCCTGCTCACTGCGCGTATCGTGATCGAACTCGTTCGCGCCTTTGCGCGTAGTTGGCAGCCAGCTGGAGGGGTGGCGATCGTGGTCGAATCGGTGTATACCGTGACCGATCCACCGGTCCGGGCGCTCCGTCGGGTGATCAAGCCCATCCGCGTGGGAGGCGTGGGACTGGACTTGTCCATTATGGTTCTGCTGCTTGTGGTGTTCATACTGATGCGAGTGGTGGAACCTATGTTTAGGTAACGGCCGTCGGGGCTAAGAGGGCCGGTCCGCCCAAGGAAGGCACAGTCGAGGAGTGCGTGAGGTGATCCGATGCCGTTGACCCCCGCCGACGTTCACAACGTCGCGTTCAGTAAGCCGCCGATCGGCAAGCGGGGCTACAACGAGGACGAGGTCGATGCGTTCCT